>CAZFRV010000186.1:0-9333 GCA_964521445.1 uncultured Acidobacteriaceae bacterium
CGGATGGAATCGAAATCAGTAATCGCGGTTCCCAGATCAAATGGACTTGAACGGTACAAGGTGTCCTCCTGCGGCTTTTACGCCACCGCGGCGGCTCCCGGTTTGTCTCTAAAAGTCATGCTCTAATCTCAACCCCAGCCGGGATGCAACCCGGAGTTGAGACGCGCGGCCGTGTTAGTCGGCCGCCACGGTGGCCGCCTGCTTGCGTTCGGCCTCCAAACCTTTGACCAGCTCCACGTCCAGACAGAGCGACTGCAGCTCGCGAATCAGCACGTTGAAAGACTCGGGCACGCCGGGTTCAATGGCGGCCTCGCCTTTCACAATGGCCTCATAGATCTTGGTGCGGCCAAACACATCGTCCGACTTCGCCGTGAGCAGTTCCTGCAGGATATAAGCCGCGCCGTAAGCTTCCAGGGCCCAGACTTCCATCTCGCCAAAGCGCTGTCCGCCGAACTGCGCTTTGCCGCCCAGAGGCTGCTGGGTGATCAGCGAATACGGCCCGATGGAGCGGGCGTGGATCTTGTCGTCTACCAGGTGCGAGAGTTTGAGCATGTAGATATAACCGACCGTCACCGGCTGCTCGAACTTCTCTCCGGTCATGCCGTCATAGAGCTCGGTCTTACCCGATTCTGGCAGGCCGGCCTCACGCAGCATGGACTTGATTTCCACCTCGCGCGATCCATCGAACACCGGCGAAGCGAAGTACACGCCGTTGCTCAGGCTCTTGGCCACGCTCATGAGTTCCGTGTCATCGAGCTCTGTGATCTTGGCGGCAAACGGAGTGTCCTTGAAGATCGTCTTCAACTCGCGGCGAATCACTTCTTCGCGAGAGTTCTGTCTCAGGAACTCCGCAATGCGCTCGCCCAACTGATAGCCGGCCCAGCCCAGGTGCGTCTCCAGAATCTGGCCGACGTTCATACGGCTGGGGACGCCCAGCGGATTGAGCACGATCTCCACCGGCGTTCCGTCCCTCAGGTAGGGCATATCTTCTTCGGGAAGAATGCGGGCAATCACGCCTTTGTTGCCGTGGCGTCCCGCCATCTTGTCGCCCACGCTGAGCTTGCGCTTCATGGCGATGTAAACCTTCACCAGCTTGATCACGCCGGGAGGCAGCTCGTCGCCCTTTTGCAGTTTGCCGATCTTCTCGTTGGTGATCTTGCGCAGCACGTCAATCTGGCGCGAGGTCATCTCTTCGATCTCGTCAATCTGCTCGTTCACGCGCGGGTCCTGGTCTGCATACTTGAGGCGCTTCAGGTTGCGCGTGGAGATGCGCTCGATGGTCTCGCGGTCCAGCATGGCGCCCTTGGTGAGCAAGCGCTTGTTGGTGCGCTCGTCATGCAAGTCCGCCTGGACTTCCTTGCCGCCCAGGATGGCTTCCAGGCGCTTCAAGCGTTCGTCGGTAAGGATTCGGATTTCGTCGGCCAGGTTCTTTTCCAGCCGCTCGATCTGCGAAGCCTCAATGGCCTTGGCGCGTTCGTCCTTCTCCTGGCCCTTGCGGGAGAAGATCTTCACATCCACCACCGTGCCCTCGATGCCCGGAGGACAGGTCAGCGAAGCGTCGCGGACATCACCGGCTTTTTCACCGAAGATGGCGCGCAGCAGCTTCTCTTCCGGAGTGAGCTGGGTTTCGCCCTTGGGCGTGACCTTGCCCACCAGGATGTCGCCCTGCTTGACCGTGGCGCCGATGCGGATCACGCCGCTCTCATCCAGGTCACGCAGAGCCGACTCGCTCACGTTAGGGATGTCGCGGGTGATTTCTTCCGGACCCAGCTTGGTATCGCGGGCCTCGATCTCAAACTCCTCGATGTGGACCGAGGTGTAATAGTCCTCTTTCACCAGCTTCTCGGAAACCAGGATGGCGTCCTCAAAGTTGTAGCCGCGCCAGGGCATGAAGGCCACGAGCACATTGCGTCCTAGCGCAAGTTCGCCCTTGTCCGTGCACGGGCCGTCGGCGATGACCTGGCCTTTGAGAACACGGTCACCCTTCTTGACTACCGGCTTCTGGTTGATGCAGGTGTTCTGGTTGGATCGTTTGAACTTGGTGAGCTGGTAGATGTCACTGCCCACCTCGCGCGAGAGCTGGGTGGGGTGGTGTTCACCTTCCACGCGCACGATAATGCGCTCGGAATCCACCGAGTCGATGATCCCATTGCGACGGGCCAGAACCACGGCTCCGGAGTCGCGCGCGGTCACGCCTTCCATGCCCGTACCCACGATCGGCGCCGCAGCGCGAAGCAGCGGCACAGACTGGCGTTGCATGTTGGCGCCCATCAGCGCTCGGTTGGCGTCGTCATGTTCCAGGAACGGCACCAGCGATGCCGCAACCGAGACCAGCTGCTTCGGGCTCACGTCGATGTAATCGACTTCCTCGTGCGGCACCAGGACGAAGTTGCCGGCCTTGCGCGCGTTCACCAGTTCCGCGGTAATACGGCCCTTGTCGTCAAGCTCGACGTTGGCCTGGGCAATCACGTGCCGATCTTCCTCCCACGCGGAGAGGTAGAACGAGAACGGCTCGTGATCGATGAGCTTCTTGCGGCGCTCTTTCAGGTCAGCGTTGGCCTTGTCCGCATCCTTCAGTTCGATGTGGTCGCCCACGCGGTAATCGCTGTCGCCGGCGTTGACGACGGTTACGAAATCCACCACGCGCGCGTCACGCACGCGCCGATAGGGCGATTCGATGAAGCCGTAGTCATTGATTCTGGCATAGCAGCTCAGCGAGCTGATCAGGCCGATGTTTGGACCTTCCGGCGTCTCAATCGGGCAAATGCGGCCGTAGTGCGTGGGATGGACATCGCGGACTTCAAACCCCGCGCGCTCGCGAGAAAGACCGCCTGGCCCCAGCGCGGAGAGACGGCGTTTGTGTGTGATCTCCGAGAGCGGGTTGGTCTGGTCCATGAACTGCGAGAGCTGCGATGATCCAAAGAACTCGCGGATGGCAGCCATGACCGGCTTGGCGTTCACCAGATCATGAGGCATGGCCGTGGACATTTCCTGGTACACGCTCATCTTTTCCTTGATGGCGCGTTCCATGCGCACCAGGCCGATGCGGAACTGGTTTTCCATCAGCTCGCCCACCGCGCGCACGCGGCGGTTACCCAGGTGATCGATGTCGTCCACCGAGCCCAGGCTCTTCCGCAGCTTCAGCAGATAGCGAATGGTGGCATAGAAGTCGTCCGGATCGAGCGTGCGCTTGTCCAGGCTGGTGGCGCTCTCCTTCTCATGCAGCTTGATGTTGAACTTCAAGCGGCCGACGCGGCTAAAGTCGTACTTGCGGGCGTCAAAGAACATGCCGTGGAACAGCGCGGTGGCCGTATCCAGCGTCGGCGGATCGCCAGGACGCAGCTTACGGTAGATTTCAATCAGCGCTTCCTGGGGCGTCTTGACCGAGTCGCGGCGCAGCGTGGCGCTGATGACGTTGCCCACGTCATCCCGCTCGGGGAAGAACAACTGGATCTCTTCCACGCCAGCGTCCATGAACTTGGTCAGCTTTTCCGGCGTGATTTCGTTGTTGGCTTCCAGCAGGACTTCGCCGGTCGCGGTGTCCACGATATCGGCGGCGGTAAAGCCGCCTTCCAGGTCGGTGGTGTCGGCGTCAATCTCGGTAATCTTGGCCTTCTGGATTTCCTTCAGGATCGCCGGCGTGATCTTGCGCCCGGAATGAGCGATTTCATGTCCGCTCTTGTCCTTGATGCTGTGCGCCAGTTTGAGGCCCAGCAGATTGGTGGGGCGCTCGATGCCGCTGTCCAGGATCCAGCGCAGCTTCTTGTCGCGCAGGCTGATGCGGTCCACGGTGTAGAACGTGCGCAGGATGTCCTCATCCGAGCGCAGGCCCAGCGCGCGCAGGAAGATCGTCCCCAGGAATTTGCGCTTGCGATCGATGCGGACGTAGAGGACGTTCTTCTGGTCGTATTCGAACTCCACCCACGAGCCGCGATAGGGAATGATCTTGCCCAGAAAATAGGTGCGATTGTTGGCGGTTTCGAAGAATACGCCCGGCGAGCGGTGTAACTGGCTGACAATCACGCGTTCGGTGCCATTGACAATGAAGGTGCCGTTCAGGGTCATCAACGGAATATCGCCGAAGAAAACTTCCTGCTCCTTGATGTCGCGGATGCTCTTGTTGCCGGTCTCCGGGTCCTTGTCGTAAATGGTGAGACGGATGGTGACCTTCAGCGGCGCCGAATACGTCATGCCGCGCTCCTCGCACTCAGCCACGTCGTACTTGAGCTGGAGGCCTACAGGATCGCCGCACTTGTTGCAGAAGTCGGGTGTGTTGGCGTTGTACGTGCCGCACTTGCCGCACAAAACGTCCCCGGGATGAAACGGGTCGGTAATCACGGTGTTGCCGCAATTGCGGCAGGTCGTGCGCAGGTGATGCAGGCCTTTCAGGTGTCCGCACTTGCATTCCCAGTTGCCGATGGAAAAGTCCACGAACGCCAACTCGGAAACGTTGCGGAAATCGGTGATGGGAAATACCGACTGGAAGACCGCCTGCAGGCCGCTGTCGTCACGCTCGCTCGGCAGCTTGTCCATCTGCAGGAAGCGATCGTACGAGCGCTTCTGCACCTCGATCAGGTTCGGGATCTGCAGCGTTGCCGGAATTTTGGAAAAATCGAAACGATGACGGGATGCGCCATTCTTGTTCGGCATGAATAACTCCTAAGAACTTTGTCGGTTCCGTTCGCGCCGTTCCTGCGATACGGTCGATCCTGCCCGGAAAAACTCTTGCTTTTCCAGAGCAAAACCTGTTAAGTATGCAACTTCAAAATCGGCCTGGATGGCCGAGCCGAGAGGCCAAAACAGAAATCGGCCCCGCGGGACGAGTGTTCCCGCTGGCGCCGCGAAGGCAACCTTCGATCAAATAATTGTTCTGTCCGCGCCGTCTCAGTTAAACCGTTCTCGGTCCGTTCGCCACGAACCCGTTGAAAAAAGACACAAATCGACAGGTCAGGCCGAAGCCCCCGACTGCACGTTTTGACTGTAGGAACACCGCACCCTGCCCTGCACCCTGAAAACTACGGTTTGGAAGAGAACCGCCCTATCTATTTGATAACAGAAGTCCCCATCCGGATTCAAATCTGCTGTCGGGGGTGGCATCGCCGAGACGGCGAGCACCCCCCTTTTGCCAGCATCCTGCCGGCCGGGCTACTTGACTTCGACCGTAGCACCCGCCTCGGTGAATTTCTTCTTAATGGTTTCGGCTTCTTCCTTGGAGACGTTCTCCTTGATCGGCTTGGGAGCGCCATCCACCAGGTCCTTGGCTTCCTTCAAGCCCAGGCTGGTAACTTCGCGCACGGCCTTGATCACGTTGATTTTGTTGGCGCCGGCGCCGGTTAAAACCACGGTAAACTCGGTCTTTTCCTCGGCGGCCGCCGGACCCGCTGCCGCACCACCGCCGGCCACCATCACCGGAGCTGCTGCCGCTGCCGAGACGCCTAAACGCTCTTCGAGCTTCTTGACCAACTGGGCGGCATCAAGAAGGCTAAGCCCAACGATTTGTTCTTCCAACTGTTGCAAGTCTGCCATTGTTAATCTCCACGTTTTTCGAAAGTCAATTTGTGCTGATCGCCGCATCACCCCATCGCGTTCCAATGCGCCCAGACATGCGCCGCGTGAGCTTCTGACGACGAGAACGTCCTACCCCCGAAAGGCTTGCACCGAACCTCCCGGAGGAATAAACCTAATCTGTAACCTGAGCGTTGACTGCCGCAGGCACGGCCTCAGCAACAGCCTGGCCCTGCGGAGCAGCTTCGCCCGTGTCTTTGAACTTCTTCTTCTCCACACCCTGGCCGATGACCACCGCGAGGTCGCGGCCCACGGCATTCATCACCGTCACCAGCCGCTGCGCCGGAGCGTTGATCAAGAACAGCAGCTTGGAGTAGATCTCTTCTTTCGAGGGCATGGTAGCCAGCGCCTTGATCTCCTTGGTGGAGATCACGCGGCCTTCCAGGATGCCCGTCTTGAAGGAGAATTCCGGATTCTCCTCCACATACTTGCTCAGCGCCTTGGCCAGCGCCACCGGATCGCCCGCGGTGTAGGCGATGGAAGTCACGCCTTTGAGGCCTTTCAGGGCCTCGGCGACCTTCGTCCCTTCACCGGCGCGAGAGGCCAGCGTGTTCTTGACCACCTGGTATCGGGCGCCGGCGGTGCGGACGGTCTTGCGCAGCTCAAAGTCCTTGGCCACGGTGAGCTTCGAAAAAGTGCCCACAATCATGCTGCTGGCCTTTTGCAAGTCAGAATTCAGCTTTTCAATCTGTTCGGCTTTTTTTGCTTTAGTGACGGCCATTGTTTAATCCTTATCAATTTCTCAGGGAACCTCCAATCAGCTCCCTCGCTATGCTCGGGATTTCGGCATCCCGATTCCTGCCTCAAGCTTTCGAGGCAGCTTCTACCGCGCTGGTATCCACGGAGATGCCGGGCCCCATGCTGGACGAGAGATACGCGCCCTTGATGTATTTGCCTTTGGCGGCCGCGGGCTTGGCTCGGACCACACTCGAGATGACCGCAGTGGCGTTTTCCACCAGCTTGTCCGGCGTGAATGAAATCTTGCCTACCGGCACGTGCACCAGGGCCGTCTTATCGGTACGAAACTCCACTTTGCCGGCCTTGATCTCCTTCACCGCGTTAGCGATGTCAAAGGTGACAGTACCTGTCTTCGGATTCGGCATGAGTCCCTTGGGACCCAGGACCTTGCCCAGTTTGCCGACGGACTTCATCATGTCCGGGGTGGCGATGACGGCGTCAAAATCCGTCCAGCTTTCCTTCTGGATTTTTTCCACCATTTCTTCTCCACCTACAATGTCGGCCCCCGCGGCTTCTGCTTCGCGCACTTTTTCGCCCCCGGCGATCACCAGGACTTTCTTGGACTTGCCCAGGCCGTGCGGCAGAACCACGGTGCCGCGGACCATCTGGTCGGCATGTTTGGGATCAACACCCAGCCGTAGCGTGACCTCCACCGTTTCATCAAACTTCGCGTATTTGACTTTCTGCAGCAGCGGCACGGCTTCCGCGAGCACGTAGGAACGTTTCTCCACCGCCGCTCGCGCCTTGCTGATGTTTTTTCCTGCTTTGCGACTCATTTCGAATTTCCTTATCTCCCACCGCTCCGGAGAAAACTCCGGGCCGTAGTGTTAGCGATTGATCTTCGTACCTGCGAATTGTTCTAAACAACATCAATGCCCATGCTGCGGGCGGTGCCTTTCACGCTCATGAAGGCCGCGTCGAGGGAGGCGGCGTTCAAGTCCGGCATCTTCTGCTTGGCGATGTCGGCCACCTGCTTCTCCGTCACCTTGCCCACTTTCTCCTTATTGGGGGCGCCTGATCCCTTGGCGATTCCCGCAGCCCGTTTCAGCAGGACGGACGCCGGCGGAGTTTTCGTGATGAACGTGAACGACCGATCGGTGTAGACGCTGATCACGACCGGGATAATCAGCCCGGCCATCTCTTTGTTTGAAGTGCGCGCGTTGAACTGCTTGCAGAACTCCATGATGTTGATCTGCGCCTGGCCCAACGCCGGACCTACCGGAGGCGCCGGAGTAGCTTTGGCAGCTTCGATCTGCAACTTCACTTGTGCTTGTATTTTTTTGGGTGCCATATGTCTCTATTTCTTCATTTCTTCCAAATCCCTCTTGCGGGACAGCAGAGCGGCGTTGCCGTCATTCCCGTTGTGATCAGCCATTAGCCTTTAGCAATTGGCCTTTGTGTCTCTTACGCCAGTATCTCGGGCTAAAGGCCAAGGGCTAAATACTAGAGGCTGGTTTCATGCCACTTTCTCCACTTGGCCAAATTCCAATTCCACCGGTGTCGCTCGGCCGAAAATCGTGACCATCACCTTCAACGTTTCCCGGTCTTCATTGACCTCATCCACGGTGCCGTTGAAGTTGGCAAAGGGGCCATCGGTAATGCGCACGGTCTCGTTCTTTTCGAACTTAACCCTGATCTTGGGTTTGTCCTTGCCCACGTTCACGCGGTAAACGATTTGGTTGACCTCGTCCCCGGAAAGCGGCGTAGGATCGTTGGCGGTGCCCACGAAACCGGTGACGCGCGGCGTGGACTTGACCACGTGCCACACGTGATCGCCTTCGCCCCCGGTGCGGAACCCGGCCAGGTCCATCTGCACCAGCACGTAACCGGGATAGAACATGCGCTCCACGGTATATTTCTTGCCGCCGCGGATCTCGGTGACGGGCTCGGTTGGAATCACTACTTTGCCGATCTTTTCCTGCAAACCGAAGGCGGCAATGCGTGATTCCAGAGACTCCTTGACCTTGCGCTCGAATCCTGAATACGTGTGGATGATGTACCACTTCATATTCGGATTGGCGTCGTCTGCCGGGATCGGCTGCCCGGTCTCGCCAGTTCCCGTTGTATTCTGCTCTTCCATACTTCCGTCAACCTTCCTTTGGCTTACTTCGGCGCGTGCTTCAAAACCCACGTCACACCGTTTCCGATAGCCTGGTCCACCACAAAGAAAAACACGCCAAAGATGATGACCGTGATAATGACGACCAGCGTGGTGGCCTGAACTTCTTTCCGGCTCGGAAAAGTGACTTTCCGCATTTCGTTGCGGACGTCAGAGAGAAAACTGCTGATGCGCGCCGGGAGGGCTTTCATCTTTCCGCCTAACCCCTGTTCATCACGCATGATGGTTGCTGCCTTTGCCATGATCCTGTTTCCTGCTTTCGTTTCTTCTAGGGCTTCCCAGCGGCCCCCCGATCTCGCCCTCACGCCACTCCCACGCATTTCTGGCAGGGGCGGAGGGATTCGAACCCCCAAGTCCGGTTTTGGAGACCGGCAGTTTAGCCATTGAGCTTACGCCCCTCAAAATCAGCATTTAGCAATTAGCCTTTAGCAATTAGTCTTGTTTTCTAGCCAAGAGCATCTCTGGCTAAAGGCCAAGGGCTAAGTACTAAGGCCTGCCCTATTTCACTTCCTTATGCGCCGTGTGCTTGCGGCACCGTTTGCAAAACTTGCTGAACTCCAGCCGCCCGGTGGTCGTTTTCTTGTTCTTGGTGGTCGAGTAGTTCCGCTCTTTGCACTCGCCGCACTGTAACGTGATGATTTCTCGCATAAAACCAGCCCTTAGCTCTTGGCCTTTAGCCCTTAGCTTGCGCGATAAAGGCCGAGGCAGAATCTGTGTGTGGCACAGGCACTCCTGCCTGTGCCCTCACAACTTACTGAATGATTTCTGAAATCGTTCCCGCGCCTACGGTCCGTCCGCCTTCGCGGATGGCGAACCGCAAACCTTTTTCCATGGCCACCGGCGTGATCAACTCAATCGTCAGCGCCACGTTGTCGCCCGGCATCACCATCTCCGTCCCCGCCGGCAGCTCC
>CAZFRV010000187.1:0-6366 GCA_964521445.1 uncultured Acidobacteriaceae bacterium
AGCACTGCTCCCATCCGCGTGGATTTTGTTCCGGGAACAAAGATGCGCTACTCCGGAGGCGGTGTCACCATTGAGCAGCAATTGATGATTGACGTTACCGGCAAGCCGTTTCCCCAGTTCATGCATGACACCGTGCTGAGCAAAATCGGAATGACGAACAGCACGTATGAGCAGCCGCTGCCCGCCGCGCGCGCCGCTTACGCTGCCACCGGCGGACGCGCCGGCCACACGCCGGTGGAAGGCAAGTGGCACATTTATCCGGAAATGGCGGCTGCCGGGCTCTGGACCACGCCCACCGACCTGGCAAAGTTTGCCATTGAAGTTGCGCTCTCCAAACAGGGAAAGGCGAACCACGTACTGACACAGAAGAGCGTGCAGGAAATGTTGACGCCGCAGATCAAAGCCGAAGGCGGCGGGGCCTCCGTTGGGCTGGCCTTCTTTCTCGATGACAGCAATCCCGGCGAGTTCGGGCACGACGGCGCCGACGAAGGCTTCCAGGCGAACCTGGTGATGCTGGGCGATTCCGGCCAGGGCCTGGTCATCATGGGAAACTCCGACACGTTCTTCTATATCGCGCCCCGTATCATTAGAGTTATCGCCCGCGAGTACGGATGGAAATACACTCCTGAGCCGATACCCGCCGCCCACGCGCTCACGCTCATTGAAAACGTCAAGAGCCCGCAAGCCGCCATCGACTTCTACAAGCGGCTCAAGCAGGGCGCGGCTTCTGAACAAAAAACGGGCGAATACAAGATCGACGAAAGCAGCCTGAACTCGCTCGGCTACCACCTGCTCCAGCAAAAGAGGATCGACGAAGCGATCAAGGTGTTTCAGCTCAACGTGGAGGAATATCCGCAGGGCTGGAACTGCTATGACAGCCTGGGCGAAGCCTACATGAACGCCGGCCAGAAGGACCTCGCCATCAAGAATTATGAGAAGTCGCTGGCGCTGAATCCGGACAACAAAAATGGAGCTGAGATGCTGAAGAAATTGAAGGAAGGAAGCTAAACCTCGCTACGCGAAAACATTCCTGGTTGCGTGAAAGTGTCAGAGGAAGGATGACGCGGTCATTTGGTACACAAAACTGTCTCGGCCATAGCTATTGAGTCTTGATCCCATGCGAACTGCGCCGATTTTCAGAAGTGCCTTCTGCGAGCGCAAATTCTGCGGACCGACGAGAAAGACGACGTGGTCCACGAATTTAAAAGCATGCCGCAGCATAAGCTGTTTCATTTCCCGGTTGTAGGCGCCGCCCCAGTGGGACCTGGCCAGGAACGACCAGCCGATTTCGATCTCGCTTTTTTCTTGGTCGTACCCATAGAACCGCGACGACCCGATGATCCGGCCATCTTTGGAATCGGTGGCGATCAACGCTCCACCGGATTCCAAGGCCTCGCGGAAAAATTCCTTGAAAACGTTTTCCTGATAACGGTCGGTGTTCGGATGTTGTTCCCAAATGAGGGGATCTGAACCTACGGCGTAAAGACCATCAAAATCCTCTGCTCGAAGCGGCCGGAGTTCGAGCAGTTCGCCTTGCAGAATGGGCTGGAGATCAAAAGACATCGGGCTCGGTCTTCAGGGGTTGATTGTACAGCGCAGGGCGGGATTCGGCGGCCTGTCGTGCAATGGCAAAAGCATTCAGTTAAACCAGGCCATGTCTGTTTCATCTGTCATCCTGAGCGAGTCCGAGTCCCGCCGCGCCGGGATGAGGGCGAGTCGAAGGATCCCGAGGATGCGTCCTATGCCTTGCTGATTCAGGGAATTTTCTTGAGGGAACTGTCCTGGAAGCAGCATTTCGAGCCACACTCTGTAAAGCGAACCGTCACGCGTGACAGGAAATCGTGGGCCGGGCATCGTCGAGAGAATTCCCTGACGCGGCAATGGCACGCGAGATACCTTCGGGATCCTTCGACTCGCCCTTAGTCGCGTTCGCTCCCTCGGACTCGCTCAGGATGACAGGCGCGATGGTTACCGCACGCCGGCGTTGAAGTCGCTTTCCGCTTTCTGTAGATCGAGTGTGACGCGCTCGCCGTTGATCAAGACCAGGCTGCGGTTGATCAGCTCCTGGCCGGTGCAGTCGTACTTTTCATAGCAGAACAGCGCGGATATCGGCACTACAAATTCCACTGCTTCGCTGGTTGGCTGGGCCGACTGATGGACGGTGGTGCTGAAGTCGATGCCCTCGAACTGCGCACTGTCATGGAAGTATCGCGAGACCGGACGCAAAAGGTGTGCAACATGAGTATCGAAGGCCAGGGCGGCGATGCGGTATTGCGACGAGCCCGCCGGCTGGTCAAGGTCGGTGGTGAGGTTGAGCTGTAGATACGCGCCATCACGGAAGGCAACAAAGGCGGGCGGAGCGTAGTCGACGAAATGGGCCAGGGCATTGAGATCGCTGACCAACTTGCGCTCCTTGTCCGCGTACTGCGTTTCCAGTTTCTCCAGCCTTGCCGGGGAAACGTCGTGCTCGGTCCTGCCAAAGTCCCGCATTCTGGCCACCTCGGGAAGCAGATGCGGGCTGACCAGGGAGCCAGGTTCATACTCCGCGGCTTCGAGATTGGGAGCCTTCTCGCCTTTGCGACGGGCGAGGTAGCGGTCTTTGACGTCCGTCGGCGCCTCGTCGCCGCTTAGCCATAGCGTGAGAGGCTCGCCGTTCAGATAAACTTCGCTCTCCAGCAGGACGCCTTGTCTGGTCTCAATGTCTTTGCCCTGCGTCAGGCGCTCCGCCATTCCCCGTGGCACGACCACCACCAGGTTCTCGGGACCTTCGGTTTCAACCTTCAGCATTTTGCCGTGCACGTGGTGGGCAATTTCGAAAGCGTAGGCATCGAACGGCGCCGTTTTATCAATGTGGGTGACAGCGACTTTCAACAGGGGCAACACTACGTCCTCAAAGGTCTTACGCGCCCGCTGGTTGGGAGTCAGTTGGCGGGTTGAATAAGAAATGTAATAGTTGCCGGTGACCGCCAGGACCAGCTGATCGTGCATGCGGTCGAAACGGATGGAGCCTTGTGGCAGTTGTTTCTGCTTGCTTTCGTCGATATCGAGGTTATTGCTGAAATAAAAAGCGTATGGGAAGCGGAGAGCCGCTGCCTCCGCCCCCAGCTCGCGCAGTTGCGCGTTGTACTGTTGTTGCAAGAGCTGCCCCCGTGGGTCCTTGATGTCGGAGACGGCAAGCACCTGAGCGGCGGAAGAAAGCCCGAGACTAACCGCGGTGACAATGATGCAGGCGAAATTGCTATTTCCCATATTTCACTCCTGGAGATTGATACGGCGGATCGGCAATCGATCGGATGTAATCAAGAAGAGCCTTGATTTCTGCGGGCTTCAACGTGACGCCGTAGGCGGGCATCTGCGGAGACTTGCCGACGGCAGGGCCACCGTGGCTGATGAAGTTGATCACGTCGGCGTCCGAAAGGCGGTTGTATGTGGCGCCGTCACTAAACTGATGCGGCGACGGCGAGAGATTGTCAAAATTAGAGACCCGCTCCGGCGTGGATTCGGTATCATGGCAACGGACGCAGTACTGATCGTTCACAGCCTTCCCCAGCGTGGCTTGATAGCCCAGGGCAATTTGGCGCAAGTTGACGGACGCCGCGCCTCCGTCCTTCTTGGGCGTTTCGGCCGTGATCTGGTAGTCGCCGGCGTTAAATCCGAGTTGCGCCGAGGTTGACACTTGGCCGCTCGCATCAGAGAGCGCTTGCGCCGGCGTGAACTGAAGCCCTTCCCCGCGGAAGGTGACCAGAGCGCCAGTCACGGGATTTCCGTCGGCGCCATTGACCTGCACGATCACCGGCTGCGGCAGCGCTGATCCGACGGTAGCAATCTGTTTCCCGCCGCTGACCTCCACGATCTGCGTCCCGTAGGCCGTAGGCGGGAGCGGCTTCGATGAAGGACTTCTGGAACAGCCGGCCACGAGCAACGCAGACGATAGCAGAACAAGCTGAAATCTCACTTGGCGCCTCCTTTCTGCTGGGTCTTTAGGGTGATGAGAAAGGCGGTCAGGTCCCGCGCTTCATCGTCCTTCAGATTCAGGTTGGGCATCTGAGTGCCAGGACGAAGGGCGTTCGGGTCCTTGAGCCACTTGTACATCCAAGCTGGAGTCAACCTGGCGCCGACGCTAGCCAGCGCCGGGCCCACATATCCTTTGTCATTCTTATAGTCGGCGATGTGGCAGGCTTGGCAGCCATACTTGGAATAGAAAAGCTGCTTGCCGCGGGCAGCGGCGTCCGGGCCTAAAGCATGCGGATCGAGCGTCCCGGTATCGAGTCCGGGCGCCTGATAGGCGGAGAGAATGTAATCCGAAAGAGTCTTGATCTCGGCGGGGTTCAGGTTGAACTTCGGCATGCGGCGAATCAGGGCTGGTCGTAGCGTATTGGGATCCTTCAAGAACCCTTCCAGCCACGCGCGCTGTACGGCGCTGCCTTCCCACGTCAGGTCGGGCGCCATGTCGCCGCCATTGCCGTTGATGGCGTGGCAGCTCAGGCAGCGCAGATCGTCCATCAGCTTTCCGGCGTCGCCGCCCGGATGGTAGTTGGATCGGGACGCGGCCGAGAGCAGCTGCTCGTGCGCCAGACCGGCGGCGCGGTCGGTTTGCGCTAACAAGGCGGTGGTGAGCGCCACTTCCTGGTCGGGCGCAAGGGTGAACTTGGGCATCTTCAGCCCCGGACCAAAACTTCGCGGATCGTCAATCTTGGCGGTGATGTACTCGGGCAGGTTGTGATTCATGCCGGGAGGAAAAACGATCTGCGCCAGCGCCCGGCTGCCGACGCGGGAGAGATCGGGAGCAAAATTCTGAGGCGGGCTCACACCGTTGATCTGATGGCAGGCGGCGCAGCCGCTCTCCGTGACCAGACGCTTGCCGTGAGCAATGCTGTCTGGGGTCGCCGGCGCCAGGTGAACATTGGCGAGAAGATCGTCGTCCTTTTTGGCCGCCAGGAAGGTGGAGAGCAGGGCAATCTGCTTCTCGTCCAGGCGATAGTGGGGCATGCGCGTGCCCGGCTCGTATTGCCTGGGGTCGTTGAGCCAGCGGTGCAGCCAGTCAGGATTTACTTTGCTCCCTACGCGCGTCAACTCGGGCCCGAAGTTTCCGCCCACCAGGTTCCCGGCCGCATTCTGCACCGCGTGGCAGGAGGAACAGAACAAGCTGCCGTAGAGCGTGGTCGCCTCCGCGGCGTCAGCCGGCTGGGGCTGGGCGGGGCGGCCGGAAGACGCATTCTTCACCCCGGCCGAAGGCGTGCTCTGTGCGATCAGGAATGCGGAAATGTCGGCGGCATCCTGGTCGCTGAGTTGGAAGTTAGGCATGGTGGCGGAGGCCGCGTAGGCCTGCGGGTTCTTGATCCAGGCGAAGATCCAATCCCGGCTGGTCTTTTCTGCGATATGGGTGAGCGGCGGCGGATCGTCGTCGGGCTTGAGCACATTGCCGTCGGGCTGGGTTACCACGTGGCAGTGGACACATCCTTCTGCCGAAAGCAGGCGCCGTCCCTGGTTCAGCCTGGGGGTACCTTGCAGAGCCGCCAGGTGGCACTGTCCGCAGGAGGAGTCGAGATAGCGAGCCGGAAGCAGCGGCTGTTCCCAGGCTTCGGTGGTGTAATGCGCTTCCTCCACGCTGGTCGCCGCTCCTTGGCCGCGATGACACAGCACGCACCCGTACTGGTCCAAAGAGTGAGGAATCTGGGGATGCGGACGGAACGGCTGAGCCGACGCTCCCACCAGCGCGCCGTTGAGATTCACATGGCAGGATTCGCAGCGGTCAACCACGCCCAGTTTGGGAATCCATATCTGGCGAATCCCTGTATGAAAACCGCGGACCAGAGTGCCGGCCTGGCGGTCGGAAGCCAGCTTGAGATACGACTTCTGATAGTGGCGCCAGTCGCTGAAATAATTTTTGGCGGGAGCGATGGCCAGAGAGCCGAGCAGGACCAGGCTTACTACCCCGAACGCGGCAAGTTCGCGACCCGTGGGACGGCTGCGCAACGGGCCGGGCTTATCCTTTGAGTTCACTGGAGCTTCTCCATGTTGATTCAGCTTCCTGTTTCATTCAGCTTCCCCTTATCATTCAGCTCGCCAGGGCACTGTCCACGTCCACCCCTTGCCGCGGAAGAATGTGCCCACCGCGGTAAGCATGATCAACTCCACCAGGAACCACGTCATGATCCAGAAGGAGATCGGCCGCCCGGCAAGCCAACGTCCCAAGGCCTGGGGTGACTGCTCGGAGAAGCGCGACGACCACAGCAACGCTCCGCCGACAATCAGTGTGGGAAGAATTGGGACCACAAGATCCAAAAAACGATCCACCTTGGGGAGCGCGCCATCGCCGTGCGTGAATTGGGGCACGGCAAAGAGTACAAAAATCGCAATGGCAAA
>CAZFRV010000188.1:0-27011 GCA_964521445.1 uncultured Acidobacteriaceae bacterium
TCTTCACAGGCGAGGGCGCCTGTGCTCCACAAGTCAAGAATGAACCGCAGTCGGCTCAGTTCGCGGGATGGCGGCGGGCAATCCAGGCTGAGAGGTGATCGCGGGCCTGATCGGACAGCGTGCGGAACCTGACGCCGGAGAGGCCATCCCCGTTGGTCCAGGCGACCTCGCCTTCGCCGCGAACGAGCCCGCCGAAAGGAATTTCAAAAGCAAACTGAATGGCCGCCCCGGGTGCATGGTAATAGAGCGACCAGATTGCCATGCCGCCTTCGCTCAGGTTTGAC
The DNA here is from genome assembly GCA_964521445.1 of uncultured Acidobacteriaceae bacterium. Lineage (GTDB taxonomy): Bacteria > Acidobacteriota > Terriglobia > Terriglobales > Acidobacteriaceae > Angelobacter. The sequence continues at coordinate 285 of CAZFRV010000188.1, forward strand.
ATGGTGCTCTCCACTTCCCGCTCTTTCATTCTCAGCTCCACGGGAACCATCAGGGGATGACGCAGATGACGTCTCTTCTCGGCCACCATCAGGTCGGTGGCGGCGTTCAGGACGCGGGCGATCTTATCGGGAAGCAACGGGCGGTGGAGCACGAAGTTCGCGCCCGCGTCGATGGCAACTTGCGTCTCCGGGGAAGAACCAATGCAGGCAAAGACCGCCGAGAAACGGTTGGGACTTGCCGCCCGCACGCGTCGAATCAACTCCAGCGCGCCGGGAAGACTCATGTCGACGACAATCCCATCCACCTTCCTCCAGGAGACGTAGTCACGGGCGGTGGCCGTGCTGGGAGTGCAGTTCAAGCGTCCGTGGACCTGGCGAATGGCGGCAGCTACCGTCTGAAAGACCGGGTTGTCTTTAGAGACGACCAGAAACTCAAACACCGGCTGATGGCCTGGCGCTGTTTCCCGGCCGAACGAGTTCTGTGACGGCAAAAGCATAGTCATTCTGCGACGGAAGTAGTTTACGGGTTTTGGCCGCTGGCGCGCCTAAGATTCTCTTCAAGATGAAATGTGTAAAACCCGGGATGGAGAACGCAAAGGCATGAAAGCATTAAGGTTCAGCCACAGCTTAAGAATGGAATAAGAAAAAATTTAGGGCAATCGGAGACGCCTGACATACACGAATATGCCCCAGCGCCCTATTCGCCCCAGCCGTCTCCCCATTCCGCCTGGCGTGCCAGCTGGTAGTCCTTTCCCTGGGAGCGGCTGACGGTCCGGTTTTCAATCCCGTGCTGAGTGCACAGCGTGAGTTGGACGTGACCGCGGCGTTTCTGAGGATGGCGCACAATCCGCGAAAGCGCAGCCGGCGAATGTTCCCGGCTGGCCACGATGTAGGAGAATTTCTCGTCCTCGTAGGCCAGGGCTCCGCCCTTCAAGCGGCGATGCAATGATGTTCGGGGCACGCGCTGAGCAAAATGACACCAGTCGCCGGCTGCAGCCATGGGACACGCATCGCAATGCGGGCACGGCGCCAGTATCCGGCTTTCCCCCGCGCCCGCGGCTGTTTCGGCGATCAAAGCTGCGCGAGCTGTGTGGACTACTCCAAAACCACGCGGAGTGCCCGGCTCGATAACCACTAGAAATCTCGAAGCGAGTTTCCAAGCCCGTAGAAGCAGCGCTTTCGCCTCCGCCGGCGACAACTCGCCCAGTGCATAAGAGATCACCACCAGGTCGTGGGGGGAACAATCGAGGGGACTGCGCAAATCGTGGCGAATCCACCGCCCCTGGCGCAGGAAGGAATGCGGGCTGTTTGCGGCGATGCGTTGACCCAGCTTGAGCCAGGCTTCGTCGGATTCAACCAGCGTAGCTTGCCGCAGCCCGGGAAATACTTCAGCTGCGGCCCAGAGCGTTGTTCCCGGCCCGGCGCCGAGGTCCAGGGCGTTGGCAGTTTCTTGAGCATGAGGAGCGAGCCGGCATATTTCGGAAAAGACGCGCCAGTTGGCGGCATACGTAGCGGGCAAGCGCGCCGCCAAGTACGCTGCGCGATGTGCCTCGCTCCTAAGGATGGGTGCTGAAAAGTCCGCGGACTTGTAGCGCCGAGTCAGCTCGTCTGAGGCGCGGACCAGAGCGGCGCGGTCCACTTTCTCCGCTTCGCGCTCGATGGCGGCCAGCAATTCTTCCGGCAGACGCATTCTCTTTAATCCCGCGCACGGCGAGGGGGGCGTTAGAAGTGGGTTGAGCTCCGGTACTTCACCGAGCAGCCGTAGGGTTGAGTCGCGGGGTCGGTGACCGGCTTGCCGGCGAGGGCTTCTCCCAGTGCAGCCGACACATAGTTCTTCGACGCGGCGATATCGGACTGATCGGACGTGGGATGGTCGTCAATCGCGCCGTCGTAGATCAAAGTTCCCTTGGGATCGATGATGAACATGTGCGGCGTGGTCTTGGCTGCGTACAAATGGCCGAGCGTGCCGCCGGGATCCATCAGCACGGCTGTGGGCGCCGCGTTCATCTGCTTGAGGTAGTCGTTCTCCTGGGTTGGAGTAACGTAGCCCTGCGTGCCGGGGGCCGAAGAGATGACCGTGAACCACACTACACCCTTCCCGGTCCACTCCTTTTGCAGATGCTGCATGTTGCCGCTTTCATAATGCTTTTTGGTATAAGGACATCCCTTGTTATGCCACTCCAGGACGATGTATTTGCCTTTGTAATCGGAGAGACGCTGGCTCTTGCCGTTGCTGTCAACAGCGGTGAAATCCGGGGCCGGTTCGCCGACCCGCACCGCCACGGCGATTGCTACCAGGCCAAGGAGAAGGCCCATACGGAGCAGGGAATTCCGCAGCTTGTTCATGTCGCCTCCTGGGCGAGACCTATTTTATTCCTTTCGCCGGCGCGACGGGGGCTTCCACACGGTAAGCAGCACCACCGGGCAGGACCAGTACGCCGCGCAAAACCGTGATGGGCTTGAGCAGCAGGTCTGACTTTTTGAGCGTGATCTTCACGCCGGTGGCCGAGGGCTCAAGTTTCTGCGGCGCGGCGTTATCGATCTGGGCGGCGTCAAGCGGAAAGAATTCTGCTTTGGCAATGGGCCTGCCCGTCTGCACCACCAGAACCAACGCGTCTTTGCTTGATTCGGCGCTCGCCTTCCAGCCGGCCGGCAGCGGCTGAGGCAGAAGTTTCTGCGTGCCGGCAAAGATAGCCGCGCTGGCCGGATCGATCGCGGCTTTGGCCGCAAACGGCAAGGACAGGTGAAGCTGAGCATGATCGGAAAGGCAGATCTCGCGGCAGATCAGCCATTTGGCATCGAGTCCGATGTCGGCGGCGTGGCCGGTCCATGACTTGGGAACGTTGATTGGAATCAGGAGCAGCGTCTGGTCGTGATAACCGTAGTCCGCTAGTTCCCGCGTGTTCTGCATGCGCTCCGGCCGCGGCCACTGGATCTCGCCGGCGGTGAATCCTGCAGGAAGCTGCCATTTAAGGACCGGGGGCTGTCCGGAGTCTCCGGGATTGATCCAATAGATGTGCCAACCAGGCTCGAGAAGAAAGTGGACTCCGAGCAGAAGCTCCGCGCCAGGAGCGACGGCTGTCTGCTGGGAGAGCAACTCGATGCGGGCATGCTTGGCCTGAACTGGCTCCGCGACGGCTCCAGTGTGGCTCGCGAGCAAGCTCGCCAAAAACACAAACCTTATGCCCGTTATCCGCATAGCCCTGTCATCGACTATTTTACGCGGACGAAGTTATTCGATGAGGACCACGACTTTCCCAAACGTCGCATTCGATTCCAGGCGGGCGTGGGCCTTGGCGATCTCGGCGAGCGGGAAGGCGCTGTCGATGGTGGTGCGCAACGTGCCGCTGGCCAGCAGCGGAACGACTTCGGCAGCGAAGGCCTGGGTGACCTGGATTTTCTCTTCGAAACTACGGGCGCGCAGGGCCGTGCCGCGCACAGTAAGTCGTTTGCCCATCATGTAGCGCGACTCCAGTTCATAGTTGCCGCCGGCCACGGTGCCCACCAGCATGATGCGTCCTTTCAGGGCCGCCAGCCGCTGGAACGCTCTCACATACGGCCCGCCAGCGAGATCGAGCACTACGTTGATGCCTTTGCCGCCAGTCCATTTCTCGGCGGCGGCGATCAGGTCATCGAAATTGTCGCGTACGGTGAGGCCGTCTTCCAGGCCGTAGTTCTTGGCTTTATCGATCTTGTCGGATGTACGCGAGGTCCCGAAAGGAACGGCATTCACCGCGCGGACCAGTTGTACCGCAGCCAGGCCAACTCCGCTGCCCACGGCATTGATCAGCACGGTTTCTCCAGGACGCAATCCGGCCTGAATCCAGAGCGCGTCATGGGCGGTGATGAAGACCTCGGGCACGGACGCAGCCTGCGCCCAGTCCAGGTTGGCGGGAACTTCCGCCAGCAGGCGCTCGTGCGTAGCCACGTATTCGGCCTGCGCGCCGCCGCCCAGCAATCCGAAGACGCGCTGACCTGGCTTCCACATTCGCACCGATGAGCCGGTCTCGGCTACCTCGCCGGCAAACTCGATCCCGGGAATCTCCGGCGGAAATCCCGGCGGAGGAGGATACTTGCCTTGTCTTTGCAGCAAGTCAGCGCGGTTCAGGGCCGAGGCCCGCACCCGCACCAGGACTTGCTCGGGAGTAATCAGCGGCTTGCCCACCTGGCGAACTTCCAGGACCTCGGGTCCGCCGTACTTGGGAATCCATACTGCTTGCATGGTAGCCATGATGCTGTTGATGGACATTGCGTGCTTGCTCCCGCCCTCTTCAGGAAAGCATTCTTTTACTACATTTCGGTGGACTGCCGCGAGCGAACTCTCGATGAGGGCTCAGCAAGCGGAATGATTGTAATGTGATCAAGAAGCAGGCTTTTCCAGTTGAACCTGCTGGGTGGCCACGTCTCGCCGCTTGTCCTGGTGGTAAAGTTGGCCTCATGGCCGACGACACAAATCCCAAAAGCTTTGAGGAGATTGTAGAGTGGGCATACAGCACCCTGCCCCAGAAGATCAGGGCCCTGCCGGATTTTCCCGGCATTCAAGTGGTTGACGAGCCTCCCAGGGAAGTAGTGGAGGACATGTCGAACAAAGAGAAATGGCGTCGTGGAACCGAGTTATTGGGATTGTACAGCGGCACATTTAGGACGAAACGTTCATTCACCCAGGTGAAGCATGCCCCCGACTTGATATTTGTTTTCCGTGGCCCCATTCTGCGGTGTTCAAAGGGAGATTTGCGGGCCGAAGTGAAACAAGTGGTCTGGCATGAGGTTGCACACTGGCTCGGCTACGAAACCGAGGAGCAAGTGGAGGCCTTGGGTTTATGAACCGACCAGACGGACAAGGCCATTACACTCACGATCAGGTTCTGAGTGAAATCGCGATGTTACGCCAATAAAATTTTGGGCGTGTCACGGGCAAACCGGAAGGAACAGCCATTTCCGGTTTTGCCGGCTGGATAAGTTCGCGGTTCCCGTCCGGGAACAAGCTGAACTGAAAAGCGATCGTCAATAACAGCTGGACGGATATCGTCATTTCTGGGGCGGCGGCCGCCTAGCGTTCGCCGCACTTGTCAAGCAAAATGATGGTGTGACGAGGATCACGCACCTGAGTCCGGCCTTCGGCTTAACATTGCCTCTGTCAGGCGCAGTCCGTTATAGTTTTAGTCACCATGTATGAGGACTTTCACGTTGCCGATCGCTGGACGGGCCAGAGGCTCCACTGTGTTTACCAGGCGTTGATCGTGGCCATCGCCACGCGACACGCCGACGCCGTGGACATAAAATTTCTGGCGAGCGGCCGCCCCGTTTGGATCGCTTTGCCGCATCCAACGTGGGTGGAATACAACAGGCGCACCGGCCGGGTCATCACCGATCCGCTGGCCATTCAGACGGCCGGACATTTTTTGAAGACGGCCATTGAGACCGGCGCCTATGAGCACGGACGAGAGATGTACTCGCTTACGGTCGAGGAAACCCTGGCGCATTTGAACGCCGTCTTGAATGAAGTAGGAGCTCCTCAGGACGCGCTGGTGACCACGACCTGAGCCCGCAATCATCATCCCAAATCCGCCGTCGACGCCGGCCTGCTAAGTGCGCCCCGGTTTGGGAAAGAGGAGATCATCCGATGTCACAGACTTTACCAGCCATCGATACTGCTGCAGCCTTGGAAACACTGCTCAAGACGAATCCGGTCCACCGCAATCTGCATTCCGGCCCGTTGGTGGAGCACGCCGTACGCAACGGTGAAGGCCATCTTGCCGATAATGGCGCTTTCGCCGCCTACACCGGGAAATTCACCGGCCGCACGCCGAAAGACCGGTTCACGGTGAAGGACTCGATCACCGCTGACCTGGTGAACTGGGGCGAGATCAACCAGCCGTTTGATCCGGTGAAGTTCGACGCGCTGTTTGAACGCGTGCTCGAATATTTGCGCGGCCGCCAGTTGTTCGTCCAGGACCTGTACGCCGGCGCCGATCCCGAGTACCGGCTGCCCATCCGGGTGATCAACAACCTGGCGTGGCAGAACCTTTTTGTGCGCGCCATGTTCATCCGCCCGTCGAACGAGGCCTTGAAGACCCACCGGCCGGAATTCACCGTGGTGGGCGTTCCCGATTTCCTGGCCGACCCGCAGCGTGACGGCACCCGCTCAGAAGCTTTTATCGCGGTGAACTTCACGCGCAAGCTGGTCCTGGTGGTAGGCAGCGGCTACGCCGGCGAGATGAAGAAGTCCATCTTCTCGGCCATGAACTTCCTGCTGCCGCAGCGGAATGTCTTTCCCATGCACTGCTCGGCCAACGTAGGTAAGGATGGCGTGACCGCTCTGTTCTTCGGACTCTCGGGCACGGGCAAGACTACGATCTCCGCCGATCCCGAGCGCCGCTTGATCGGCGACGACGAGCACGGCTGGAGCCCCAACGGCATCTTCAATTTCGAAGGCGGCTGCTACGCCAAGACCATCCGGCTCTCGCAGGAGCACGAGCCGCAGATTTGGAATGCCATCCGCTTCGGCTCGGTGCTGGAAAACGTGCCGGTCGACCCTCAGACCCGCATCCCTGACTATGACAGTATCGTCCACACGGAAAATACTCGCGTCGCTTATCCGCTGGAGTACATTCCGAACGCGGTCATTCCCAGTGTCGGCGGGCATCCTAAGAACATCATCTTTCTTACCGCGGACGCCTTCGGCGTGCTGCCTCCCATCTCGCGGCTGACCACCGAACAGGCCATGTACCACTTCCTCTCCGGCTACACCGCCAAGGTCGCGGGAACTGAAGCCGGGCTGAAAGAGCCAACGCCGAATTTCTCCACCTGTTTTGGAGCTCCGTTCCTCCCGCTGCGGCCCAAGGTCTACGCCGAGATGCTGGGACGCCGCATGAAAGAGCACGATGCGCAATGCTGGCTGGTGAATACCGGGTGGTTCGGAGGGCCGTACGGCGTGGGCGCGCGCATGAAGCTGCCGTATACCCGGGCCATGGTCCGCGCCGCTGTCGACGGCAAACTCAAGAACGCGGAATTTGAGATCGAGCCTGCGTTCGGACTGACGATCCCCAAGGCAATTCCGGATGTCCCTTCCGAATTCCTGCGCGCGCGCGATGCCTGGAAGGACAAGGCAGCTTATGACAGGTCGGCGGCCGATCTGGCGGCCCGCTTCGTCGATAACTTCAAGAGGTTTGACGCACCGGACAACGTCCGCGCCGCCGCTCCGGGACCGCCGAAGAAGTAGTTGTCATGAACCTGGAGGCTCTCGTCGGAGCGCACCATTGGGAAGGACGTCGCCCGGACGTCCGTTAGGTCGAGGCCGTTCAGGCGACCTTGTTGCCTAGCCGCTCTTTCATCGCCGCACTGATTCTTTCGATGAAGGAAAGCGGGTGCGGTTGCTGGTCCTGGCTGGAACCGAGACGCTCCCGCAATAACTTCAGGAATTGCGTCATGCGCTGCACGCGCTGCATTTCCAGGCCGTCTTTCACCTTCTGCGGATTCGTCTCGGAAGCCGTCTCGATGTAGTTCCAGAGCAGCAGGCGCATGTTGTCCACCGCCCCTTTGAGACCGGCCAGCATTTCCACGTTGAGCGTAGCTGCGGAAGATTGTTCGGCGGAGACGTCCTGGGCCTGCATCGCCAGCCAGTACAGATCCCCGTGGAGGGCCGTAAGTTCCTCGGTGATGGTCTTCAAATGGTTTACTAATTCGTTAATATCCGTTTTCGGATTACGTGCCGCACTCATGGGGGAGTCCCTTCACAACTATGAATTCTTGGTACAACTATCAATAGTGCATAGGATGCGCCATTTGTTACTCTAGCGCCGGTTACTCAAGGACATGTCCCTTCGACTACTGGCTTATTGAGCAGCCATCGGATGACTTTTCCCTCTGTTCATCCTTCCCTCCGCGACACTCAATCCCGAATCCCGCGACCCTAAGCTTGCGAAGGGGGCGCGGCGTGAGGGACCTGCTCCCGCTGCCGCTGCGCGTGAGCCGAGAACGTCCTGTTCGACGACGCTGGAGCGGAGCAGGTTCCTCAGCCTCACCCCAGCCGGCTGTGAAGTTCCAAGCATGGTTTCGGCGAGGCTTCGGAATCGGCTCTCGTTGTTTGTTGTTTCCTCGTGTTCATCCGGCTCGATCCACGCTCCCAGGCAAACAGAAGCAGCATCGCAACGCGCACCAGCGTAAAATGCAACCGGGCGGTGGCTGCATGTATTCGCGAACGGTCAGTGTTCGGTACCGGATTGAAGGGCAGTTGCTGCCCTGTCCTATGAAGTGGCTGGATAATTTTTCCATGCGCAATTTCACCAACGACCCGATTTTTGACGATACCCTGCCCGTGGCCGACGGTCTCATGAAGATCGGCACGCGCGTGCCTTTGGACCGTCTGCGCGACGCCATGGAAGACTGGTTCAGGAGAAAGAGCTATCTGCCGAAAGATGCGGGGCTGGTTGTGGAAGAGACAGCTTGATTTGCGATTTCTGATTTGTGAATTGTGATTTTCTGATTTGGATGATTGAGTAGTTGGGTAACTGAAATCACAAATCACAATTCGCAAATCACTCTACCGTTCCGTTCGCCACCTCGTCGCTCTTGTCCGCCGTGACTTTCATCACGATCAAAACCTTGTCGTCATCGTTCATGCTGGCGGCCGGATAGGACGAGACGTCGGTCAGGACCGCATCCACCACGCTCTGGGCGTTGCGGTCGCGATGGCGGCGGATGACATCCGCGAGCCGGTCGGCGCCGTAGGCTTCTTCACGCTCGTCGGAAATTTGCAGAATACCGTCGGTGCAACAAACCAGCAGATCGCCCTGCTCGAGTTTGACCGAGCCGCGCGCGTAATCGGCCTGGGGAAACAACCCGATCACCGTGCCGCCTTCTTCCAGCAGTTTGACTTCGCCGGTATTGCCGCGGACTAGAATGGGAGGCACCAGGCCGGCGTTGACGTACTGAAGCACGTTACGCCGCGTGTCCACCAGGCCGAGAAAGATGCTGAGGTTTTTGCCGCCGCGGGTATCTTTGTAAAGCATTTCATTCAGAGAGAAGGCCAGGACTTCCAGGGAGTGCAGGTGCAGGACCAGCGCCCGCAATGTGGCCTGCAGGTTGGCCATGATCAAGGCCGAAGAGACCCCTTTGCCTTCCACCTCGGCAATCACGATCAGCAGCGACTGCGGTCCCAGGTTGATGAAGTCGTAGTAGTCGCCGGCCATGTCAAAGCAGAAGTCGCTGAGCACGGCGATGTCATACCCGGGGATCACCGGCGGCGACTCAGGCAACAACCGGCGACGGATGCTTCGTGCCAGCGCCAGCTCCCGCTCCAGCCGCTGCTGCTCCATGGTGTCGCGATGCAGCCGCGCATTTTCAAGCGCCATGGCCATGTGTCCGGAAAGCTTGGTCAAAAACTCGACGTCGTCGCCGGAGAAGTGTCCGCTCTGGGCATTCACCAGTTGCAGAACGCCCACCACTTCGCCAGAGTGGTGACGAATCGGGAGGCTCAGCAAGGAACGTGTTTTGTAATTCAACCTCTGGTCGAACGTGGGGTCAAAGAAGTCCAGGCTGTAGGCGTCTTGGGTGTTGACCACTTCGCCTGTGGTCGCCACCCTGCCGGCCACCCCTTGGCCGAAGGCGATGCGCAACTCCTGGTGGTCGAGCCCGGACGCGGCGATCGACCACAGCTCGTTCCGCCGGCGGTCCACCAGGAAGACGGTGCCGCGATCGGCCTTGACCTCAGTGCGGGCGATTTTTAAGATCAGCTCCAGCAACTCGGCCAGATCGAGCGTTGAGTTCAGCAGGCGCGTGGCCTCGAACAGAAGGGAAAGCTGGTTGATGCGCTTGTCCTTTTCCTGCGCGGCAAAGACGTTGTTCAGCTTGGCGGCGCTCATCTCCGAGTACAGCCGCCACCATAACAGCAGATCTTCCGGGACCTCGCCCTGGTTGTAGAGAGCCAGCACGCCGATCAGCTGCTCGCCGGAAAGCAGCGGGTATCCTGAGATGTGCGTCAAGCCGCTGCGGCGCGCGAACTCCTGATCGTCGCCGCCGAAGGTAGAGAGCACGATGTTTTCAATACTGGTTTTGTTGCGCGCCAGCTTGCCTACAGCGCCCGTACCGGCTTCGGCAAAATCCCGGCGGTGGCTGGCCTCTTTGCCGGCCGCATAGGTCAGATAGCAGGAATCCGAGGATGCATCCCACAACCACAGCTCGGCGCGGGCAGCGTCAAAGTCGTGGACCAGCATCTCCAGCGTGCGGGCGGTCAGATCTTCACCGGCCCGGCTCAGTGCAGCCACGGCGCCGGCAAACGCGTTCACGTAATTCTTGCTCGGTGTTTTCGTGTTAGCCACGCTGTGCCGCCGTTCCAAATGATCTCTCCGGGTCGTCTCTCTGACACCAGGGACCGCAGGGATGCGCCCCGGATCGATACAAGGATTCTAGAAAATTTCCTGGGAGGGAGTGACATAAGTTTATGGTGAAGAACCTGGAATGTAAAGAAAGCCTGAATGACGAGGGTGAAACGACCTTCGTATCAAATGGGTTGATTGCCAGGAAACTGACCCACGAACCGACCTTCGGTTCTCAATTTCCTGTCCCCGAAGCGAGCGGGTATAATCGCCGCGCAAAAACTCCACCTACAATGCACCCCGAGCGACTTTCGGCTGAACCGACCCCGGATTTCGATGAGTTTGGCATGGATCGGGAGTACATTGCCCGCTGCGGCAAGACGCTGTTCAAGTTTCTTTGCGACTACTACTGGCGCGTCGAAGCCCGGGGCTTGGAGCATGTGCCGCGTCAAGGGCCCGCGGTCCTGGCCGGGACGCATCGCGGCTTCATGCCCTGGGACGGCGTGATAGCCCTGCATCTGATTGTGAACGAGACGGGAAGAGTTCCCCGCTTCCTGACTCATCCCGGGTTGCTCAAGTTCCGGATCATGGCCAACTTCGTTACCCGCCTGGGCGGCGTGCTGGCCTGCCAGGAGAACGCCGACCGCCTTCTCCAATCCGGCCAACTTCTGGGCGTCTACCCCGAGGGTGTTCAAGGCGCCTTCGCCCTGTACCGCGAGGCCTACCAGGTGCGCCGCTTCGGGCACCGTGACTTCGTGAGGATAGCCTTGCGCCATCGCGTGCCCATTATTCCCTTCGTCAACGTGGGCAGCGCGGAAGCTCTTCCTGTCTTCGCCCAGATCAAGTGGCGTTTCTGGATACGCCACATGAATTGGCCCTGCTTGCCGGTTTCTACATTTCCCTTTGTGCCCGCGCCGCTCCCCTCGAAATGGCACATCCAGTTCTTGCCTCCTGTTCACCTGGAACAGCAATACGGCCCGGAGGCAGCCGGCGATGAATCATTGGTCAGAAGCATCAGCGAGGAACTGCGGAGGCAGATGCAACAAGCCATCGACGAAATCCTGCGGCGAAGGCGGTGGGTGTTCTGGGGGTCGGTGTTTGGGAGCCAAGAGAAATGAAGCGACCGGGGCGTGCCGGGTAAGGATCAGTAAAGAATTCCCTACCTCTCTGCCGAAGGCAGGCGCGCAGCGGAGCGGAGCGCCATTGAAAATGTGCCGCCCCTACGGGGCTCGCCCTTCTTTTCTCATGACAACCCAGGCCTTACCCAACCCGACGCGCGAGGCGCGCCGGGTCGGCCGCCCTGCGGGGGTCCCCGGCAAGCCCGGTTTTGGCTTTCTGGGGTGGCTCGGCTACCTTCGCGGCGCGCCTAACGGCGCTGGCTCGTGGGTGGTACACGTGTCCTCACTTTCCGTAGGCCTGAAGGCCTGCTCCACTCCGTGCCCCTTGACAAATCTAACGATATCGTTGTACTATATCGTTGACCCTGTATGCTCTTCTGCTTAGGCCACAAGTGTTTCGACGCGACTCCCCGCCCATATCGACCGGGAGGGGAAAAGGTCGGGAAACCCGCGATTGGGACATCCCACCAAAATCATTGCGAGATCCCAAGGCCGCGATTGGCATATCCCTGTGCAAAACTGGGATACCCCAGTGGGATGTTTTGCCTTAAAGTTTTTGTTTGTTGGGATCAGGTCATAAGGGGGGCAGGGGTACGAACAAACAGCGAAATCTTTGGAGACTTCGTTTTGTCAACAAACCGAGGTAGCTCTTCAGCCGGAACTCGCGTCAAAGCAGGTATTATGGAAGCAATGCTGTTTCCAATGAAGCCTCTTCTAAATCGTCTTCGGGGCGTAGCTGTTTTCGTTGCCATCGGTGTGCTGTCTTCATGCGTCAAGGACCCCGCCAGGTTCGTGAAGCCAGCGCCACAAGCTCTTGCTCCTTCCGTCGAGCAGGCTAAACCACAAGCTGGGGCTTCACCTGCGGTCCCGCCGGCCTCGACAAAGCCTTCAGCGCCGGCAACGTCTTCCGTCCCAGGAACGCCTTTGACCCCGGCTTCGACGCCGCTGGTCCAGAGCCAGCCTGACCCGGTGCCGGGGATGATTGCCGAGGCGGAGAAGGCCTACGAATCCGGCCAGACGAACTACCAGGCCGGCCACCTGGATGCTGCCAAGCAGGATTTCAATCGCGCAGTCGACGTCCTGATGCAGGGTCCGGTTGACGTGAGATCCGACGACCGGCTGCAGCAGGAGTTTGACAAGATCACCGCCGAGATCACTAAACTCGAGATGGTTGCCTTCAAGGCAGGCGATGGGTTTACCGAGCAGCAGTCGGAACCTGCCCCGATCGATGAAGCCAACCAGGTGACCTTTCCCGCCGACCCCAACGTCAGGGCCAAGGCCGAGGCCGAGCTCAAGAACACGCGATCCGACCTGCCCCTGATGATCAACGACTATGTTGCCGGCTACATCAACTATTTTTCCACCCGGGGCCGGGGGGTTTTTGAGCGGGCGCTGGTGCGTTCGGGCCGCTATCGTGACATGATTCAGCGGATCTTCCAGCAGGAGGGCGTGCCCCAGGACCTGATCTACCTGGCCCAGGCCGAATCCGGATTCCATCCTCTGGCTCTGTCGCGCGCTCGCGCCCGCGGGATGTGGCAATTCATGGCCAGTCGGGGCGTTGGCTACGGACTGCGACGGAGCTGGTGGGTCGACGACCGCCAGGACCCCGAGCGGTCCACCAAGGCCGCGGCCAGGCATCTCAAGGATCTATACAACGAGTTCGGCGACTGGTACCTGGCCATGGCCGCCTACAATTCCGGGCCGGGAAGCGTCCAACTGGCGGTGAAGCGAACCGGCTATGCCGATTTCTGGGAGTTATACAGACGTGACGTGCTTCCCAAAGAGACCAAGAATTATGTGCCCATCATTCTGGCCATGACCATCATGTCCAAGAATCCGGCGCAGTACGGACTCAGTGCGGTGATACCCGATCCGCCCGAGCATTATGACGTGGTCCGGGTGGACTATCCGGTCGACTTGCGCCTGGTGGCGGAGTGTGTGGAAGCTTCCCTGGAAGAGTTGGTGGATCTGAACCCCAGCCTGTTGCGCCGGACAACTCCCAAGGACCAGCCTTTCGATCTCCATCTACCTGAAGGTTCCCGGGAGAAGTACCAGGCTGCGATCACCACCATCCCCAGGGAAAAGCGCGTGGTCTGGCGGTACTACAAGGTCCAGCGGGGAGACACCCTGGTCGGAATCGCCAGGAAGTATCACACCACGGAACGCGCCATCTCCCAAGCCAATGGCCTTCAGGACACTGAACTGGTAGCGGAGGCGCGACTGGTGATTCCCGTCAGCGGTGTTGGGGACGATCCCAGCAAAATTCGTTACTCGAAATACGCGTCTCGCTACAAGGTTCATACCGGCGATACCGTGCTCACGGTGGCCGAGGATTTCGGGGTTGCGCCGGAGCGGCTGCGGCGTTGGAACCGCCTGAAAGGAAACGAGTTACGTCGGGGGCGGCTGTTAGTTGTCTATAAACCGCTGGCTCCGGGAGAACCGGACAGAGCTCCCGTCAGCAGTCGGCGCAAAAAGACGACGCATGGTGCTACCAAAGCACTCGTGCGTCCAGCTGCGCCTGCAGCTTCCAAAGAAACCCTCAGAGCACGTACGCCATGACTTGATTATTCTTCCGCCACGTTGCACACTGAGATGCGCGGAGTTGACACGCGATTCATGTGGCTTGTTATAATCCGCGCCGGTTTTGTTTTTGCGGGAATGACGTAGTCGCGGGCCTAATTTTCCGGGAGGAAATATGAGCTTTTACGATGAAACCCTCAGGGCAAGGCATGAGGACGACATGGATGACGATTACAGCGACGTCGGTGCCTACAGCAGCAGTTCCGTAGAAGAAGATTACGAAGAAGAAGAAGAAGAATCCATCGGCGCTGAAACCGGTGGCGCCGGAGCGCCCGCCGCTCCGCCTGAGGCCCCCAGTCAGCCTCCAGCCGCCAAGAAGAAACCGGCCGCCAAAAAGAAACCGGCTGCTAAGAAGAAGAAACCTGCCAGGAAAAAAGCGGCCAAGAAACCGGCCAAGAAAAAAGCCGCGAAGAAAGCTAAGAAGGCTGCCAAGAAAAAAGGTGGCAAGAAGAAAAAGGCCGTTAGGAAGAAGAAGTAGTCAACGGGCCGCCATCAACGCCGTAGATGCGGCGTAAGGCGCCTCGTCACTCGCATCTGCACGAGTGCAGGGCAGCCTGTGGCTGCCCTGCTCGCATTTGTAAGAGCGACTTCCTGGTTGCTTGCGCTGTGTCTCTTCGCGTTAAGAGTCGACTACGCGTAAATACCGCGCTGCTTGATGGTATGGGCCACGCGGCTGATGGCAAGCATGTAAGCGGCAATGCGATTGTTTACACCGTGTGTTTCCGAGAAATGCACCACATCCTCGAAAGACTCGCGCAGGATGAATTCCAATTGCTCGTTCACAGCAGCTTCTTTCCAGAAGTAGCCCTGGCGGTCCTGCACCCACTCAAAATACGAGGCGGTTACGCCACCGGCGTTGGCCAGGATGTCAGGAATCACGAACAGTTTTTTGTCGGCCAGGATTTCATCGGCCGCGGCAGTGGTGGGACCATTCGCGCCTTCGCAAATGATCTGGGCTTTGACGCTGGCCGCGTTCTGGCTGGTGATCACGTTTTCGGTGGCCGCGGGAATCAGGATCTCGCAAGCGGTGACCAGCAATTCCTTGGGGTCCGCCTCTTCGGCGCCCGAAAACCCGACAATGCCCCGGTTGTTATTGCGGTCGCGGTATTCAAGCAGGGCGTCGATATCGATTCCACGAGCGTTGTAGAGCCCGCCGTTGTACTCGGCAATGCCCACAACCTTGTACCCGGCATCGGACATCAATTTGGCGGCGTTGGATCCGACGTTGCCGAAACCCTGGATGATCACCCGGGTGCTCTCGCGCGACCTGTTGAATTTTTTCAGGGCCTCATCGCAGACGATCATCACGCCCCGCCCCGTAGCTTCACGGCGGCCGCGCGATCCGCCGATATTGATCGGCTTGCCTGTGACTACGGCAGTCACTGTCTGACGCATGTGCATGGAGTAGGTGTCCATCATCCAGGCCATGGTCTGTTCGTTGGTGTTTACGTCGGGCGCGGCCACGTCTTTCTCAGGGCCGATGAACTCAATCAGCTCCGCGGTGTAACGGCGCGTCAGCTTTTCCAGTTCCCCAAGGGTGAGCTTCTTGGGGTCCACGATGATCCCGCCTTTGGCGCCACCGAAGGGGATATTGACCACCGCGCATTTCCAGGTCATCCAACTGGCCAGGGCGCGCACCTCGTCCAGGGTAACATCGGGCGAGTAACGCAGACCGCCTTTGGCCGGACCGCGGGCGATGGAGTGCTGCACGCGGAAGCCGGTGAAAACCTCGATGGTCCCGTTGTCCATCGATACCGGGATATGCACGATGATCTCACGGCTGGGATAGCGCAGGATTTTCCAGATACCCTCGTCCAAATTCAGTTTTTGAGCGGCGAAATCGAACCGGGCTGCCTGGGCTTCCCAGGGATTCAGCTCCTGTTCGAGCGATACAGTTTTCATCAAAGCTCCAAGGAATCAAGACAAACGGAAAAAGTATAGATAGGCCGCGGGCAGCAATCAATGCCAGGGATGCCGGGAGTTACCCAAGAGTAACATGGCGTGGCGAAGGCGACCCAAGCGCGGTCAAGGTAATCTTTCTCTGTTCCGGTTAACATTATAGCCGCATGCCACCCGGCTCTCAGGGCGAGATGGGCGGTGTTTCGCAGCATGGCCCCGGGACCCAGGCGCGCGACCATGGGCTTGCTGCGCCGTATTCTCGAAGAAAACGCGCGTGCCGGTACTTACAATTCGCTCATCGGCGGAGCGGTTTCCTTCGCCGAGATGAACGCTCGGTTTGAGCGGCAGAGCTGGCCAAGAACATTCCTTTGGCGGAGTACAGCGGAATAGCATTGCCAACGGGGAAAACCGATCCAGCTCACGCGGGGCATCTCCGGCCCTGCCTCGGCCTTCACATGTGGAAGACAGTAATTGCTCTGAAGAACTAATACTTCGGTTCACGCCAGTAGATTAACGGGGCAACACTACGTGCGACGCGGGACCCAGGGGGCCAAGACCAACGATGCGAGCCAAGCTACTTCTGGCGGACCACCAGAAAATCCTGACCGACGGCCTCAGCAAGCTGCTGGAACAGTTCTACGACATCGTGGCGACGGCGGCCAATGGGTACGAGCTTGTTTCCCTGGGGAAAGAGCTTAATCCTGACGTGATTGTGACCGAGATCTCCATGCCGCTGCTGAACGGGATGGATGCTCTCCGCGCGCTCAAGAAGAGCGGGGTACGCTCGAAGTTCGTGGTGCTGACCATGCATCTGGATATGGGCTTGGCGGTGCAGGCTTTCCGCACGGGCGCTTCGGCCTATGTTTTGAAGCTGGGTTCGAGCGAAGAGATCCATGCCGCTGTGGAAGCGGCCCTGCATGGCCGCTATTACCTCAGTGCCTCCTTCCCGGTGGATCTGGTCGCGGTCCTGGCCGAGGCGGCGCGTCATCCGGACGAAGACCGGGCACGGCTCAGCCGCAGGCAGCGCGAGGTTCTCCAACTGGTGGCAGAGGGCAAGACGATGAAAGAGGTCGCTACGGTGCTCGGCATCTCCACGCGCACCGCCGAGTCGTACAAATATGAAATGATGCGCACGCTGGGCATTCGCACCAGCGCAGAACTCATCCACTATGCAATCCGAATCGGCCTGATCGCGGTTACGCCGCTGCGTTCTGCAGCGTAACCGGATCTTCTCAGGACATCAGGCAGCTACTTGCTGCTTGTGGCAGTCGGGGGCGGCTCAACGGCTGCAACCCTGGTTTGGTCAAGCCTTTGGATCAGAGGCCGTCCCGCCGGCGGCACTGGAACCTCTCCGCTGCGGACAATTTGCCTGGCCGTCAGTTCTCGGCCATAGAGAGCCGTGTTCCCATTGTTGTCCGGCCGCAAAGTCGAGCCATTCAAGACTGCGCCCAAATAGACGCCTCCATTGCGGGAAAACGCGATAATCTGCGCCTTCATGCCCATATCAGTGGCCGCCACGAAGCCGCGACCGAAAGGACCAGCGGCAACGGACCCGTCAACCCCTAACTTGGATTTGCTGCTCAAGAGCGAGTTGACACCGCGCTCGTTCATAACGAACAGCACTAAGTCCGAGGACTGCACGCCGACTTGCAGCCCAAAGTTGGCTCCTTCCAGGGAAATCATCGAAGGAGCGCTCCACGGCCCGTCGAAGTTTTCACCCAGCCGGCAAGACATTGTGCCGCGTCCGTAATCGACGCCGAAGATAAAGCCGGCCCGCTTGACCGAAGGAATGATAATCACACACTTGGCGCTATCGATCGTTGCCTTCGAAATGCCCAGTTTCTGGGTGAGACTGCTATTCAAGACGTCCCGGGAACTGTGGAGCCGGTCGGCTTGTTTGGCTTTTACTTCTGCCGTATAGGCCTGATCGCTCTGGGGTAGCTTGGCCTGCTCCTGTGCGATCTTGGCCTGCTGCGCGGCCTGTTGCTGCGCGACCTGCGCTTGTTGCTGCGCGATCTGCATTTGCTGCTGGGCAGTCTGGCTCTGCTGCGCCGCAGTCTGGCTTTGCTGCGCCGCAGTCTGGCTTTGCTGCTGCGCAGCCCTGCTTTGCTGCTGCGCGGCGGCCTTGCCCTGCTGGGCAGTCTGGCTCTGCTGCTGTGCAGTTTGGCTTTGCTGCGCCGCAGTCTGGCTCTGCTGCTCCGCGGCCTGGCTCTGTTGCTCCGCGGTCTGCCCTGTCTGCGACTGCTGACCCCAAGCCGGGATCAATCCCAATACCAGAGGTAACGCAAGGACACCAATTCGTTTCATCTCGTCACTCCCCGACCGTTCTGATAACAGGTCTCATTGCATGTTCCCTCCAATGCGTGCGCGGGCCAACCCGGTGAACTACGGGAATCGAATACCGGGAAAACTACCCGAGTAAGATCGGGTGATCTGGTGATCGGGAGATCGGGTGATCGGAACTCTCAAATCCCGGTTCTTGATTGATCCAATGGTGGGGGGCTCAAGTTGTCAGCTGAGGTTTGTATCTGAATGCTGAATGCTGAGTGCTGACTGCTTGTTTACAGCTTGATTTCCATGCCTTCGGAGGCCGCGCGGACTTTGGGATAGTACTCGCGGGCCTTGGCCAGCACCGAGTCGATGCAATCGTCAGAGTGGTCGGGATCGTGGTGAAAGAGGACAAGCTCCCGCGCACCGCTTTCCATCACCACGTTGATGGCTTCGCGCCAGTGACTGTGTCCCCAACCGCGTTTGCGGGCGGCATATTCTTCCGGCAGGTACTGCGCGTCATAGATCAGGACGTCAGCGCCCTCGGCCAGCTTACGCACCTTCTGGTCGAAGACGGGATCGCCCGGCTCGTTGTCGGTGGCATAGACCACCACGCCTTCGGGCGTTTCCACGCGAAAGCCCAGGCAGCCCTGCGGGTGGTTGAGCCACATGGACTGGATCACGCAATCGTCGAAGCTGAGCTTTTCCTCGGACATCTCGTAGAACTGCCGGTGCGCCGCCATTTCGTTCATGTTGACCGGAAAGTAAGGATCGGACATCTGTTCTTCCAGAGTGCGCTGCAGGCCCCGCGTGCGGCTGGAGGAGTGAAAGAAGAACGAATTCCCGGAATTTTGGTACAGAGGAGCGAAAAAGGGAATGCCCTGGATGTGGTCCCAGTGGAAATGGGAAAGAAAAATATGTGCGACCAGGGGAGTGCCGTTGGTCTCCTGTTGTAACTGCTTGCCCAGGTTGCGGAAGCCGGTGCCGCAGTCGAAGACGTAGACGCGCCCGTTGATGCGCACCTCGACGCACGACGTGTTCCCACCGTAACGCAAGTTTTCCGGCTGGGGCGTTGGCGTGGAACCGCGAACCCCCCAGAATCTAACCAGCATTCCGCTCACCTTCAAACATATCTCGTCGTGATAGCTCCGGGCGGCGTGCAAAGGTTCCCGCCCTGAGAGACCGCAGGGAACATTGTCCTGAACTTCGGGGGGAGCGCACTTCTTTGAAGTTGGGCAGAAGAGTATAGTCCAAATCCGGCCCCGGCGCGCCGGGGTTCGGTAATCAAATGTGTCATTTCACCGGGGCGGAAGGTACGTGTCCGTTCGGTCAGTGGGGGCCAGGATTTGGGGGAGCGAAAGGTGTTATCAAGTAAGATAAATCCCCCATGCTCTTTCCCGATTATAAGGAGTTTGCCGCGCTGGCCAGCGAGGCCACGCTGGTCCCTGTGGCTAAGACGGTGGCGGCCGATCTGCGTACGCCGGTCTCGGCGTTCTTGAGCATTGCCGCCGAGGAGCCCAACGCTTTCCTGCTGGAGTCGGTGGAAGGCGGAGAAAAGGTGGCTCGTTATACCTTCCTGGGGGCGCGGCCCTACATGGTTCTTCAGGCCCACGGCAATCGGATCACCCTGGAAACCCACGGCAAGAAGCAAGAAATGGAAGGCAGCATCTTTCAGGTGCTGGACAGTCTGCTGCGCGAGCACAAGCCGGCCAAGGTGGCGGGGCTGCCTCCCTTCACGGCCGGCGCGGTGGGGTTTTTCGCCCACGATGCTGTGCGTCAACTGGAGAAACTGCCATCATTGGGGCGCGACGACCTCAAGATTCCCGACTGTGCCCTGATGTTCTTCGACGGTCTGCTGGCCTTCGATCACGTTCGCCACGAGATCTACATCATCGCCACCGCCGATGTTCGCCGCCAATCGCCCCGCCAGGCATACGCTAAGGCCTTGCGCGATATTGCCAGGATCGAGAAACAATTGGCGGCGCCGTTGCCCAAGAAGTATCTGCAACCGCCGCGCCCGCAAAAAGGGAAGCTGAAAACCGCGGTTTCGGTGAGCAAGAAGCACTTTCTGGAGACGGTGGAGAAGGTCAAGGAATACATCATGGCCGGCGACATCTTTCAGGCGGTGCCCTCGCTGCGGCTGGAGATGGAGCCCGGAGTTCCGCCACTCAACATTTATCGCGCTCTGCGCCGGGTGAACCCCTCGCCTTACATGTATTTCCTGCGCTTCAATGGCATGACCATCCTGGGCTCGTCGCCGGAGATGCTGGTGCGCGTGGAAGGACGAGGACGCGGCCTGGAATACCGGCCCATCGCCGGTACCCGCAAACGTGGCCGCGACGAGGCGGAAGACCTCCGACTGGAGCAGGAGCTGCGCCACGATGAAAAGGAGCGCGCCGAGCACGTCATGCTGGTGGACCTGGGCCGCAACGACCTGGGCCGCGTCAGCGAATTCGGCAGCGTCAGGGTCCGCGATCTGATGTACGTGGAGAGATACTCCCACGTCATGCACTTGGTTTCGGCCGTGGAAGGCAGACTGCGTCAGGGGCTCAGCGCCGTGGATGCGTTCGCCGCCTGCTTCCCCGCCGGCACTCTTACCGGCGCCCCCAAGGTGCGGGCCATGGAGATCATCGAGGAAGTGGAGCCGGTGCGGCGGGGAATCTACGGCGGCTCCGTCTTATACGCGGACTTTGCCGGGAACCTCGATTCCTGCATCGTGATCCGCACCATGCTGATGAAAGGCAAGAAAGCTTACGTCCAAGCGGGCGCCGGCATCGTGGCCGATTCCGTTCCTGAGAGCGAGTATCAGGAGTGCCTCAACAAAGCCCAGGCACTGGTGCGCGCCGTGGAGTTGGCGCGTTCGGGAGAGTGAAACTCCACATTCCCCACTTCGGACGTGTTTACTTCTTCGAGTCGGCTACCTTGATGGGGACCTCCGATAGGGCGTTTCCTGGATCCACACCCCGCGCCATAACCGCGAGCAAATATGCCTGCCATGCGGGCACGCGGAGATCGTTGATCCGGGTAAGCGTGTACTCCGGGATGATTCGGGCCGAGTTAAAAACGATCGCCGGGACGTATGGGGCCGCGTTGAGGGCCGCCGCCGATACTGATGAGTTGGGATGGGTGGTCGCGAAAGCCGCCATGGCCTCATCGCGGGCGGCGAGGCCCTGATCCAACGCGGCAGCCATCGGTCCGGCCTGCTTCAGGGAAACTAATGAGTAGCTCAATCGGAACAGGATGAACATCCGGTCGCGAGGCGATTTGGTTTTTTCGAGAGCCTGCTCGGCTCGGGCCAGGAGCTGGAACGATTCCTGGGGCCGGGAATCTTTCACCATTCCGGCCAGGGCGGCCGCGCCGCCGGCCTGCGCGACAGGATCGGAAATGCCGTCGAGCAACTTGAGCGCTTCGTCAGGGTGCTGGTACCCCAACTGCTGCACACTGTCCGCTTGTAATCTTTGCAAGGTCGTCGTGTCCGAAGGGCCTTCGCGGTATGCTCCCAGGATCTGCGAGCCCGAACTACCTTCCATTTTTTCCAGACCCCGGTTGAATTCCGGGGTCTGCCTTAATGTCTGCTCCCACGCCGGATCGATCGATCGCACCAGGGGCGTCAATCTGGCCAACATAGTCTCGTTGCGATTGCGGTCGAGGAGCAGCCTGGCCACCAACTCCTGCAGCGCAGGTTTCAGCAACTCAGGCGGAATGACCTGAGAGTAGCCGTCGAGGAAGATGGCAAATTCTGTATTCGCCTGGCCGGAGGGAATGCCCTCTCGAAAATAGCGGATTGCATCTCGGATCAGGACATCCGCTGCCCCCTGCTTCTCCGGGCTGATGGTCTGCGGGCTGGCGTTCCGTACCAGCATCTCGCCGACCACGCTGGAGACGCCGTTGACGGGGTAACTTCCGGTGTCGCCGATGTGGCGGGCGACGGCAATGATCCTGTCGAGCTCAGAAGGATGCTCGCGGTAGAACCGGTAGAGCGTAAACCTCGCGGGGAGGTCCCGGGGATCGTCGTCACCGCGATGCAGTGGTGGCTCCATGATGGCAAGCCTGTCAAGGGCTGCTCTGCTGTCCAGTTCGGGTAGATATTGGAGCAGTAACGTCTGGGCGCTGGTGCGCGTGCGGCGGTCGGGAATGCGGGATGCCGTAGCCCACGCTTCGTCCATCCAAACCGTGGCATTCTTCGAATGAGTCCTGACGCTGGCGTTTGCCAGTTCTGCGAGCACGGCCACCCGGTCAGGGGGTGAGAGCGCCGGCAGCATGTCATGCGAGCGCTGAAGCAAGTATTCGGAAGTAATCGTCTCCGGCGCTGGGCCGGGCGAGACAGTAGATTGTGAAAAGGATGGGACTGCCAGAACCAGGAACAAGAACGAAGCCACCGGCACGCTGCGCATCAGCCCAACTCCTTGCCGCACATTCTTAGGTCAATGTTTAGAATCGGTGTGAAATGGACCTCAGGGCCTGAAAACCAACTATAGCATTACTTCCTTGCGGGTCGCCGAATTTCATTTCCCGTGAGCTAAGGCTGGTAGATAATCCCACTTGTTCCGGGAGAAACCATGAGCTGGGAGAAGAACCTTGAGCGCTGGGTGGCCGCAGGCTTCGTTGATGCGGCTGCAGCCGATCGCATACGCCGGTTCGAACAAGAGGCTGGACGTGGCCGATTGCGCTGGCCGGCGATGCTTGCGGTGGGCTTTGGCGTACTGATGCTGTGCGCGGGAACCTTGCTCTTCGTTGCTTCCCACTGGGATGAGCTGTCGCCAGGCCAGCGCTTTTCGCTGGTGCTGACGATGGTGGCGATCTTCCATGTGACCGCCAGCTTGCTCGGCACAAAAGTTCCCGTGCTCGGCGTAGCCTTGCACGTCGCCGGTACGTGTGCCCTCGGCGCCGGCATCTTTCTCGCCGGCCAGATCTTCAACCTGGAGGAGCACTGGCCCGGAGGCATCATGCTGTGGGCGTTGGGCGCGGTGCTGGCCTGGGTGATCTTGCGCCAATGGCCGCAAGCTCTGCTGGCCGCGATCCTGATCCCCTGGTGGCTGGGCGGCGAATGGAACCTGGCAACGGAGAGTTATCGCGGTGCGTGGAACATCGCTGCCCAAGGGTTCCTGTTGCTTTCCATTCTCTACTTCTCCGTGCCCCCCAAGGAGTCCAATCGGCCACTGCGGCTTGGCCTGATTTGGGTCGGATGCTTTTCCTTCATACCGTTCCTTGGCGATGTCATGTGGTCAGGAGAAACCGGTTCCTGGTATTGGTCTCGCCAACCGGAATTGCCGGCGCATCTGGCGGTGCTCGGCTACATTGCGGCCTACTTGCCGGTACTGGCCCTGGCCGCCGTCATTCGCAAGAAAGCCTCTGTCCCGATCTTCGTTTCCGCGGCGTGGGTGTTGGGGTTCGGCATGCTGAGCCGGGTAGCGCGACCTGAACATAGTCCTTGGATTTACCTATGGGTGGCGTTGGGCGCTTGTAGCCTCTGCTACTGGGGCATGCGCGACAATCGCAAGTTGTTCATCAATTACGGGACAGTGATCTTCGCGCTGAACGTGATCACTTTCTACTTCTCTGACGTGCTCGACAAGCTGGGACGCTCCATGGGACTGATTCTCCTGGGGGCGGTTTTCCTGGCCGGAGGCTGGGTTCTCAACCGCCTGCGGACTGATCTGATCGCTCGCGCGGCCGCTAAGGGAGGCGAACAATGAGCACCTTGAGCAAGGGAGTCGCGGTGGCGGTGCTGCATCTTCTCATCGTGACCAGTCTGGGCGGAAAGCTGCTCTACGACCGCGCCCACCAGCCTCGCATCTGGGTCAAGACAGGATCCATTGATCCCGACCTGCCGATACGCGGCAGATACGTGAATCTGCGATTGCAGGTCCAGGCGCCCTGGTTCAAGCCGGCGCCCAACGGATACCAGAGCGATCAAGTTCGGCTGGAGGTAGAAGACGGTTCGCTTGTGGCTTACAAGACTGAGTTGAACACCGGTTTGAGTGTAAGCTCTTGGAGTAGGCAGCCTCACAGCGATGTCACTTATCTGGACCAAGGAGTTGCGTTCTTCCTTCCCGAACACGCCGATTTTCCGCGGCCCAAACCCGGGGAGGAACTTTGGGCCGAGGTCACGATTCCCAGAAAAGGCCCTCCGCGACCCATTCAGTTGGCACTGAAGCGCGGGACGGAGTGGATACCGCTGCGCTATCGGTGAATCGGATTCTTTCCGCACCCTTTACGGGCAACTCAACTTCGCCATACCGGTTACATTCCGGGTCATCTGGCTCATTTGCGAAATCGATATGCTGGGGTCCGCCGGAGCAGTGGCTTCAATCGTCACCATTCCATTGAATCCGTTGCATTGGGCCAAGCCGTTGCTATCGATGCTGGGTCCCGTTGCGGCGGCCACGGCCGTCGACATGTTGGACATCGGCGTGGGCGTGGCCGCCATGAAGGACGGATTTCCCACGCTCCATAGAACCGGCGGTGACATCACCGTCATCGGCGCCATGCTGAACGTCCCTGTCGCGGTGAACTGAACCTGCCCATTGGGAGATTTTTGGGCATCGGCGGCTGCCGGGGTAACCATCAGGCTTTGCATCATGCGCACGTTCGTCATGCTGGTGCCGCCGCAACCGGCCATGATGAGAAACAAGAAAACATCAAGAGCGGTAAGAGTGAGAGCTGCTGATCTGGCCATGAAACCTCCACTAGCCGCGCAGACAGACCAATCCGCGGGCGACCTAAGGCCAGCATGGCTGAAGTTGCCTTTCCGCGATGCTACCGCCGGAGGGCAATCGCATTCAACACGCGTCAGCTCGTCTTGCTTGGCTTGGCCAGACCTAGAAGAATCTGGAACAGCAGCAGCCAGCGTTTCAGGTTCACTGTGATCAGGAAGTTCTCCTTGGCGTGTTCGCGGCCGTTTTTGCCCAACTGCCGGGCAAATTCAGGATGGGTGAGCAGATAGCGGATCTGGTAGGCGCATCCCTCCACCGAGTGCACCAGCACCCCGGTCAGCTTATGGATAATCTGGTTGGGAATGCCGCCCACGGCGCCGGCTACGACCGGCTTTTCCTTCCAGAGACCTTCGGTCACAGTCAGGCCAAAGCCTTCTTTGAGCGACTTCTGAATGATGATGGTGGAAGCCCGCTGCAAAGCGTTGATCTCCAGCGCCGACCACGGCGGGAGATCCAGGATAATCACGTCCGGATCGTCGCCGGCGGCTTCCATCACCTCCTGCAGGACCGCCGCGCCTTCGGGATCGTCGGTAGCGCCGCCGCCGGCGAGCACCAGTTGGCAGTCGACATACTTTTTGACCAGCTTGTAGGCTTCGATTACGCCCACCGGGTCTTTCAAGCGATCGAAGCGCGAAATCTGGGTCAGGACCGGCCGCGAGCGGTCAATACCGAAGTCGTCGCAAACCTTGTCGATGTAGCTATCTTCCAGCTCCTTATTCTTTTCGGACAATGGATCAATGGACGGATAGAAAAGATACTGTGGCACCGAGAGCTGGCGAGTGAAGGCCGGCGAGGAGAAGATCGCGGCATCATATTGCTCGACCATAGGTTTCAGGAAGTCCCATACGCCGGGATGCGGGTTGGAGAGATCGATGTGGCAACGCCAGATCCAGCGCCCGCGCTTGTCGGTCTTGGAACGCACCAGCGCCGCCGGCTGGGGATCGTGGATCACAAACAAGTCTTCCACGAACTCCATGCGCTGGCGGTTCTGTTCGCTGTAGGAGAGAAATATGTCCTGAATCTGCTGGGTCATATTGAAATCGCCGCCGTGCAACGCGTTGTGGAAACCCTTGGTGACTTCGTAGAAGTCGTTGCCTCCGGTAATCACCTCCCACTTGGTGGGCACTTCCAGCTCATTCAACAGCGGCACCAGGCGGTTCAGGATCTCAGCCACGCCGCCGCCTACCGCGGTGGAGTTGACCATCTTGACGGTCTTGCCCTGAAGATGGCGGGCCAAAAAGCGGATCTCATCCAGCTCCGGCACGCCGATGATAGATGCATAGTCCTCCATGCGCGGCGGGGCCGCCGGCGGCGGCGGCTCGGTCTGAATGCGAGGGTGCTTGCGACGCTCGATGAAATGCGGAGGCAAGGTAGTCTGCCGGAAACGGCGTTCCGTGCGTGTCGGGGCGCCGAACGGTGCCCGAGGCGTGGAGGTTTTTGCGTCAGCGACCGTGGCGCTTTCTTGTTCCGCGCGCGCCTCTTTTGTAGTTGTGCCTGGGTTGCCCTTGGCTGCGTCTTGCTTCGTGGTCGCGGTCACCGGTTTCTCGTCGTTTTTCATCAGTTGAGTTCTCTTAACAGTTCAGCATACGCGGGACAACCGATCAGGCACGGGCCATCTCGCCTTCAATGATTCGCAAAATATTGCGGCGAACGCCTTCCAGCGTGGAGGTGTAGATATCGATGCGGTTCAGGCGATCGGCGGCCTGGCCCAAATCCAGCTCTTCCTCCAGCCACACGGAAAAATCGTTGTTGTTGAGCTTGATCCGTAGCCGTGCGTCAATGAAATGGTAGTAGATGGCGTGGATACTGACCTTCCTCAACCCGTCAGCA
>CAZFRV010000189.1:0-16521 GCA_964521445.1 uncultured Acidobacteriaceae bacterium
GCGGCGGCATCGGCATCGGCTTCATCATGGAAAACTTCTTCACCCGCTACAAGAACCCGCTGGTGCTCATGGCGTTCCTCGTCATTCAGGTGATCGTCCTGGCCACGCAGGTCAAACGTCCGGACAACAGCCGGGGCAGCAACGCCGAGGGCACGCGGCTGATTCGGGTTTGGACGGTTACCGCCATCACTCCTTTCGAGCACGCGCTGGTATCGACCGGCCACTTTTTCCGCAACACCTGGCATAGCTACGTCGATCTGCATGACGTGCGCCGGCAGAATCGCGAACTGCGGGAGGAGATCGACCGCATGCGGCTGGAGCAGGTGCGTCTGCGCACGGACGCGGAACAGAGCCGGCGTCTTCAGGCGCTGCTCGATTTCAAGCAGAGATACCTGGGTCCAACCGTAGCCGCCCAGGTGATCGGTGCCAGCGGCAGCGAGCAAGCACGCGTCATTTACATCGACAAGGGTTCCCGCGCCGGCATCAAGCAGGACATGGCCGTCATCACCCCGGACGGCATCGTCGGCAAAGTGCGCGATGTCTATCCCCTCAGCTCCCAGGTCTTGCTGATCAATGACCGCGAGAGCGGGGCCGGCGTGATCATGGAAGGTTCCCGCCTGCAAGGCGTCCTGCGCGGCAAAGAGATGGGAGAGCTTCGCGTCATGGACATCCTGTCGGACGAGAAGGTTGAGGTGGGCGAGCGCGTGATCACCAGCGGCGGCGACCGCATTTATCCCAAAGGCCTTCCCGTGGGTACGGTTACCGCCGTAGGTCCCGACCCTGATGCCAGTCCATTCCTGGCTGTCACTCTCAAGTCGGCCGCGGATTTGAACCGCCTGGAAGACGTCCTGGTAGTTACCAAGATCGCAGAAGAGGCTCCGGAGTCGGCCGGCAATGAGGCGCCCCACCGCGCAGCCGACATCCTGGCCCAACGGCTGCCCACCGTTCCCAAAAAAGAAGAAAACGCCGCGCCGGCTCCCGCCGGCAGCGGAACCGCCGGCGCTCAACCCACGCCTCCAAAGAACAACGGCGTCAATCCGGGCCAACAGCCCGATCAGGCTGGTTCAGTTGTGAAGAAGTCCGCAGCGACCACCGGCGAGGTGAACGCGAAGCCCAGTCCCACGCCCAAACTCAGCCGTCCACAACCCCAGGCAGGCGATACGGAGAAGCCGCCCCGATGAGCCCCGCTGCCGTTTCCGTGACCTCCCGAGAAGGGATTGAGGTCCATCAGTTCGGCTGGCCGACGTCGATCGGCATTCCGCTGCTGGCCATTTTTGTCCAAGTGTTTGTCTCCAGGTGGCTCGGGTTCATCAAGATCTTCGATTTTCCGCTCCTAGTGACAATCTTTTTTGCAGTGGCCCGCCGCCGGCCGATTCCCGGTCTGATCACGGGTGCAGCTATTGGGACCTTGCAGGATGTGTTCGCCGGATCGTTGATCGGGCTCAACGGAATGGCCAACACCATGATCGGCTATCTGGCTTCGTCCCTGGGCGTCCGCATTGACGTGGATAACCCGGGCTCCCGCTTCCTGATGACCCTGAGTTTTTGCCTGGTCCACCGCTTCCTCTACATGGTGATTGACCGGGGGCTGGTGGGCGCCAACGAACCCTGGTATTGGACACACACTCTGGTCTCCGCCGTAGCCAACGGACTCATGGCCGTGGTGCTGTTTGCCGGACTGGATAAGCTGAAAGAGCGGCCTTAGTACCAGAGTCTCAGCCGAAGATGAACGCTGATGCCCGCAGATGCAACATCCCTGATCTGCGTTCTTCTGCGTCGGTCTGCGGCAGGGCTTCTGCTTACGTCGGGACCGGTTACCTTTCTGACAACCTTCCGTAAGGCCTCAGGCCTTTGTCCTACGCCGCAGCAGCGGGAATTGAGGTACTCTAATAGTCAGAGCTGCAACCATCCGGCGGGTGTTCTGCTGCGCAAACGGGTATGCTCGGTCGCGAAACAAAAATTCCGCAAGCCAAATTCACAGCCGTTCAGTATGTAATTCTGGCGGTGTTTCTGGTGCTCGCCTACGGGCTGTGGAGCCTGCAAGTGCGCCACAGCGACGAGTTCCAGTCGCGCGCGGAGGCGAACCGGATCAAGCCGGTGCCGATCGTGGCGCCGCGGGGAAAGATTCTGGATCGCGACGGCGAGATCATCGTGGATAACTATCCTTCATTTTCCGCGCTGCTGTTGCGCGATCAGATGAAGGACCTCAATGCGGACGCGCAAAAGATTGCCGATGGTCTGCATATGCCCGCCGCCGACATCCTGGACAAAGTGCGGCGCGACCAGTTGGCTAAAGTGCCGGCCTTCCGTCCCATCATCATCAAGGCCGACATCACTCCCGACGAGCGCGCCTTCATCGAGTCCCATCGCGATGAGTTTCCCGAGCTGGAAACGCTGATGGTGTACCGCCGGCTTTATCCGAAAGACGGGTTCATGGCCCACCTGATCGGCTACGTTGGCGAGGTCAGCGAGGACATGCTCAACTCGCCCCAGTTCGAAGTGTACGAACGCGGCGACATTGTCGGCCAGTCCGGAGTGGAGCTCCAGTATAACGACGTTCTCCGGGGCACGGACGGGTCTCGTCGCGTGCTGGTCAACAGCAAGGGCAAAGAAGTCGGGCGGCCTAAGGACAACCCCAACGTCCCCGCAGTGCCCGGACGCAAACTGAAACTCACCATCGATCTTGACATTCAAAAAGCCGCCGAGATGGCGCTGGAAGGGAAGAACGGGGCCATCGTGGCCATGAATCCGCGCAACGGCGAGATCCTGGCCATGGTCAGCCGGCCAACCTTCGATCCCAACGATTTTGCCGTGCACATTTCACGTGACGAGTGGAATCGATTGATCAGCGATCCAGCGCACCCGCTGCTCAACAAGGCCATTCAAGCGCAGGCGGCGCCCGGGTCAGTCTTCAAGATCATTATGTCTGTGGCCGGAGTGGAAGAAGGCGTGGCCCAGAATATGAAAGTCAACTGCCAGGGCGGCGCGGAATTCTACGGACGCCGCTATGCCTGCTGGATTTCCGAGAGGCACCGCGTGCACGGAATCACCGACCTCTCGAAAGGCATTTACCAGTCGTGCGACGTCTTCTTCTATACGTTAGCCGAAAAACTGGGGATCGAGAAGATTGCCAAATGGGCGACGGCGATGGGTATCGGCAAGAAGACCGGCATCGATCTGCCCAATGAGGCCAGCGGACTGATGCCGTCTGAGGAGTGGAAGATCAAGACGTTTCGTCAGAAATGGTACGCGGGCGAGGCGATCTCGGTGGGGATTGGACAAGGCCCGATCACGGTGACTCCCGTCCAGTTGGCGCGAACCATAGGCGGCATCGCGATGGGTGGGACGTTTTATCGTCCTCACGTGGTTGATCCGGCCGAGCTTCCCAAGGGATACCAGAGTGCATCGGCATCCGACCCGCCCGAGGTGGTGCACGTGTCGATTGCGACCCAGGATTGGATCACCATCACTAACGCCATGGCTTCGGTGTTGAACCCTCCCTCTCCGAGCGAGCCGGACGGAGGCACTGGAGTCGAGGCTCACCTTCAGGGAGTGGATTTCGCCGGCAAGACGGGAAGCACGCAGCTGGTCAGCCATGAGTTCTTGAAGGCGCACGGCCAGAGCGGTAACGCAGTGAAACAGGAATTCAAAGGAAACGGCTGGTTTGCAGGGGTCACGCCGCGCAGGAATCCCGAGATCGTAGTAGTGGTGTACTTTGAGGGCGGCGAACACGGTCCGTTGGCGGCGCGTGTGGCTTCGCAGGTGATCAAGGCTTACGTGGAGAAAGAGCGCAGGGTCCGCAACAATCCCCTGTTGTTCAGCGATAAGACCACACCCGACTCGGTGCCTATGGCCAGCGTTTGGAGCACGCCGGCTGAAAGCGGCGATCACGACGCCGAAGCTGCGGAAGCCCAGAACGAAGCCCCGGATCGTTTAAGCGCGGGAACTCTGCTCGTAAAAATGGGTGTAAAGAACGCGCCGGCTCAGCCTAAGCGTCCTCATCTGCCGCCTCTGGGCGCTTCGGGAGCCGACTGATGCGGCGCCTGATTTCCTTCCGCGACTTTGACTGGGTTTTGCTGGCCTTTGTGCTGCTGATCTGCACGCTCGGCGTTGTCGAGATTTACAGCACCACCTACGGGACCAAGTTTGCCGGCGCCCACGTCAAGCAGATTTATTGGATCCTCGCCGGTCTGGCGTTGATGTTCGTGGTGAGCCTGCTCAACTACCAGATTCTGCTGGAAAACTCCCTCTGGTTTTATGGGGCTGCGATCGTGGCCTTGCTCGCGGTAACGTTCTTCGGCAAGAAATATCTAGGCGCGCGGCGCTGGATCCAGCTTCCTGGCGGCCAGCACTTCCAGCCTTCGGAATGGGTCAAGCTGGTTCTGATCATCACCCTGGCCAAGTATTTCAGCGAAGAGAACGACCGGGGCGCGTCTGTCTCTGACGTGGTGAAAGCCGGCGCCATTGCCGCCCTGCCCATGCTGCTGGTGCTGAAGCAGCCGGATCTGGGGACGGCCCTGACCTACGTGCCGGTAGCAGTGATGGCGCTGTTCCTGGGCGGGATCAAGTTTCGCCACGCCGCGATCATCCTGCTGGTGGCGGGAGTGCTGGCGCCGGCCGTTTGGATCTATGGTCCCCGGTTGCACCTGCTGAAGCAGTATCAAAAAGACCGGCTCACCAGTTTTCTGAACCCCGACGCCGATCCCCAGAGCTCGGGGTATCAACTTGAGCAATCCAAGATCGCCGTGGGCTCCGGTGGAATTCTGGGCAAAGGTGTGCTCAAAGGCTCGCAAACACAGGGGCTATTCCTGCCCGAGCCTCATACCGACTTCATCTTTGCGGCCTGGTCGGAAGAGCATGGCTTTGTGGGTGCTCTGGCTTTATTGCTGTTATACTTGATGGTGTTGATGCGTTTGATCCACAACGCTCAGACCGCGTCTGATCGCGCGGGAGGCTTTGTGGTGATGGGCGTGGTGGCAATTTTGCTTTTCCACGTTCTGGTCAACGCTGGAATGGTGGTGGGTTTTATGCCTGTCACCGGAATTCCGCTGCCTCTGATGAGCTATGGTGGCTCATCGTTGCTGTTCATGTTTCTGGCGCTGGGGATCGTGATGAACATTCGCATGCGCCGTTTCGTGAACTGAGACAGCGAGTGAAGAGCGCATAAGCGCGAAGAAACGAAATTTACGTTATGCCCTGACGTCTAAGAGAGGGCGCCGGCCAACAGAAAGCGAAGCCGGAAAGATTGAGAGAGCGTTACCGGGCGGGTAACGGCCCCGCGAAATCGCAGGGTGGCCACAAACCCGGGAATGTTGCAAGGTGCCGAGATTCTTCAAAAAAAGTCATACGCAGATTGCCATAGCCGCACCACGGGGTGCCCGTCCGGAGTTGCTGTGCGCGGTCTGCCGAAGAGAAAGTTTGAAATTTCCCGCACTCACGGTACCAGGGGCCCTGCCGCCGCGCGCGGCATAGCCTCCTGAAGCCTCTGCTTCTCGATCTCCCGCTTCTCGGCCGGTGAAACCGGAGAGAATTCATGTCGAAAGAACTTTTTGTCTCTTCGACCCCGCACGAAACCAAGGTTGCGATTGTCGAAGAAGACCAGCTGTCTGAAATCTACTACGAACGGGAAAACGAATATACGCTGGCCGGCTCCATCTACAAGGGCCGGGTCACGCGCGTGCTTCCCGGCATGCAGTCCGCATTTGTCAACATCGGCCTAGAGCGAGATGCCTTCCTTTACGTTACCGATTTTCTTCTTGAGGAAGAGGAAGACGTAGAAGGTCTGGATCAGGCCGTCTCCCGAGCCCGCATCATCGATGCCACGGGCGCCGCGGCGGCTGAAGAACATGCCCGGCCGCTTGAGGCGGAGGAAATCGTCCCGGGCGAGGAAACCTTCAGTGACGGGGATGTCAGGGAAGAGCCCATCGAACAGTCGGCGGGTGAAGCCGGTGAGCGTCACGAAGGCGCCGAGGAACAGGACCGAGAAGGCGCCCGCAAATGGCGGGGACGTCGTCGCCGCCGCGGACGCGGCCGCTTCCAGGAAAGGGACAATCGCAGCGGCGAACGGCCCGCAGATCGGCAGACGGATCGTTCTGCGGATCGCCACGCCGACCGCCCGACCGAACGTCCTGCGGAGAGGGAAGAAGTAGCTCCCCGCCGGCATGAACCGCATTTCGAACCTGCACACGCCGAGCAATCGCCGGTGCTGTTGCCGGGCGAATCCATTTCCAAGTACCAGCCTCGCGCGTCAGCCAAATCCGCAGTTGAGACCCAGGCCAAGCCCGTGCCGACGGCTCGACCCTCGACCGAGTACTCATTCCATCCTTCGCAGTTCTCGCCTGACTCCATGGTTTTGCCGGGCGAATCCATCTCCAAGTACCGTGGGCAGAACGCACCGGCGCCTCGGCCTGCGCCCGTGACGAGCACGCGTGAAACACCGCAGACCGCAGCCGGCGAAGAGACGGTGGAAACAACGCAGCTTGAACACGGCTTTCTTCAAGACGTGGAGTCGGCAGGGCCAATTCCTCACCAGACCCAAAACGTAGCCGAAGAACCTCCCGCGAACTTGGAGCGGGCGGGAGTTGAAGAAACCCACGTTCGCGAAGAGGAGCGCAGCCCGGCGATGCCTGCGCCGGTGCAAGCGACGGAGAGTGAGCACAGCCGTTTTGAAAGCATGAACGTTGCCAGTGCGTTTGGCGGAAGCGCCGCCGAAACCGGGGAAGAGGAGATCGCGGATGAAGAATCTGGCGCGGACGATGGAGAGGACGGAGAAACTTCTCTAGCCCCTCACGATGGCAGCGTTGAGGCACAGGAAAGCAAAGCGGGCGATGCATCCGGCGCCGGAGTCATGGAAGAAGAAGAGATCGAGGAAGAAGAGATCGAATTGCCGGGCTTTGAAGAGGACGCGGACCTCGCGGAGTACGAAGAACTGGAAGAAGAAGTCATGGGTCCCGGCAACGAGCAGTTGGTGGCAGCGGGAAGTGAACTGACGGAGGCCGTCCGTGATGCCCACGTCAACGAGCGGGCCACTGGACAGTACGAAGCCGAAGGCTTGGACCAGGAAGAGATGGACGAGGTCGCCGAGGCCCTCGGGCTGACCGAGGGAGCGGAAGAAGACGAAGGCGAGGAATTAGAGACAGCGGAAGAAGGGCCCGGTACCGATCTGGAGGGCGCCCGCGCCGAACATCGCGCTGCTGCCGGCACCGCTGGTTATCAACATGCCCAGCGCACCGAGCGTCGTCCCGGTGACGGCCGTGGCCGTCGCACCGCTGGACGACGCCCCATGCGCGGACGCCGCTTTCAGGCCCCGCGTCGCTTGCCCGCCATCAGCGATCTCCTCAAAGAAGGCCAGGAAATCCTGGTACAGATCGCCAAGGAACCTATCGCCAAGAAAGGTGCGCGCATTACCAGCCACATCGCCTTGCCGGGAAGGTTTCTGGTGTACATGCCCACGGTCCATCACACTGGAGTTTCGCGCAAGATCGCTTCCGACGAGGAGCGCCATCGCCTGAAGCGGATCGCGCTGAGCGAGCGCGGTGAAGCTCACGGCGGTTTCATCGTACGCACCGCGGCTGCGGGAGCCAACGAAGACGACTTGCGCGCCGACATCCGCTTCCTGATCAACCTGTGGAACGAGATTCGCGGCCGCGCGGAAACCTCCAAGGCGCCGGCGCTCATCTATCACGACCTGAACTTGGTGGAGCGCATTCTTCGTGACCAGGTGACCACCACTTTCTCCGCCATCTGGGCGGATACCGAACAGGAATATGAACGCATCCTGCGCTTTGTGAGCCGATTCCAGCCTTCGCTGGTCAAGCGCGTCAAGCTGTACAGCAAAGATACGCCGCTGTTCGAGCAGTTCAACATTACCGACGAGATCAACAAAGCTCTCAAGTCCAAGGTATGGCTTAAGAGCGGCGGTTACATTGTGATCAACCAGACGGAAGCCCTGGTCGCCATCGATGTGAACACCGGCAAGTACGTGGGCAAGACAGCGCGCCTGGAAGACACGATCGTCAAGACCAATATTGACGCTGTCCGTGAAATCGTTCGCCAAGTCCGCTTGCGCGACTTGGGCGGCATTATCGTGGTTGACTTCATCGATATGGACGAGCGCAAGAACCGGCAGAAAGTGATGCAAGCGCTGGAAGAGGCGCTCAAGGCTGATCGCGCGCCCTCCAAGGTGCTGCAGTTCAACGATTTCGGCCTGGTTGCCATCACTCGCAAGCGGGTCAAGCAGTCGCTGGAACGCACTTTGGGTCAGCCCTGTCCCACCTGCCAAGCCACCGGTATGATCAAGTCGGTGACCACGGTGTGCAATGAAATCTACGTGGAGATGCGCAAGATGAACCGCCACTTCGAGCGCGATATCATGTTGCGCGTGAATCCGGAGGTCGCCAAGGCCTTGAAGAACAACGGCGGCAAATGGGTGCAGGAAATGGAAGAGCTCACCGGCCGAACGGTTCTGGTGAAGTCGGATGCTCTCCTGCATCCGGAGCATTTCGACATCCAATAACGTCTCGCAATGCGAAAAAAGGCCGGACCGCGATGGCCCGGCCTTTTTGTTTGATATATTTTTGAGCAGTCTTTCACTTGTCCAGTATGGGAAGGAATTTCAAAGGCAGCGCCTCGGAAGAGCGCGCCCTGGGCGCCTATGTCAAGTTGGCCCGGGCAGCCAATACCGCCATGGCCTACGCCCGGGTTGGCCTCGAAGAAGCCGGATTGAGCCTGGGACAGTTCGCGGTGCTGGAGGCTTTGTATCACGTGGGACCGCTGAATCTGGGCGATCTGGCGCGTCGCGTCCTCACCAGCAGCGGCAATCTCACCCTGGTGGTGGACAACCTGGAAAAACGCGGTCTGGTGAAACGGCGCCAACAGGGCCGGGACAAGCGGTTTGTCCGGGCCACCATCACGCCCGCGGGGCGCAGGCTCATTGCCCGTATTTTTCCTGCACATGTGCGGCGCATCACTGAAGTCATGGAACGCCTGGGTCCCGCAGATCAGGAACAGCTCGGCGCGCTCTGCCGCAAGCTGGGTACAGGAGAATAATGGCCGCTTCCGGACCTGGTCACGCGCCGACGTCTGTCCGTCCTCTTGACGCATCGTGTTATCGTAGTCCGCTCATGTCCCCGAAGTCATGAAACTCCTGGGTCCCACAGGCCAGGATCAACTCGGCGCATTTTGCCGCAAATTAGGTACCGGAGAATAATAGTGTCTGCTTCAGCAGTGGGTCAGGCGATCGCTCAATCGCGCAAGAGTAATCCGCTCATGTCCCCTCTCAACCTCTTGTATGCAATTGCCATCTTTCTCGGCAGCTTCCTGCTTTTCTTGGTGGAACCGATGGCGGCGAAACGGCTGGTTCCGCTGCTGGGAGGTTCGGCCGCGGTATGGACCACCTGCCTGGTCTTTTTTCAGATCGCTCTTCTGTTGGGCTATCTTTGCGCGCATTGGCTGGCTACTCGCTTGCGACCAAGGGCCCAGGCACTGGCGTACATCGGACTGCTGGCCATCTGCCTGCTGCAAGCCGGGCTAACTCTGCGGCCGGAATTGCACGCTTCAACCGATCACCCCATCCGCAGCGTTTTCCTGCTGCTTACAACTTTGATCGGGCTGCCGTTCTTGGCGCTATCCGCCACCAACCCGCTGCTCCAGGCCTGGTACGCGCGAGGCCATGGCCGCAGCGCGGAGGCAACGACGGCCGGCTCCCCTGCACCGCCATATCGTTTGTTTGCGCTATCCAACTTTGGCTCTCTGTTAGCCCTGGTGATCTATCCTTGGCTGGTGGAGCCGCGTTTCAGCCTGCACGTGCAAAGTCTGATCTGGCTGGCTGGGTTTGTCGTCTTTGCGTTGGCTTGTGCGGGAATCGCCCTGGTGAGTGGGCGTCGCGGAGGCGCGGCCGTGGAACTTGGCAAGGCAAGCGGCGCGGCGGAGGAGCCGCAGCGACCGGTCGGCGATCGCATCCTGTGGTTCCTGCTGGCGGCTTGTGGCTCGTTGTTGCTCTGCGCCATGACCAACCACCTCAGCCAAAATATTGCCGCCATACCGCTCCTGTGGATTGTCCCGCTCATCATGTACCTGCTCAGTTTTGTTGTGGCCTTCAGCCGCGGACCCTGGCTGCCGAGTCTTCTTCGCATCCAGATACCCGTGGTGAGGGTGTCGGTGGGACGCGTGTGTTTGCTGGGTTTGACGTGGGTTTCTCTGGGCGGGCTGGTGTTCATGATGAGCGACACGCAACAGAACCTTCGGCTCATCGTGGCGGTCCCTTTTTATTGCTCGACCCTGTTCATTCTCTGTCTGTTTTGTCATGCCGAACTGCACCGGTTGCGACCGTCGCCGAGTCACGCGACCTCGTTCTATCTTCTGATTGCGGCCGGCGGAGCAATCGGTTCGATCTTTGTCGGTGTATTGGCTCCGCTGGTTTTTTCCGGCAGTTACGAACTGGCTTGCAGCCTGGTGTTTACCGGTTTGCTGGCCCTGGCTGTGACCTGGCGGG
This sequence comes from uncultured Acidobacteriaceae bacterium, assembly GCA_964521445.1. Classification (GTDB taxonomy): domain Bacteria; phylum Acidobacteriota; class Terriglobia; order Terriglobales; family Acidobacteriaceae; genus Angelobacter. The sequence continues at coordinate 10,493 of CAZFRV010000189.1, forward strand.
CCGGAATCGGATGGAGGGTTTTTTGGTCGGCTACATCTTTGGCGATGGCGGCCATACTGCTCTTCTATCATGCTGAGGCAGACGGCGACCGCACCCTGGTGCGTATGCGCAATTTTTACGGGACGCTGCGCGTGAGCGAAGCTCTGAATGCGCCCTTCACGGGGCCGACCCGCACCCTCATGCACGGCACCATTTTGCACGGCACGCAGATTTTCACAGACGAACTTCGCCATACGCCGACCACATACTATTCGCACGATTCCGGTGTCGGCCTGGCACTGGACTTCTGTTGCGCCGACAGGCCGCGGCGCGTGGGACTGATCGGGCTGGGCGCCGGAACTCTGGCCGCTTACGGACGCAAAGGCGACGTATTCCGCTTCTATGACATCAATCCGCTGGTGCCGCAGATTGCCCGCACCTGGTTCAGTTACTTGCGTGAATCGGCGGCCACCATTGAAATCGTGCCCGGTGACGCGCGCCTGTCTCTCGCCGGCGAGCCGCCCCAGCACTATGACGTTCTCGTGGTCGACGCTTTTTCCGGTGATGCCATCCCCGTCCATCTCCTGACCAGTCAGGCTCTGGAACTGTACAAGCGCCATCTCGCGCCGGGGGGCATTATTGCCTTTCACATCTCCAACAGATACCTTGACCTCGGTCCAGTCGTCCAGCAAGAGGCGGAACATGCCGGTCTGCAAGCGGCCTGGGTCAACGTGGCGGAGGATGATGACGATATAGGAACCTTCAGCTCAGACTGGGTTCTGGTCACGGCGAACACTGATTTCCTGTCTCGCGCGGAGGTGGCTGATGCGTCAGACAAGATCCCGGAGCAGCCCGGCCTGCGCCTTTGGACAGACGATTACAACAGCGTCCTACCCTTGCTGAAGTGGCGAGAGCCTAACCCGACCGACGAGCAAGACGAACCCGGTACGCAGGAACCCGAACAACCTAAACAACCTGGTCCGCCGAAGTAGGTTTGAATTGCGACTCTGGAAATGAGGAAGAGGAAAGGAACGGACGACGCGGTTCGTCAAGATCGGCAGGCGTTAGTTAGTTTGGCCGCAAGGTTCGGATAGCACGGCGTGCGCGGTATCCGGTATTGTCCGCGCATGCACAAGACGATCGAGCCGACCATCCTGTACTTCGGAACACCCGTAGCCCTCATCAGCACCTTGAACCCAGATGGCTCACCCAACCTGGCGCCGATGTCCTCGGCGTGGTGGCTGGGCTGGAGCTGCATGTTGGGTTTGGGCCAGATGGGCCAGACCTCTGACAACCTCATCCGCACCCGCGAATGTGTGATCAATCTGCCTTCGGAAGATCTCGCCACGCATGTCGACCGACTCGCGCTGACCACCGGCAAGGATCCTGTGCCGGAGCGAAAGCGCCAGTGGGGATACCGTTATGAACAGAACAAATTTGAGCTCGCTGGCTTCACTCCGCTGGAGTCGGTATCAGTCGCGCCGCCACGAGTCCGTGAGTGCCCCGTGCAAATGGAGGGTACGGTGCACGATTTCCGTTCCTTCGGCAAGAACGTGAACGCCAACGTTTTCGAGGTGCACATCACTAGGTTGCACGTTGACGAAAAGCTGCTGACGGGCGACGGCCCGCGTCCTCATATTGATCCAGGGCTCTGGCGTCCGCTGATGATGAGCTTCTGCCGTTTCTTCGGGCTGGGCAGTGAGGTACACCCATCACGCCTTGCGGAATCGGATTTCATGAAGTTTGTGGCCCAGGGAACAGGGCCGCAAAGGGCGAATTCGCCGAGCATAAACGAATCGAGATGATCTGTACTTGGCTGACAGACCGGCGGATTCGAGGTGGGGGCCCGAGGCTCCGGCGGCGTAAGGATGCAGCGGAAGTCCTCGCGAACCACGCGCCAAACCCGAGAAACAGCCTCGTTTTCCGGTTACGTTTGGGTAATACAGCAGGCCAGTCTCGGCCCCTTGGTAACTTTTGCGTCAAAATCGAGAACCGTGTGCATCAATACCACAATTAGTAGTGGTATCTGTCCTTTCGTGACTCAGGATTTTGAGATTTGCCCTGGCAGAAAAAAGGTACTAGCCCTAAAGATATAGGGGTAACACAGGCAGAAACCGGTAATTCCCTATTGACCTCCTGAATTAAGCCAGATATAACTCGCTTCGACCTGAAGATTTCCCCCCGAGAAAACAAGAGCCAATAACCCACTGTGGAAAGGCTACGTGTATGGCAGCAGATTCGCGTGAAGTAATGAACATTCGCCAGGCTTCGCAGTATCTGGGGGTCAGTCCGGACACGCTGTACAAGTACGTGACGGAAGAAAGAATCCCGGCCTTCAAACTGGGGAACCGCTGGAAGTTCAAGAAGACGATTCTCGACCAGTGGATGGAACAGAAAAGCACCATGAACATGAGCAGCGCCAAGAAGAAACCGAAAGCAGCCAAAGCGGCTGGAGCAAGGTAAGGCCGGGCAACCGGGGGGAACTCAGGAAACCACAGAAGGCGGGACGGCATGTTTGGATCAGGAAAATCGATTGTTGGATTGGACATCGGCTCCAGTTGCATCAAGGCGATTGAGCTGAAGCGTTCAAAGGGGGAGATCATGGTCTCCCATCTGGGTATGGAGCCGCTGGCCAGCGACATCGTCGTCGATTCCATGATCGTCGACTCGGGAAGCGTTTCCGGCGCCATCAGCAAGATCTTCAGCCTGCACGGCATCAAGACCAAGAACGTGGCTACGTCAGTGAGCGGCCACTCGGTGATTGTGAAGCCCTTCAAGGTCCAGCCGATGAGCGAAGCGGAACTGGCGGAAGGCATCACCACGGAAGCGGCGCAACACATACCGTTTGATATCGCGGACGTGAACCTCGATTTCGAAATCTTGAACCCTGACAGCATGGGCTCGCAGATGGACGTGCTGCTGGTGGCCGTCAAGAAAGACAAGATTCTGAACTACACCAACGTGCTGTCTTTGGCGGGTAAGGCGCCATCGGTGGTGGATATTGACGCCTTTGCCCTGCAGAACTGCTACGAATACAACTACCAGCCGAGCCACGACTCCACGGTCGCCCTGTTGAACCTGGGGGCCAGCGTGATGAACATCAACATCGTGAAGGGTACGGCGCCGCTCTTCACGCGCGACGTCAGCGTCGGCGGCAATCAGTACACCGATTCGCTGCAGAAAGAACTCGATCTCAGTTTTGATGACGCCGAGTCGCTCAAGCTGGGTAAGAAGGTCGGCACCGTCAGCGAGGATGCCAAGCTGCCCATTCTGCAGCAAGTCACAGAGATCATCGTTCTGGAAATTCAGAAGACGTTCGATTTCTTCCGCGCCACCGCCCCAGGCGAACACATCGACCGGATTTATGTAGCCGGCGGATCGTCCAAGGTCCCGGGCTTGGTGGAGGCATTGCGCCAGGAATTCTCGCTTCCGGTGGAGGTCTTGAATCCGTTTCAACGGATCATGCCGCCCCTGGACCCGGGCGAAAACGAGATTCTGGAACAGAATCCGGGCCAGCTAGCTGTAGCAGTAGGTTTGGCCCTGAGGAGCTTTGACGACCTATGATTCGCATCAATCTAAGTTCTCTTGCACCGGCGAAAACCAAGCGTGGCGGCAAACGCGCCGCTGCGCCTACCTTGTCCATGCCCGGCGAGGGGCCCAGCGTCGTAGTGATGCTCCTGATCGCGGTCTTGGTGACGGGGGGAATTTGCTACTTCTTCCAATACCAGGTGAATCAAAAGACCGCCCAACTGGATAAAGAGTGGAAGCAAGCGATGGCGGAGAACCAGCGTCTGGCCGAAGTGAAGGCGAAGTATGAGGCCAGCAGGAAAAAGGCAGACGTCTTTGAACGCCGGGTCCACGTCATTGATGAGTTGAAACAGAACCAGAAGGGGCCGGTCGAAGTGCTCAACCTGGTGGCCGATACCGTCAACAAGACCGACGCAGTTTGGCTGAACAGCATGACCAGCGACGGCCACAGCCTGAACTTCATCGGCATGGCCCTTAGTGCTGATGCCGTGGCTGATCTGATGTCCAACCTCAGGAAGACTGGGGCTTTCAAGACGGTCGAGATCAAAGAGACCTCCCAGGATTCCTCGGTCAAGGAATTACAGGCTTTCAAGTTCGAACTGGTTTGCGAGATCGGGTTTTCCAGCAAAGTGCAGAAATCGTAAGTAACGGTCATCCGTTAGGGGTTATCTATGGCGAAACTCGGGGAAATGTCGCTCGGCGCGCGATTGTTGACGGTCGTGGTGGTTGTGGTGATCGTGGGCGTGGCCTATTACTACATCTGGTACAACCCTGCGAACCAGGCTAACCAGCAACTCGCGAGCAAGATCAAGGACAAGAAAGCGGAGAACGATCGGTTGCGGGATTTTGAGCCGAAGCTGGCGCAACTGAACCGCGACATGGCCATCCTGGAACAGCAGATTGAACGCGAGAAGAAAGTGGTTCCGGACGACAAGGATGCGGACCAGTTTATCCGCCTGTTGCATGACACCGCTGCCAGTGCGGGAATTGAAATCCGGCGGTACACCGCCATGCCGACGGGGAACCATGAGTTCTATAGCGATGTGCCGTTTGCCATCGACATTGACGGACCCTACTACTCGGTGCTGAATTTCTTCCAACGCGTGTCCGAGCTGGAACGGATCGTCAATATTGACAACCTTCAGGTGGCCAGCGCCAAAAACGCCAGTGCGGCCAAGGTGAAAGGGCAGTATCAGTATGCCCCCGGGGAATCCGTAGTGGCCAGCTGCACGGCGACGACGTTCTTCAGCCATGACCAGGAAACGACGACGCCCGCCGCTCCGGGACCGCCTAAGCCGGGTCAACCGGCCGCACCCGTGAGGGGGAACTGAAAATGAAGCTTATTCGAATTCTCGCCTTCACAACGTGCTTTGTAGCCATGGCCTCGGCGCTGAGTACGAACTCCAGCGGCCAGCAGCCGGCAGGGAAGAGCCCATCGCCAACGCCAACTCCGGCGGCCAAGGCAGGAGCCACTCCCGTCAAGCCCTCGGCGGCAAGCGGGAAGGCCCCAGCGATTCCGTCGCCCAATCCGGCAACCGCCGGCAAAGGTGCTGCGGCGTCTTCCAAGACGCAATCCTCGACGAATCAGCCACCGGCCGCCGTCGGCAAGAACGTGAATCAGACTTCGTCTGGAACCGGCAAGACAGGGACGACGACTCAGACAGGCGCGGCGACCAAGACAGGCCCGGCTACCAAGGCAAAATCCACCACTGGCCCAGCCAGCAGCGGCCAGACGGGTGCCAAGAGCTCCTCGGGAGCAGCCACCGGCAAGAGCGCGAAAGCGGGCAGCAAGCCATCCGTAGTTACCGGAACCTTGGCGCCGGTAAAAAAGACTGGCTCTGCCCCTGTAGCTGCGAAATCCGCGACCAAGACCACAACCAGCCCTGGCAAGAAGGCTCCAGTATCAGCTGCGGCCAAAGCCAAGGCGCCAGCTCCGGCTGTTGCCAAGACGCCGCCGGCTGCAACTTCTGCTAGTCCGGCCGCGACCGCATCAACTGCTCCGGAAAAGAAGACACCTGTGCGCGCGAGCGCCTTCGGACGCAGGGACCCGTTCGTGAGCGTCATCCGTTCTGTCGAAGCGGGGGGACCAAGCCCGAATTGCTCGACCGGCAAGCGATGCCTTTCCATTCCCGAATTGATGTTGCAGGGGACGGTCCGGGATATTAGCGGGAAGATGTTGGCAGTGGTGGTGAACAACGCCCACCGTACCTTCACATTGCGCGAGAACGATCAGCTTTTCAACGGCAGCGTGGAAAAGATCACTACGGACTCCATCATTTTCCGGGAGTTCGTGAAGGATGCCTTGGGGCGGGAGACGGCTCGCGAGGTGGTAAAGAAAATGGGCCCGGCGTCATAACTGGGAGCCGGGATTCTGAATTCTTAGAGCAGGTCAGTAGTGGATTTTGGGCCGAACCCGGGGGAAGTTGAAGTCATAGATGTCGAAGCTTTCAAAGAATTGAAGAACGGCTGAAATACCGAGGCTGTTCAGTGGTGCTGTGCACGTACAGCGGGACTTACCGTCG
>CAZFRV010000190.1:0-8246 GCA_964521445.1 uncultured Acidobacteriaceae bacterium
CAGCACCAGGCCTTTCCAAGCCGGACGGCGGCTGAGAAAAATTCCCAGCGGCACGCCGATAGCGATGGCCAGCGCCATGGAGATGCCCACCAGCCACAGGTGCTCCGCGGCCAGCGTGAAAACTTCTCCTTTGTGCTTGACGATGAACTCGTTGCGAACGTCGAAAGCAAACCAGAGCATAAACGCCGCCATTCACATTCAGGATTGAAACACTTGCTGCATGGCCCGGAATGCATCCACATACGGCTTGACCGCGGGATCGTTCACCGCCAGAAACTCGCGCGGCGCATAAACGCCACGGAGCGCGCCCGCGTCCATCAGGGCGATGCGAGTGCCCAGCATCAGGGCCTCGCTCACGTCGTGGGTCACGAATACCACGGTTTTGCTCAGACGCTGCTGCAGCGCAAGGAATTCCTTCTGCAGTTCCGAGCGCGTGATGGGATCCAGAGCGCCGAAGGGCTCATCCATCAGGAGAATGGGCGGATCGGCAGCCAGAGCGCGCGCCAGTCCCACGCGCTGTCTTTGTCCGCCGGAGAGTTGATGAGGATAGCGGCCGCTGAATTCCTCCGGCGCCAGCCCCACCATGGTGAGGACCTCGCGCACGCGGGCGCGGATTTTTTCCGGCGCCCATTTTTCCAACCTGGGGACGAGCGCCACGTTTTCCTGGACGGTGTAATGCGGAAACAACCCGCCTTCCTGAATCGCATAGCCGATGTGCCGGCGCAGCTCGATTACGTCCCATTCGGCGATAGAACGGCCATCCACGGAGATGCAGCCTTCGCTGGGAGTAAGGAGGCGGTTGATCAGCTTGAGCGAAGTGGTCTTGCCGGAGCCGCTGGGTCCGAGCAGCATGAGAATTTCGCCGCGGCGGACACTCAAGCTGAAATCAGAGAGAAGGACGCGCTTCCCGTTGGTCCGGTACTGAACGCGGACGAATTCGATGGCTGGTGAGTCGCTCATGGGCGGCGTGAGAGAATACCGCGGATTTCCCGTCCAGCCTAGCAGACATCGCCGCCAATGGCGACTCCGCAGCCCCGGCTGCAGCGGCGCCGGGAATGCGCCAGCTTCTCAGGTTGTAAGCATAGATCGCCAGACAGAACACGTTGGCGGGAACAAAGCCCCACTGGCCTGTACGCAACCCGATGGCGCAGATGATCACGCTATTGACGCCCGCCACCACCCAGCCTTGCCACATCCGCCGCCCTACAAGGACGGTGGAGGCAATGGTCAGCAGGCAGGAAAGGTAATCGAGATGGAGTGAGAGGAGCAAGGTTCGGCCCGTTAACTTCTATTAAAAGATACGGAAGCTGCCGGGAACATCAGACAAAGACTCTAGCCAATCAGACGATTCTGCTGATGACTTCGGTCACCTGGAGCAGCTGGACCGGCGATCTTCTTCGCGGCCAATGAAGAAGGATCTTACGATCTGGTTACTGCTGGCTGATCTGCATGGTCTGATCGATGGTGAGGGTTTTGGGCATGCCCGGGTCGGGGCCGGAATATGTGGCCACAATATGGAAGTCGCCGCTGCTCACCTCGGCGGAATAGGTGTAGGGACCGCGGCTGTCGCGGGGCATGTTCAGGTCTCCCTGGGAGCGCAGCTCTTCAAGGGAGACGAAGTTGCCTTGCAGGGCGGCGTGGCTCCGCTCGGCCTGGGCGATGGCCAACAGGTCGTTCTTCACGCCGATCAGGTCCACGGTGGCTGTGGGGTTGGAGGTGCCGGCGGTCATGACGCCCTGCGTCTGCCGCATATAGATGTAGGCGCCCACCGCTACCACGATGATTAAGCTCAGGAAGCCAAAGGCTCGTCCCATGTATGCACCTCTTTTTGATCGCACGTTATCGCCGCGATCACCCGATCGCGCGCGACATCGGCGATCTCTCCTTCCCGGATGATATCCTTTGCCGCTTGCGCGTCTCTCTGAGAAAATCACTGTTTGGCTGACGAAAGTACAATCCGCGTGGCGGTCGTTGGTGTAGGTTCCTTCGGCAAGAACCACGCCCGCGTCTATCACGAGCTGCAACAGCAGGGCCAGGGCGTGGAGCTGGTGGCCGTAGTGGACGCCGACTTGGCCCGAGCCCAATCGGTCGCCGCGCAATTTGGCTGCCAGGCGCTGGCGAGCGTCGAAGAGCTCTTTGGACGCGTGGAAGCCGCCTCCGTAGCCGTGCCCACGGTGCATCATCTGAGTGTGGCCGCGGCGCTGATGGCCGCCGGCATTGATGTGCTGATCGAGAAGCCTTTGGCCTCAACGCTCGATGAAGCCGACGAACTGACTCGCCTGGCTGCGGCCCATCATCGTGTGGTCCAGGTGGGGCATCTGGAGCGATTCAATCCCGCAGTGCGTGCTACCGCGCCCTTGATTACTCGGCCCATGTTCTTTGAGGTCCATCGCCTGAGCGTGTTCACGCCGCGCAGCCTGGACGTGGACGTGGTGCTGGACCTGATGGTGCACGACATCGATGTAATCTTGTCCTTCGTGAAGTCGCCGATCACCGACATGCGCGCTGTAGGACTGCCGGTGGTAACGTCCAAGGTGGACATCGCCAACGTGCGCATGGAGTTCGCCTCCGGCTGTGTGGCCAACCTGACCGCCAGCCGTATCAGCACCGAGCGCGTGCGCAAGCTGCGCTTCTTTCAGCCACGGGAATATATATCCGTCGATTACGGGCGCCAGGATGTCCTGCAGTTCCGAGTGACCGCCGAAGAAAAGTTCTCGCTTGACCATTTACTGGCCATGGCCGGCGAACCTGGGGTCTCGCCCATCCCCGGAGTTTCGGTCAATCGTCCCAGAGTAGAGGCGGAAGAGCCGCTCCACGCCGAACTCAAGGCCTTCCTGGAAGCGGTGCGCAAACGTAGCCGGCCGGTGGTTTCGCTCGAGGATGGCCGTGCCGCCTTAGCCGCCGGGTTAAGCATTCTCTCGGCCATCCATGAGCATAGCCGTCGTGCCGGCCTGCTCGGCTTGTAAGCGCCTTGTAAAAAACTGTAAAGAAAAGACTTGAGGCTTTCCTGGCGCTTGAGATTTGTACTGATTTTTGCCATTCTGAGCGGGCAGCCCCCTGCAAGTTAGGCCCACAGCGGCCATTCTAGTGAGAGAATAGTTACTGCAACTCCTTGCTCTGTTGGTGGTGTCTTATTCCAGTGATGGAAGAGCAATCTCGAGAGGTGGAAACTCGGCCCCCGGTCGCAGATGGCGAGTTGCATCTGCTGATCAGCGACCTGAAAGATGAGGTCACCCGATATCGCCGGCGCGAAGCCGCCTGGATCTCCCTGCTCGTCCATGGTGCGCTCGTCCTGGCGCTGATCTTCATGCCTAAGTGGCTGCCGACATCCACGGTGATTGTCCCGGTGCACGACAACAGCAAGGATGCGATCTTCCTGGACGCGGACAAGAGTCCGCCGGTCAAGCCGCCAAAAACCAATATCATCTCCGACCAAAACCGTATAGCGCAGACCCCAGTGCCGGATAAAGAGACGTTGCGCAAGCTTCTCGATGCGCGGCGTGCCGGACAGCCGCGGCCCGCTCCGCAGCCGGAAGCGCAGTCGCCTCCCCAACAAGTGGTGCAAGCCCCGCCCCAACCCGGGAGTCAGCTACCGCCGCAGCCGCAGACCACGGAGACGGCCAAACTTGAAGCGCCCCAGCCCAAACAGAATCCGTTTGTGGTGAAATCGCCAGGCGCATCCATCAACCAGGCCATTCAATCCGCCGCCAACAGTCATCCCAGTCCAGCGGTTCCATTTGGAAGCGGGGATCGTGGTTCCGGTATCCGTCCCAAGGTTGACGTGCGCGGCGGAATGGAAATCCTCAGCGACACCATGGGCGTGGATTTCGGCGTCTACATGAAGCGTCTGAAGGTTACCGTGGAAGACCACTGGTTTCCTTTGATCCCGGAAGACGCGCTGCCGCCGATGATGAAGAAGGGCCGGGTGGTGATCGACTTCGCCATTATGAAAGACGGCAGTGTTCAGGGATTGACCGTCGTCTCGAGTTCCGGCGATGTGGCGCTCGACCGCGCTGCTTACGGGGCCTTGCTGAACGCCGTGCCGCTGCCCCGGCTGCCTGCGGAGTTCACCGGCCCATTTCTGAAGATCCGCGCAGCTTTCTACTACAACCCCGACAAGGGCGATTTCGAGTAGCCGGCGTTCAAGCAGGACGCTGGGTCATCTTCATCAACACCCTCTGCGCAAACGGCATATAGATGAGCGCGGCACAGGCGCCCAGTGCCAGTCCCCACCCCATGCGGTCCGCCAACAGACACGGCGCCAGGGCCCAGATCATGTCCAACAGGAAGAGTGCGGGAAACAGGATGCGGTATTTCTCGCCGAGCAGATGATAGTCGAAGGCCGTGGCCGTGATCAGGTACAAGCGTACGGCGACTCCGACCAGCGCGGTGACCAGGTAAACCACAAAAATCGCCAGCCCAGCACCAGGCCAGATGGTGGACGCGGCACGATCCAGTTGTTTCCAGTCGTACAGCGCGGAAAAATAAAAGATGAGATACATGATTTGCGCCAGCACGAAGAGAAGCCGCGCCGTGCTCCGGCGCGCGCGCGGCAATTCCGTTTCTGCGGGCTGAGCCAGGCTGGGTGCGGCAGGACTGCTGGAGGCAAGATCGGTTGCGGCATTAGCGCCGGGCGAGCCGGGCACGCTGGACGCACCGACGCTCGGCCCGGCCGACGAAACTGACGCCGGAACTGCCGCTGGCTCCTGAACCACCTGGACTTCGCCGAGAAACCGGTAACCGCGTTTGGCGATGGTCTCGATGTAGCTGGGGTGGCTCGCCGAATCACCGAGCACATCGCGCAGCTTGGCCATGGCGGTATTCAGGCCGTGATCAAAATCCACGAAAGTGTCTTGAGGCCACAGGCGCAGGCGCAGATCCTCGCGCGCCACCACCTCGCGCGGACGCTCCAGCAACGCCACTAATACCTGGAACGGCTGCATCTGCAAGCGGAGCCGCGCGCCGCCACGGTACAGCTCGGCGGCGTTGACGTCAGCCTCGAAGGGGCCAAACCTGTATTTCAATGCAGGTGACATGGTTGCGAGTTGGCGCAGGGTCCTCGCCGAAATTCAATTCAGAGTCTACAAGCCCTTTGGCCATTGCTCAATCTCCCCAGCGCGTCATTACTTATTACAATGTCATGACATGGACGCCCGACGACAACAGGCGCTCGGCCTGGCCCTGATCGCTCTGCTGATCCTGCTGTTCGTTCTGCTGCGGCGGGCATGGAGCGGAAGGTGAGCGAGCCGCTTCTCGTCGTGGTCCTTGGTGCCACGGGCAGTGGGAAGACCTCGCTCGCGTTGCGTCTGGCGGAGCAGATGCGCGGCGAGATCGTGAGCTGCGATTCCGTGGCCGTCTATCGGGAACTGGAGATCGGTACCGCCAAACCCTCGCGGGAAGAGCGGCAGCGCGTGCCGCATCACCTGATCGACGTTGCCGATCCTATCGAGCGGGTTACCGCAGGCGATTACTCGCGTCTGGCCAGGAAAGCCATCCATGAGATCCAGTCGCGGCATCGTCTTCCGATTGTTGCCGGCGGCACCGGTCTGTATCTGCGCGCTTTGCTGGAAGGATTGTTCGCTGGTCCGCCGCGTTCGGAAGAGCTGCGCGCGCGGCTGCGCGATCGAGCAACGGAACGCGGTCCGGAATATCTGCACAAACTCTTGAAACGCGTGGACCCGGAAGCGGCCGGCGAGATCCACGCGAATGACGCGGCCAAGGTAATCCGCGCGCTCGAGGTATCGATCAGCTCGCGAAAACCCATGACCGAGCTGTGGCGGCAGGGACGCGACCCTCTGCGCGGCTTCCGCGTTGTACGCGCGGGACTCAATCCCGATCGCGAAGCTCTCTATCAGCGCCTCAACCAGCGCGCGCGGGAAATGTTTTCCGAAGGATTGATCGAAGAGACGCGCCTGCTGCGCGGACGCTATGGCGTTCGCGCGCGGCCGCTCAGTTCGCTGGGATACAAACAAGCTGGGCAGTACCTGGAAGGTCAACTCTCGCTCGAACAGGCGATCGTCGCCGCCCAGCAAGGCCACAGGAACTATGCCAAGCGGCAGATCACCTGGTTTCGTCGCGAGCCGGACGTGCGCTGGTTTGTTGGTTTCGGTTCCGATCCTGAAATTCAGAAACAATGTTTGGAGTGGATCGAGATGCAGGCTCGCGGTTGAGGCGTATGGCACGATCGTCTGTGAATGACGCGGCGTTCCGTGGTTGCGGGTTGCTCTTGGTGAGAGACAGAATTCTTTGCCGCGTCGATCAGTGGCCGCGCGGAATCAATCGCAACAAAACCAGCACGATGATGACGGCAATGGCGATCGCGTATCCGATCGCGCGCGCTGTACCCAGCTTCTCTTGCTTGTGCATGCTCGTCTCCTTCTCCGCATGCTAGCCTTCGGCTCTGCATTTTTCCATTGACAACAGAAAACGTCTCCCTCAATATCATGAATGTGACCCCATGCGGGTCAGAAATCGGGCCCGAAGAAGTAAACTCTCAAGGAGGCACTCGATGGCAACGAAGAAAAAGGCAGCCAAGAAAAAAAAGAAAAAGTAACTTATCGCGGAGCTAAGTCTCCGCATCAAGGGAAAATAGTTGTAACGGGTGTTCGCCACGAACACCCATTTTTTTGCTCGCTCCGCTCCTTCGTTCGCTGCATCTCGTTTTTGTTGAGCGGTGCCGTGACTCTTCCCGCGGTCCAGAGCACGAAAACAACCTTTCCACGTTTCGCGGACTCTAAGAATTTACGACTCGCTTCAGCCACCAGCGCCACCCGTCCTTGAGAAGAACTGTTCGCGTGCTTCAACACACATCAACCATGCTTCGCCTAGGTACCTGGTTACGACTCTTTGCTCCTGTCGCCGTCGCGGCTAGCCTGCTCATGCCGGCTCTTGTGTTTGCGCAGACAAATGCGCCGCCGCCCGCAACAGGAGATGAAATCATCCAGTTCCTGAATCAGACCGTGGTGTGGTACCGGCAACTGACGGCGCAGCAGCAACTGGTCAGCGAACCCAGTGACGTGCTTTTCCTGACCGACAACCGCCGCAATGCCGACCAGGTGGTGAAGCAGGCTTTCGACTTCGCTCGTGTCCAGGCGCAGGCAGTGGGCAGCCAGGCAAGCCCGACGCCCCCGAACGCAGCCGCTGCGGCGTCGACCCAATACCAGCGTCTTGCCGAGGCGGCCGGCAAGGCCGACCAGCGGGTCAAGCAATCGCAGGATGAATTGGCGGCCATGCGGAAGAAGCTGGCCCTCGCCACAGGGAAGAATCGGCGCACTTTGGAAGCAAGCATTGCCGAGACCGAAAGCGAGTTGGAACTCTTTGAAGCGCGGCGTGACGCCCTGCACAATATGCTTCAGGTTGCCAGTGTGGGCGCAACCGGCAAATTGGCGGCTGGGAGCTTGCCGGCGCAGATCGAAGAATTGGCACGGACTGTCCCGGCGGCAGCGGCAGATAACGCGAAAGAGCCGGCGAGCCCGGCGGCTTCCGGTTCCGCCACTCCTGCGGCGCCGGTAATTGCGGCGTCCCAGGATCATCGCGCGGTCGCACCGGGCGTGTTCGCCCTGATTGCTGATTTGTTCGCGCTGCGCCGCAAAGTAGATGCCCTGGACGACAACCTTCGTCAGACGGAAGCGCTCGCCCAGTCGGGCAAGGCCTTGCGCGCTCCTCTGCTGGCGAAGATGCGCGAGCTCACGCAAAAAGGCGATCAGCTCGCCGCGCAAGCCGACTCTACGGACCCCGCCGCGCTGGCCCAGGAAAAGAAAGACGTGGACGGCCTTACCGCTGAATACAAACACCTCTCGGCGTCCTTGGTGCCGCTGGCCAAGATGTCGATTCTGCTCGACCTGTACCGGCACAGCGTGACCAACTGGAGCAACGCCGTAAACAGCCAATACAAGGCCGAACTCAAAGGGCTGCTGGTGCGTCTGGCTGGACTCGCCCTGGTCCTGGGCCTGGTTCTCGGCATCTCCGAGTTGTGGGGGCGGGCCACATTCCGCTATGTCACTGACCTTCGCCGCCGCCACCAGTTCATGCTGATTCGCCGCATCGTGGTGTGGTCGCTGGTCGCGATCATCATCACGATCGCCTTTGCCAGCGAGCTTGGCGCCATCACTACATTCGCCGGCCTGCTTACGGCCGGAATCGCCGTGGCGCTGCAGAATGTCATCCTGTCGATTGCGGGGTATTTCTTTCTGATCGGGAAATACGGCGTGCGCGCTGGAGACCGCGTCCAGATTGCAGGAGTAACG
>CAZFRV010000191.1:0-6701 GCA_964521445.1 uncultured Acidobacteriaceae bacterium
TGCCTGGTCGATCGCGCGAAACAGATCGAAGTGTATCGTGGTGACCAAAAGAACCCGGACGAGATCCAGGCGTTCCTCCTCCCCTTGGGAGATGCGCCGGCCGTTGCGCCGGCCGTCGATAACGTCACCGTCAAAGTAGGCCAGCAAACCGTGAAGCTGACCGGCAAGCATCTGGAACTCATCGACATTGGGGGCATCAGCTACCCAGGCCTTTCGATTCCGGCAAAAAAGGCGGATGACGATAGCTTTATTCTGCTTACGCTTCCGGCCGCTTTTCCCCAGACGCCCGGCTTCTATGGCATTACGTTGAAGCGTACGGACGGCAAGGATCCGATTGGAGGGCTGATTCAGGTGACCAAGGGGGACAGCTGAGTCGGAGGCGCTCCGCGAGGAGCTCGGTCATGAGGGCACGGGCTTCGTCGCGGCTGACGGCCAGTCTGCTTGCATTCCGCCCGCATGCGGCAGGGCGCAAACTAGAGAATTAAGACCCATTAGGATTTCTAGAAAACCACGGCCGCGGACTCAGATGTCATACTTCTTCAGCAGGTGGCGGAAAGACCGGTAGGAGACCTTGAGGAGTTCGGCAGCGCGGGTCTGGACGCCGCCCGATTGTTCGAGCGCTGACGTGATCAGCGAGCGCTCGATCTCTTCGACGTACTTATCGAAATCCAATCCATCGGACGGAACATTGGTATGGCCGTTGACGGAAGCCCCGGCGCGGGCCGGGGGACGCTCCGAGGCCATATCGACGTGGAGCTCGGTGCCGGTCTCGAGAGCGACGGCGCGTTCGATGGCGTTTTCCAGTTCGCGCACGTTGCCCGGCCAGCCATATTGGCGCAGGCCGGCCAGGGCGTCCGCGCTGACCCGCAGGATGCTCTTCTGGGCCGCGGCTGCATACTTCTTGAGGAAATGGATGGCCAACATCTCCACGTCCTCGCGGCGCTCGCGCAAGGACGGCACCTGGATGGGAATCACGCTGACGCGATAGTAGAGGTCTTCTCGAAACGTATTGGCGCCGACCATTTGCATGAGGTCTTTGTTGGTGGCTGCGATCACGCGCACGTCGATGGCCGTCTCCTGCGCTCCGCCCACGGGACGAATGGAGCGCTCCTGCAGCACGCGCAGCAGCTTGACCTGCATGGAGACACTCATCTCGCTGATCTCGTCCAGGAAGATGGTGCCGCCGCTGGCGACTTCGAAAAGTCCGTGCTTGTTCTGGTTGGCGCCGGTGAAAGCGCCCTTCATATAGCCGAACAGCTCGCTTTCGAGAAGCGTTTCCGGGAAAGCCCCGCAGTTAATGGAGACAAACGGCTCGCTTGCGCGCGGCGAACAGGCATGGATGGCGCGAGCCACCAGCTCTTTACCGGTTCCGCTCTCGCCGTAGATGAGAACCGTGCTGGTGGTGGGGGCCACGGTGCGTATCGTGGCTTTGAGTTTTTCGATGACCGAGCTTTTTCCGATGATGTTGTCGAGTGAGTTGCGGCTGGCGGCGTCGCGCTTTAAGGCAAAGTTCTGCCGCTGCAGGGTCATGGTTTCGAGCGCGCGACCCACGGAGAGCCGGAGCTCATCCATCAGGCCCGGACCCTTGTGGATGTAATCAAAAGCGCCCACCCGCACCGCCTGCACCGCGGCCTCATAATCTTCCACCGCCGTAATGAGGATGACGGAAGTCTCCGGCGACGATTGCCGGGCATAGCGCAGGACTTCAATGCCGTCGGTCTGCGGCATCTTGATGTCGGTGATCAGGACTTCATAGTTGGCGGAGCTGAGTTTTTTCTTGGCGGCATCGCCGGCGTTGACCGTCTCAACGCGGTGGCCTTCTTTGCGCAGGGAGATATCGAGCATCTCGCAGATGGAGCGCTGGTCGTCGCATACAAGAATGCTAGCCATGCACCACCTCCGCCGGGGCCCCCGGCAAACGCGGTTTTCGTGCACTGAGGTGGTCGCCGGTCATGGCCAGCTCCGGCTCAGCCGCCGCTCCGGCGTTGAG
Organism: uncultured Acidobacteriaceae bacterium; assembly: GCA_964521445.1. Lineage (GTDB taxonomy): Bacteria > Acidobacteriota > Terriglobia > Terriglobales > Acidobacteriaceae > Angelobacter. Next base: position 1,991 of record CAZFRV010000191.1, read on the forward strand.
AACCTCCAGGACGAATTCCGCCCCGCCGCTTGCAGCCGTTTGCACCCATATCTTGGCGTTGTGCGCCTGCACGATCTGGTAAACGATGGCCAGCCCCAGGCCGGTTCCGCCTTCAAAGTTCGATTGGAAGGGCTCGAAGATCTTGTCCATCAACTTTGCCGGGACGCCGGGGCCGGTGTCGCCGATGCCCAACAGCCAGGAGGGGCCGACGGCGCGCACGAACACGGTGATGGTTCCCCGCTGATCCATGGCGCGCACGGCGTTCTCCAGCAGGTTCCAGAAAACTTGCTTCATGCGGTCTCCGTCCACCGCGGCAAAGACCTGGGGCGCGTCATACTGCCGCACAATTTTCAGCTGGGAAGACGGCAAGCGGTTTTCCAGAAGGACCAGCGTATCTTCCAACAGAGGAAGAAGGTCCACGCGGGTGAACTTGTAGCTCTTTTCCCGCGAATAGGCCAGAAAGTCAGTAATGATATTGTTGAGCCGCGCGGACTCGCGGGTGATGATGTCGGCCAGGATCTTCTGCTCTTCGTTGAATGGCGACATCTGCGGAAGCATCTTGATGGACCCGGCAATCGAAGCCAGGGGATTGCGAATCTCATGGGCGATGCCGGCCGCCAGACGCCCGACCGCGGACAGGCGGTCGCGCATGCGGACCTCACGCTCCAAGCGGCGAAGTTCGGTGCGATCATCGAATGTATAAAGGTAGCCCAGGATTCCCTGCTCGGCCACGGACAGCGGCGTCACGGTTACACCAAAAGTCTTTTCCACGCCGGCAGGAGTCAGCCCGCGGACCTCGCCCTGCGCCGAGGATGCTGCCAGCACCGGCAACCGGTCCAAAAACAGCTCGGAAATGTGCCGGCCGTAGACCGAGGATGACGTGCGCCCCAGCAGTTTCTGTCCCGGCACATTCACCAGCGTGATGCGGCCCTCCAGATCGGTGGTCATCAGTCCGCTGCGGACGGAATGGACCACGCTCTCGTGCAGGGCCTGCAGGCTGAGCAGCTCACCCCGTTTGTCCTGCAACTCGCGTCCGGCCTGGCGCAGTTTTGCCGTCAGCGCGCTGGCCAAATGCGCCACCGCCAGATAACCGAAGAAATTGCTGAAGATCACTACCGCCAATGACTTCAGGTCGCCGCGCGGCGAAACCTGAAACGAAGGCAGCTTGTCGAAATAGCACAGCTCCAACAGCGAGCCAAACAAAATGAAGGAAACAGCAGCCGTCAGGTAGGCCCAGTAGCGCGGCAGCAGAATGCCGGCCACGATGATGACCAGGAAGTACAGCAAGTTGAAGACGGTATCGACGCCGCCAGTCAGGTACACCACGGCCGTCACGAAGGCCAAGTCGGTGAAGATCTGCGTAATCGCTTGAAGCTTGTATTCCTCCCACACCGAAAGCAGCACGATGAAGAAGACAGAAAGCGTGTACCAGACCAGGATCACGGCTACGAACAAACCCCGGGGAACGTTGTTCGGAGTCAGATTGACGATGAGCAGCTCGACCGCAAGAAGGAACGAGATCACGATGACACGGATCTTTACCAACCATGCCAGCCATGCTCGCTCGTTGAATTTAGTGTCGCCCATCGCCTGTGGTCTTTCTCTACCGTCCGGCAAAGCCCCACCCGGATTTTTCCGGGCAGGGCGCCGTGATTCTGCTTATCCGGCCAGCTTCGCAATCATGGAGAAGAGCGGCAAATACAAGGAAATGACGATTCCGCCGACCACAAAGCCGAGGAAGCCGATCAAGAGAGGCTCCAACAGCGTCAGCAGGTTCTTGGTGGCGGCATCGACTTCGTCCTCGTAGAAGTCGGCGATCTTCTGCAGCATGGCGTCCATGGCGCCGGTGGCTTCGCCCACGCCGATCATCTGCGTCACCATGTTCGGAAACACGCCGGACTCGCGCAGGGGATCGACAATGGTGCGTCCTTCCTCCACGGCTTTGCGCACCTTCATGAGTGCATCTTCAAGAACGGCGTTTCCGGAAGTTCTTGCGGTAATTGCCAGACCTTCCAGGATAGGCACGCCAGAGGTAATCAGAGTGCCCAGGGTACGGGTGAAGCGGGCCACGGCAATCTTGCGCAGCACCGGCCCAATGATCCACAGGCTCAGCATCAGCTTGTCCAGCAAAAAACGACCTTTGGGGTCCTTGCGAACCTGGCGGATGCCCAGGACCAGCACGATCATCAGGATCAGGAAAACCCACCACCAGTCCTTGACGAGATTACTAGCGTTGATCACGAATCGAGTCGGCAGAGGAAGTGCAATATCCATGCTGGCGAACATGTTGGCAAAGATGGGCACTACGAACTTGAGCAGGGCGCCCACCACCAGGCAGGCCATGGAGATCACCGATACTGGATAGATCAGCGCCGATTTGACCGCGGACTTGAGTTTGACGTTCTTTTCCACGTACGCGGCCAGGCGCTGGAGAATCGTATCCAGGATACCGCCGGTTTCGCCGGCCTCGACCATGTTGGTGGTGAGGTCATCAAAAATCTTGGGATGCGCGCGCATGGCGTTGGAGAGAGTGGCGCCGCCCTCCACCGTAGTGCGCACCGCCGTCAGGCATTTCTGAAAGACCTGGTTCTCCTGGTTCGCCGCCAGGATTTCCAGGCACTGCACCAGAGGCAGTCCGGCATCGATCATCACGGAGAACTGGCGGAAGAAGACGGCCAGCTCCTTGATGGGCACTTTCCCGGTGCCGAACGTGGGCAGGGTGAATTCCTTGCCCTTCTCTTTGATGGCTCCGGGCGTAATGCGCTCGCGGCGCAACTGCATGGTGAGCTGGACCTTGTTATCGGCCAGTTTTTCCCCGGAGATCTTTTTTCCCTGGGCATCTGTTCCCTTAAACGTAAATACCGGCATACCGAAAGGCTCCTCTCGTCCTCATTCCTTCCATACCCGCTGGAGCGTGCTTCCTGCGGTGGCTTACTTGCGCGGTGCGGCCATCGCCTTGGCGGCGCCGACACCTCGGTTGATAAGGTCCTGCAGTTCGTCCGCCATCGATGAGCGCTGCAACGCTACTTCCAGCGTGATTTGTTTCTGGAAGTAGAGCGACGCCAGCGACTGGTTGAACGTCTGCATGCCGAACTTATCCTGGCCGGACTGCATGGCCGAATACACTTGGTGAATCTTGTCTTCGCGGATCAGGTTGCGCACGGCGGCGTTGGGCACAAGGATCTCCATGGCCATCACGCGGCCGCTGCCGCCCACTTTGGGCAACAACGATTGGCACATAATCCCCTCCAACACCAGGGACAGCTGCGCGCGAATCTGCGACTGCTGATGCGAAGGAAAAACGTCGATGATACGGTTGATGGTGGAGGCCGCCGAGTTGGTGTGCAGCGTGCCGAAGGTCAAGTGACCAGTCTCGGCGATGCGCAGGGCCGACTCAATGGTCTCCAGGTCGCGCATTTCGCCGATGAGCACTACATCCGGATCTTCGCGCAACGCGGCGCGCAGGGCAGCGCTGAACGACTGCGTGTCAGAGTGCACTTCCCGCTGGTTCACCAGGCAGCTTTTGTTCTGGTGGACGAATTCGATCGGGTCCTCGATGGTGATGATGTGGTCATGCCGCTCGAGGTTGATCTTGTCGAGCATCGCGGCCAGCGTGGTGGATTTTCCGGAACCCGTGGGTCCAGTCACCAGGATGAGCCCGCGCGGCTTCTCGCACAGTTTGGAAACCACCGGCGGGAGACTGAGCTGCTGGAAGGTCTTGATCTCGAAGGGAATCACGCGGTAGACGGCGCCGACGGCGCCGCGCTGGTTGAAGCAGTTGCCGCGGAATCGCGCCAGCCCTTTCAAGCCGAAGGAAAAGTCCAGCTCCAGGGTTTCTTCAAAACGGTGCTTCTGCGCATCGGTCAGCACGCTGTACGCCAGTTGTTTGGTCTCTGAAGGCGTGAGCGGCGGCATGTCCAGCGGCTGCAAGTGCCCGTGCACGCGCACCTGAGGCGGTGAGTTGGTGGTGATGTGGAGGTCGCTGCCGGACATGTCCAGCATCTTTTTCAGCAAATCACTTAGGGTTACGTTCATGGTCCCGTTTTTGTCCCTTCATCGATCTCGGCTCAGTGGATCGTCTCGCGTGCTACTTCTTCGAGCGTGGTAACGCCTTCCGCTATCTTGACCAGGCCGCTGCGGCGCAGCGTCATCATGCCCCGCTCCATGGCCTTTTTCTTCAGCTCCACGGCGGAAGCTCCGATCAGGATCAACTCACGTATTTCATCGTCAATTTCCATGACTTCGTAGAGACCGGCGCGGCCCTTGTATCCGGTTCCGTTGCAGGTGGGGCAGCCCCGACCTTTGAAAATTTTGACCGTCCGCGCTTCCTCCGGGCTGTATCCGGCTTCGATCTTGGCTTGCGGCGGCAAGGGAACTTCTTCGCGGCATTCGCCGCAGATGCGGCGCACCAGCCGTTGCGCGCAGATCAGGTGAACGGCGGTGGCTACCAGGAAGGGCTCAATGCCCATGTTCATCAGGCGGCTGATGGTCTCCGGAGCGCCGTTGGTGTGGAGCGTGGAGAGCACCAGGTGGCCGGTGAGAGCGGCCTTGATGGCGATCTCCGCTGTTTCAAAGTCGCGAATCTCGCCCACCAGGATCACGTTGGGGTCCTGGCGCAAAAAAGCACGCAGGGCCGCGGCGAAATTCAGGCCGATCGATTCCTTCATCTGCACCTGGTTGACGCCGTGCAACTGAAACTCGACCGGATCTT
>CAZFRV010000192.1:0-4229 GCA_964521445.1 uncultured Acidobacteriaceae bacterium
GGGCGAAGTCGCCCTCACCGCCGCCTACCGAAGGTACGGTGACATGGGCTCGGCCGCCGCGGAAGTGCTTTTCGGCGTGGCGCCGAAGAAGGGTTCGCTATCGCTGGCTGACATCTCGGCTGCGTTCGATGCATTAGCACAGACGTCGACGGCGGCGGAGAAGTCCGGTTTGCTTCAAGACCTGTTGCGCCGGGCCACGGCCCTGGAAGCCAAGTACATCATCAAGATCATCGGCGGCGACCTGCGAATTGGCTTGCGTGAAAGCCTGGTCGAAGAGGCCATCGCTGCGGCCTTCGAGGAGAAGCTGCCCGCAGTACAGCGCGCGAACATGCTGCTGGGAGATATCGCTGGGACGCTCCGACTGGCTGAGGCACACACCCTCGGCGCCGCCCGTATGCGGCTCTTCCATCCTCTGGGCTTCATGCTGGCCAGTCCGGCGGCGGATACGGAGGAGGCCCTTTCCTATTTCCCGCGCGCAACCGTGGAAGACAAATACGATGGCGTCCGAGCTCAGGCCCATTGCGGAGGACGGAACGACCTGCGAGTCCGCATCTTCTCCCGCACCCTGGACGAAATCGGTGACTCGTTTCCTGAACTGCCTCCGGCGCTCGGCGCTTTTCCCGATCCAGTCATCCTCGACGGCGAAATCCTTGCCTGGGATGGAAGCGTCGGCCGCGCGTTGCCCTTTTCTGAACTGCAGAAGCGGCTGGGGCGCAAGGACGTCTCGGAGGATCTGGTCCACGACGTACCGGTTGCCTACATGGTGTTCGATGTGCTCTATGCTGCCGGCGAGCTGACTATCGATCGTCCTCTGGAAGACCGCAGAAGTATTTTGGAACGAGTGGTGGCCTCGGTGCCCGCAGAAGCCTTCCATGTGACTTCCGCCCGAGCGACGGCCCGCGTGCAAGGCAAGCTGGCGTTCGAGCCGCCGGCAGATGCAGCCAGAGCGCCAGTCCGGGTGATCCTGTCGCCGACGAGGCCGGCGGGCTCCCCTCAGGAGCTTGAAGAAATGTTCGCGGCCGCACGCCAGCGAGGCAATGAAGGCTTGATGGTCAAAGATCAGGATTCGCCTTACACGCCGGGTCGCCGCGGCAAGTCATGGCTGAAACTGAAGCGAGAGCTGGCTACGCTCGACGTGGTGGTCACTGCCGTGGAATGGGGACACGGCAAACGCGCGCACGTGCTGAGCGACTACACCTTCGCCGTGCGCGATGGCGACCAGCTCCTGAACGTGGGCAAAGCCTATTCCGGCCTCACCGACGCCGAGATCGCGGAACTGACGCCCTGGTTCCTGGAGCACACGCTCGAAGACCACGGTTTCAGGCGTGTGGTCGAGGCCAAGATCGTGATTGAGGTCGCCTTCAACAATATGACCCGGTCGAATCGGCATGAGAGCGGTTTTGCCCTGCGTTTTCCGCGCATCGTGCGCATCCGCACCGATAAGCCGGTTGAAGAGATTGACACGCTGGAAACGGTCCGCGGGATCTATGAAAAGCAGGGCCTGGCTCCATGAGTCAAGAATATCTAGTTGTTGCCCGCAACCCGCTCCTGCGGCGGCGCTACCCCTACCGGCACAACGCATCCGGGGTGAATGTTGCACAGAGCGTATTCAAACTGGATGGTGGTGTGATGAATGTGAAACTGACGCGCCAGCAGATCGGTCATGGTACGCAGGATGTCTTCGGTTTCCGAGAGCGGCATGTCGGCAATGCGCACGTGGCAGGAGAGAGCATGGTTGTTGGAGCCGATGCTCCAGACGTGAACATCATGCACGTCGACCACGCCGCTGATGGCGTTGAGGCTGAGAACAATCTGTTGCAGCGACATGCCTCGTGGCGTGCCTTCCAGCAGAATGTTCAGCGTCTCCCGGATAATGCCCAACGACGACCATAGAATCAGGACGCCGATGCCGATCGACAGCGCCGGATCGATCCAATGGCGACCGGTCAGCAGGATAAACCACCCGCCGACGATCACCGCCGCGGTGGAAAGTGTATCGCCCAACTGGTGCACAAAGGCGCTGCGGATGTTCACGTCGTGAGCGGCGCGGAAGAGGAACCAGGAGATGACGCCGTTCATCACCACGCCGGCCACGGCCACCCAGATCATGATCTTCGGCTGCACCTCCACGGGATGGCTCAAGCGCTGCACTGCTTCATAGAAGATGTAGAAGGCGACCGCTATCAATGTAAGCGCGTTGATGAAGGCCGCCAGCACGCCGGCGCGATGATACCCGTAGGTCTTGGTCGCGCTGGGAGGGCGCGTCTGAATGAAAACCGCGGCCCAGGATAGCAGTAGGGCCAGCAGGTCAGTAAGATTGTGTCCGGCTTCGCCCAGCAGGGCCAGACTGTGGGCGCGCAGTCCCGCCACCAGAGTCACGAGCACATACGCGAACGTGGCCACCAACGAGTACCGTAGCGCCCGGGCGCTCATAGGGGCATGCGAGTGCGAATGGGACTCGTGATCGTGCATATCCTTGAGTTTACCGCGTTTGGAGCCGGCTTAAGCTGCGGGGGAAGAATCTTGCCGCCTAAGTTAGCAGTACATTGCCTAATTTGTGCATCGAGGCGGTTTTGGCTCCCGATAGCCAAATTATTTTGCTCCTTGACGCGGCGATAAATCCAGCCTTTTTATGGATTTGATGCCAGGAAAAATCGCAGAGCCAGCGTGAAATTGGCAAGAGACTTGCACATCCAGCACTGGTGTTTCAGGAGTTCGGAAGTAAAGATGCGTGTGCTTCAGAACAAAGCTCTTACTTGCTGGCTCAGGCGTGATCGGAAACGACGATCCTTGAAGGCAAGTGTGTATATGTCGATCTCCGGACTAGCACTGGGACTGGGACTGATGGTGTCGCCAGGGTACGGTGGGCAACAGAGTAGCCAGGGCTCAAACAGTGGCAGGCCGGAACAGGCTGCTGCCCCGAAGACTTCGCCCATCTCCGCGCCCGTGCAGGAGACTCCTCCTCTCCCATCTGCCACCGCGACGCCGGGAGCCGAGCCAAGCCCGGGCGAGACCATCTCGATCGACTCCGCGTTGCAAACCCAGATTCAGGACGCGTTCGATAAAGACCCAACCTTCAGCCAAGGGGGCCTGAAGGTAACGGTTGTGGGGGATGGGATTGAGCTCACCGGCGATGTGGCCAGCGGGCGAGACCGGCAAAATGCCGCTCGAATCGCCCAATCCTACGCCCGGGGCAAGAAGGTCGTGAACCACGTTGTCGTGAGAGGACACAGCACACCGCCCGGCGCTGCTTCGCCCCAGAACCCTCCGGCGAACTTAAGCAGTCCCGCCGGTGTTCGCGCGGCTAACAGGAACAATCCACCATAAAACTGACGCGCCAGAGCTTTCCTTCGGCTGGCGGCAAGCAACATCGGACAGATTCTCGTTATTTCACAGGGATTGCACCGGCAAAATTGAGGGCTGGCTGGGGAGATGCGCCTTCCAGACGCAAGAGTTTCTCTTTGATCTGCAAGCCTCCGCCGTAGCCGGTGAGCGAGCCGCCGGCACCAATCACGCGGTGACAGGGGACAATGATTGCAACCGGATTTCTGTGATTCGCCTGGCCCACCGCACGGAAAGCGCGCGGACGCCGGACCTTGCGGGCAAGGTCGGCGTAAGAACAGGTGGCGCCATAAGGAATAGTGAGCAGGGCTTCCCAGCATTCCTTCTGAAACGCTGTGCCTTCGAGGTCTAGTTTGCAGGTGAACTTCTTCAATTCACCGCGAAAATAGGCGCGTAGCTGCTGCGCATAGGGCCGCAAAGCCGCACGCGACTCGATCCAGACCTCGCCTCGGGCGGCTCGGGGCAGCTTGCCTCCATCAAACTGGAGGCAGCGCAAACCATTCTCGCCGGCCGCAAGCAAGAGCGGGCCAACCGGGGATCGCATGCGCAGAAACCATACCGTGCGGACGCTGGGCATGGACAAAATTCTAGCAGCAAACGCTGCTCGGAAAAGCTTGAACCTTACAACACCCGCCATCGAACGCACATCTACTCCAACACTGCCGCCAGAACAACGGCATTGGCTTCTGCGAAAGCGCGCGCGACCGGTTTCGCGTGCGGCTTTACGGAGGGCCCGTTCTTCCAGAATCGGTGGCAAGAGCAGCAGTCAACATTCTCAGGGGTTCCTAGGGTCGCATGGGTCAAAGCATTACAGCAGCAGGCGGCGTTTTGGCCGGCGCCCGTGGCTGCGGGCGAAATGGCATCGCTCTGGTTAAGTTGCTTGCACC
>CAZFRV010000193.1:0-26803 GCA_964521445.1 uncultured Acidobacteriaceae bacterium
TTCCTATCATCCGTTTCGATGCTGCCATGACTCTCGCCAAGCGCCATTACCAGCGGCTATGGTTTCCCGAGCCCGGCACCGGCGGCTCGATTCCTTCGCGCTCCGAACACGGCATGACCAAAGCCCAGTTCGACGCTGCCATGCCCGTGGAGTTTTGGAGAGAGGTAGTGGATCGAGTTGCCAGAGAAGCGCCCCACACTTTGCTTTTGGCAGAGGCCTTCTGGCTGATGGAAGGATATTTCGTGCGCACCCTCGGCATGCATCGCGTGTACAACAGCGCTTTCATGAACATGATGCGCGACGAAGAAAACGCCAACTACCGCAGCGTGATCAAGAATACGCTGGCCTTCGACCCGGAGGTGCTGAAGCGATATGTCAACTTCATGAACAACCCTGACGAGCGCACTGCCGTGGACCAGTTCGGCAAGGGCGACAAGTACTTCGGTGTTTGCGCCATGATGGCCACGTTGCCCGGACTGCCCATGTTCGGCCACGGGCAGATTGAAGGATATACGGAGAGATACGGCATGGAGTACCGTCGCGCTTACCACGAGGAACAACCGGACCCGTGGTTGGTGGCGCGACATGAGCGGGAGATTTCGCCGTTGCTGCATCGCCGCCACCTCTTCGCTGAAGTGCGCGATTTCTCGCTCTACGATTTCTTTACCGATCAGGGTCACGTGAACGAAGACGTCTTCGCCTATTCCAACCGCAGCGGAGGCGACCGGGCTTTGGTGGTATTCAACAATCGCTATGCCAGCACGAGTGGCTGGATACGGGTGTCCTGCGCTTACGCGGAGAAGAGCCCTGGCGGCAAGCACATGCGACAGCGCACGCTGGGTGAATCATTTGGGCTCGCATCTGAGCCGGCGGCTTGCGTTGCGTATCGCAACGCTTTTACCGGGCTCGAATACCTGCATCGAGCCCGCGATTTGGCGGAACGGGGCATGAACCTTGAACTCCGCGCCTATCAGACCAACGTGTTCCTGGATTGGCGCGATCTGCGCGATCGCCCGGACTGTCCCTGGGGCGCTCTTTGCGATCGACTCGCCGGCCGCGGGGTGCCCAGCCTGGAAGATGCGTTGCGAGATCTCCAACTCACGCCTGTTCACGATGCTTTGCGCGCCTTGGTTGACCCCGCGTTGGCGGAAACATTGGCCGGTTGCGCTGCAATGAAGGAAGACCCAGAACGCACAGAGTGCGCATCTTCGGCGATAGAGACTTTCGGCAAACGCGCCGTCGTGCTGCTGGCTGAGATTGAGCGGTATGCTGCCAGCGGTGCGGGCAAAGCCGCCGGAATCGCCGCGGAGAACGAGCGGCACGGGAACGAGAGCGTGACCCAACACTCGCTGGCACGTCGACTTGAGGAGGCCTTACGGTTGCCTGCATTGTACCGGCGAGCTCATGCCCGGTGGCCGACTGACGCGAACACAGTTCTTCCGATCGATAATGGCGTGAGCCCGCAAACCGTGAGCGTCTGGCGTACCGTGCTGGCCTGGTGCGTCCTGGAAGCTGCTGGACGTCGCCACGGCCCGAGCGATCCTGACGCCGCAGCTGCCCGGCTCTTTGACGCATTGCGTCTGCGCGCGCCCTTGGCGGAGTCATTCGCCGGTCGTCGTGCTCCCGAGGATGAACATTGGCGGGCCGCCGCCAGGTTGCGAGCTTCGTTCGCCCTCGCTGCGCGCTCCGCCCCCTACAATTGGGTTCACGATCCTGATGTCGCCTGGCTTATCGGTGTGCACCCCCATGAAGGCGCGAACTACCTGGTGAAGGAACATTTCGAACGCTTGCTCTGGTGGATGATCCTGCCCGATCTGCTGAAGGCCGCGGGCGAAGAGAACCCGGACCTGGGAAGATTCGATTTGGTGAAAGATGAGATTGACGAGCGCATGGAGGCCGTCGCAAAAGGCGGATACAAGGTCGAAACGCTGGAGGGTTTCGAGCCTCTGGACAAGTTGCAGGAGAGGGAAGAGAAGTTACGGTAAGAGCCCGTCGGAATCCGGCCCAACGGATCTACGCCAGCCGGCGCAAAACTTCCAGAGAAACATTGCCTCCGCAGATGATCACGGCCACGGTCTTCCCCGCGTAACGCCTGGCTTCCTTCAGAAAAGCCGCACAAGCGACCGCGGCTGCACCCTCCATGAGCCAGCCCTTTGCTTGCTGGACACTTCGCATGGCGGCCAGGATCTCGTCTTCCGATGCGAAAACCGCGCGATCAATCACATCCTTGCATACTCCCAGAGTAACCGAGCCTGGCTCAAGCCCGCCGGCCGTGCTTTCTGACAGTGTGGGTTCTTCCGGACAGTCAATAATGCGTCCGGCTTGGATAGATTCGTACAGCACGCGCGAGTTGTGCGGCCAGCAGCCCACGACCTCAGTCCGCGACGAAGCGTGTTTCAGGTAAGCCCCGATTCCCCCGATCAACCCACCGCCGCCCACGGCAACAAACACTGAATCAATAGTAGGCGCCTGGTGAAGAAGTTCCACAGCGATCGTTCCTTGGCCCGCCATGACTTCCAAATCGTTGTACGGCGAGATGAAGACTTTTCCAGATTTCTCTGCAGCAGCGCGCGCGGCCAGCTCCGCGTCCAGCGGATCGGCCCCGGCGTAATGAATGCGAGCGCCCAACTTCTCGATGCGCTGCGCCTTCGCGAGCGACACATGCGAAGAGACGTAGACCGCGGCGGCGATCCCTGCACTTTTGGCGGCGTGGGCCACACCCAACCCGTGGTTGCCGTTGGAGGCGGCGATTACGCCGGCGGCCGCCTGCCTCGGCGTTAGCGATAGGATTCTGTTGGTGGCGCCACGCAGTTTGAATGACCCGGTTCGCTGCAGATCTTCGCGTTTGAAGAGCAAACGCACAGACAGCTCGGGGACGAGGTCTGACGCGGACTCGAGCGGCGTCTCCAGGATTGATGATCGAATTCTTTCGTGCGCGTTCCGGACTACCTCGCCCAACCCTGCCGGGGATGGAGACGCGTCCGGCGGCCGATCATTCAGTGGCTTGTGCATTGTTTGCCATTGTCCCACGCCGAAGCCCGTTTACATCTTTAGCACGCCGGCGCCGCGGATGCCATCATGCTTCAGCGCCCTCAATGCATCGTTCGCTTCAGCAAAGGGAAAGACCTGCGTTTCGGTGTGAATCGGAATTTGAGCGGCGAGTTTCATGAAATCGTGGCCATCCTGGCGCGTGTTGTTGGCCACGCTCTTGATGGAGCGCTCGTGGTAAATGAGCGGATAGGGAAACGACGGGATCGGGCTCATGTGGATGCCTCCCAGAACCAGCGCTCCGCCTTTCTTGAGCGCCTGGAGCGCAGGTGGGACCAGCTCGCCGGCAGGCGCAAAGATGATCGATGCGTCCAGCTTCTCCGGCGGCTCTTCCATGGCGCCGCCGGCCCATGCGGCGCCGAGTTCCATGGCCAGGCGGCGATGTTTCTCTTCCCGCGTGCACACGAACGCTTTTACTCCCCAATGGCGTGCCACCTGAATGCAGACGTGGCCTGCAGCGCCGAATCCGTAAATGCCCAGGCTGCGCTCCGGTGTTATGCCGGAGACGCGCAGGCAGCGGAAACCGATGATGCCCGCGCACAATAAGGGCGCAGCTTGGAGGTCAGCGAAACCGTCGGGAATGGGATAGACGAAATCCTCGGGGGCTTTGGCATACTGAGCGTAGCCGCCATCGACGGTGTAACCGGTGAACTCGGGAGAATCACAAAGATTTTCCCGGCCGCTGTGGCAGTAGGGGCACGTTCCGTCCACTTTGTGCAGCCACGCGATGCCGACACGAGCCCCGATCGAGTATTTTTCTGCGGCGACGCCGAGACGCTGAACTACGCCGACGATCTGATGTCCCGGAATTACGTCAGCTTTCTTCGGCGGGAGCTCGCCCTCGACCACATGCAGGTCAGTTCGACAGATGGCGCAGGCATTGACGCGAACTAGAACTTCACGCTCGCCGGGTTCGGGGACAGGTACCTCCCGCAGCTCCAGGGGATGGCTATCCACCGGACCGGGCTTCGGAAGCACCCAAGCCTTCACGCTTTTAGCATAACTCAGTGAGTGGTCGCACCGAATCTATTGCGCCGTTCAAGGATTGGTTCATGTGCCAAAAAGGCGCTGTAATCTTCGTCTCGCCTCGGGGAATCGTCGGCGCAATTTAAGGCTCCAGCGGCGGGCCCAATCGTATTCAGAGGAAAGTATCCATAGGCCCGCGAGTATTAGAAGGATGCCCGGGAGCACGGGAAGAAAAAGCCCAGCAACACCCAGGACCACCAGAATCCAGCCTGCTGCGATCAGTGCGATCCGTTTGACCATGGCACCCGATTAGATGCAAGTCGGCTCGCTTTGATTGCTTTAGTGTTTTAGGGCTGCAAGGCTTGACCGGCGGAGGTCTTGACCTGAACGGCCTGGAGGCTGGCGGCATCCCAGCCCCCGCCTAGCGCCTTGACGAGCGAGACGGAAGTGGTCAGCCGCTGTCCCAGAATCTGGGTGGCAAGGCGTTTGTTGTCGAGCAAAGTCTGCTCTGCGGTGACCACATCGAGATATGTCACCAACCCGCCAACATAGCGATCATTCGCGATGTTGAGAGCGCGTTGAGCGGCGTCCACGGTCTGCTGCTGGGTTTGCGCGGCCTGGGCCAGCACGTTGAGTCCGGAGATGCCGTCCTCCACCTCCTGAAATGCAGTGAGGACGGTCTGGCGGTAGGTCGCGACCGATGCGCCGTACCCCGACTTGGCAAAATCGAGTTGAGCTCTCCGGCGTCCGCCGCTTAACAGGGTCTCGGTTACATTCGCGCCGATAGCCCAGAAAGCGCTGGGCGCATTCAGAAGCAGACCCAGGTCGGCGCTTTGTACGCCGCCGTTGGCGAAGAGATTGATTCCGGGATAGTACGCACTCTTGGTGACCCCGATCTGCGCATTCTGCGAAGCCATTTGCCGCTCCGCCTGGGCTACGTCCGGCCGGCGCTCCAGAACGTCTGAGGGTACGCCGATGGGGATCTCCGGCGCCGCGGTAGCCAGCGGTTTGGCGGGCACGCTGAAGCTCGAGGCCGGCACGCCCACCAGCGCGGCAATCGCGTGCTCGAACTGCGCTCGCTGCTGCCGCAACAACGTTGCCTGCGTGCGGGTGGCATTGAGCTGGGTTTCCTGCTGGGCCACGTCCAGGCCCGAGGCAACTCCGCCGGCGTGGCGATTCTGGACAAGCTGAAGCGCCTTCTGCTGGTACTCAGCCGCATCGTTGACAACCGAGATCTCGGCATCGAGTTCGCGCAGGCTGAAATAGTCGGCCGCCACTTCCGAGGCCACGACCAGGCGCACATTTTCCAGGCTGGCCGCCGATGCCTGATAGAGCGCGTTCGACGACTCCACGTTGCGCCGCACACCGCCGAACAGGTCGGCCTCCCAAGTCAGATTGAAAGGAATGATGACGTCGTTTTGTGTCGATGGCCTGGCCAAAGGCAGGCCAGTTGTAGTGGGCTGATTAGCGGAGACACGCGTGCGCGCAGCCGTTATCCCCGTGGTCAGTTGTGGAAATAAGCCCGACTGGGTGATTCGGGCCGAAGCCCGAGCCTGTTGCAACTGGTTTCGTGCGACCTCGATGGTCTGGTTAGCTTGCATCGCCTGCGATTCATATTGGTTCAGCTCAGCGTCGCCAAAAATGCCCCACCAGTCGCCCTTGGGCAGGCTGTCCTTGGGGCTCGCAACACGCCAAGGCGGCTGCTCCTTCCAGGTTGGGGCAGCGGGTACATCCGGCCGGTGGTAGTTCGGGCCAACCATGCATCCGGTCAGGATGAAGACCACTAGGGCGGCAGCCGCGGGCCGCAAGATGGAAGATCGCACGATTAAGCTCCGCCCCCGGTTTTCACGCGAACCTGCTCGCCCTCCTCAAGCGAGTCGGCCGGATTGACCACAATGTGATCGCTCGCGCTCAGCCCGCCAAGGACTTCGATCTTGTTGCCGAAGTCACGGCCAATCGTTATGCGCTTCAGGTGGACCTTCTGGTCTTCGGCCACCACCGCCACTTGCGGGCCCTCGGGACGAAATAGGACGGTATTGACGGGAATGGAGATGCGCGCTGTCTGAATGGGCACGGCAAAGTGGAGCTGGGCATAGGCGCCTGGAAGAAGACGGCCATCGTGATTGGGCACATCAACTTCCGTCAGCATGGTTCGCGTGGCCGGATCAATGGCATCCGCGGTGCGGACGACGGTGCCGACAAACTTCTGTCCGGGATATTCGTTGAGTTCAATGTAAGCAGACATGCCTCGGTGTATAGAGGTTGTGTCGGATTGCGGAATGCTCACGTAGACCCGCAACGGGTCGAACTGCGCCAGATCGAACAATTCTTTCGCCTGTCCGGCGCTGCCGGCGTTAATCAACATACCGACGTCAGTGTTGCGTTTCGTGATGACTCCGGAAAAAGGAGCGTCAATGCGCTTAAATGATTCAAGTTGTTCCAGGCGGCGGACGTTGGCATCGGCTGCGGCCAGGTTCGCTTGGGCCTGGGTGTAAGCGCTACTTTGCTGGTCGGCTTCCTGCTGCGACACAGAATCAGTCTTGCGCAAGTTGGCCCAACGTTCCGCGGAGATCTTGGCCAGTTCAAGCTGGGCCAGGATTTGCTGGCGCGTCGCTTTGGCCTGGGATAGCTCCTGGTCCACCTCAGGAGCATCAATCTCCGCCAGCAATTCGCCTTTTTTGACATGGCTGCCAATGTCCTTGTACCAGCGCAAAAGATAACCGTTGGTGCGCGAGTAAATCGCCGATTCCACATAAGCCTGGAGTTGTGCCGGAAGCATCAGCTCGTCGTGGGCCGGTTCCGCGCTGGGCTGCACCAGACTGACGGCGGGCACGGCCAGCCTTTCCGTCTCCTGTACCAGCGCCTTGTGCTCGGTCAGGCGTCGCGCCACGGAAAAGCCTCCCGCCACCAGCAGCACCAGCAGCGCAATCGCGGCGGCTCGCGCGCTATGGGACGTCGCGGAAGCGCGGTTTTCCGGGACGTGTATTTCTGTCTCCGGCTGTTTCTGTTGAGTCAGCTGTGTCATAGGTTTCTCAAGATCAGATTGCATTTGGCTCCGGACCCGTCAGCGGAGCCGTCTTACGCGCCCGGCGTCCATGCATCACGCTGAAGATCACGGGCACAAAGAACAGCGTGGCGATCGTGGCAAAGATCAAGCCGCCGATTACAGCGCGGCCCAGCGGGGCGTTCTGCTCGCCGCCTTCGCCCCAGCCCAGCGCCATGGGGACCATACCGATGATCATGGCCAGCGCCGTCATAATGACCGGCCTCATGCGCGTGTGTCCAGATTCCAGCGCGGCATCGGCTGCGCTCAACCCATCAGCCATGCGTTCGCGCGCAAAGGAGATTACCAGAATGCTGTTGGCGGTGGCCACGCCCATGCACATTACGGCACCGGTGAGAGAGGGCACGTTCAACGTGGTGTGGGTCAGCAGGAGAATCCATACAATTCCTGCCAAGGCCCCGGGCAGCGCGCTGATGATGATGAAAGGATCCAGCCACGACTGGAAGTTCACCACAATCAGCAGGTAGACCAGCACGATCGACATCACCAGGCCGATGCCCAGTCCCACGAACGACGAACTCATGGTTTCTACCTGGCCGCGCATTACAATGTCCGTGCCGCGCGGCAGTTTCCCTTCGAATTGTTTGAGGACCTCGCGAGTGTCTTTGGCCAGACCGCCCAAATCGCGTCCTTGCACGCTGGCGTATACATCCATCACCGGTTGGACGTTGTAGTGGGAAACAACCACCGGCGTTACCGCCGGCTGCACCGTGGCCAGGTTCGCCAGTACCTGTGGCGCCGGGGCGCGCACCGAGTTCACTGGGGTATTCATCAATGCCTGCAGGGAATCCACGCGGTATTCGGGCGTTTGTACGGCTACGCTGTACGTAACCCCGTTCTCCGGATTCAGCCAGAAAGTGGGCGCTGTCTGGAAGCTGCCGCTCAGAGAGACGAGAAGGTTTTGGGCCACATCGCGTTGGTCCAGACCAACCTGCTGCGCGCGGCTGCGATCTACATTAAGCCGCAGGGCCGGCGAGCCCATCAACTGCTGAACGTGGACATCGACGGCGCCGGGCAAGTGGCGCAAGCGGTTGGCAATCTGCTGCGCCACGACATAATTCTGGGCCTCACTTTTGCCTACCACCTGAATGTCAATGGGCGACGGCAAGCCGAAGTTGAGAATCTGGCTGACAATGTCCGCCGGCTGAAAGAAGAACTCCACTCCGGGAAACAATTGCGGCAACTCTTCGCGCAGGTGCTTTACGTACTCCTCGGTCGGACGGTGTTTCTCCTGGTTCAACGACACCAGGATTTCGGCGTCGGAAGTCCCAATGCTGCCGCTGGTGCTGTACGAGTTGTTGATGGAGCTGTAGGGCAGTCCGATGTTGTCCAGGATCGTGACCAGTTCGTCCTTGGGAATCTCATGACGCAGTTGCTGTTCGACCTCGTCGCACAAGCGCGCTGTTTCTTCGATCCGCAGGCCGGGGCGGCCGCGGACATGCATGCGGAAAATGCCGGCGTCGACGGGAGGAAAGAAATCTTCGCCCAGGAAGTAAACCAATCCAACCGAGGCCACACAAAAGCTCAAAAACAAAGTAATGAAGATACGGCGATGCTCCAGGCAAGATACCAAAGCCTGGCGATAGCCCTCGCGTAAGCGAAGGAACCAGCTCTCAAAGCCCTGTTGCATGCGTTTTAGAGGAGCAAATATCTCTCCACCGTGCGCGGATTGATGCGACTCATGTTCATGATTGCGGAGAAGGTACATCACGAGAGTCGGGACCAGAGTTCGCGAGAGGATATAGGAGGCCAGCATGGCGAACACGACCGCTTCCGCCAGCGGGACGAACAAGAACCTGGCGACTCCCGTCAGAAAGAACATCGGTACAAACACGATGCAGATGCACAAGGTGGAGACGAATGCCGGTACGGCAATTTGCGATGCGCCATCCAGGATCGCTGTTTTCAGTTCCTTGCCCTGGGCAAGGTTGCGATCGATGTTCTCGATCTCGACCGTGGCATCGTCCACCAGGATGCCAACGGCCAGCGCCAGCCCTCCCAGGGTCATCAGGTTGAAAGTCTGACCCAGCGCGCTCAGGGTGAGTACCGAGCAGAGAATCGAAAGCGGGATGGAGATGGCGATCACCAGCGTGGTACGCCAGTTGCCCAGGAACAAGAGGATCATAGCCGCCGTAAGGCAGGCGGCCGTCAGGGCTTCGCGCAGTACGCCCTCGATGGCGGCGCGCACGAACAGCGACTGATCGAACATCGGCCGCAGCACCAGGTCGTCCGGTAACTGTTTGGCCACCTTCTTGAGATTCGCGCGAATGTTGGCCACGATGTCCAGCGTCGAAGTGCTGCCGTTTCTCATGATCGTGACCAGCGTGCCGCGAACACCGTCCTGGCGCACCACGTTGGTCTGGGGAGAGTAACCGTCGCGCACCTGGGCCACGTCGCGCAGGTAGGTAGTGACGCCATTTTGCGTCTTGACCGGCAGGTTGTTAAGCCCGGCGATGGTGTCCGGGCTGCCGTTCATGCCCACCGAATACTGTAGAGACCCCATCTTGGCCGTGCCCGAGGGCAGAATCAGGTTTTGTGCACTGACGGCGTTCACCACGTCCACCGGCGTCAGTCCTTTGGCTTGCAACGCTGCCGTGTCAATGTCCACCGCCACCAGTCGCTGCTTGCCTCCATAGGGCCACGGGATGGATGCGCCCTGCACCGTTGTCAGTTGCGGGCGGATGAAGTTGACTGAAAGATCGAACAGCGACTGTTCCGGCAAGGTCTTGCTGCTGATTCCCACCTGCATGATGGGTACGCTGGAGGCCGAATAGACGATGATGAGCGGCGGCGTGGTGCCAGGGGGCAATTGCCGCACCGAGGTCTGGGAGATGGCCGTCAATTGCGCGATTGCCGTCTGAAGATTGGCGCCGGGCTGCAGGAAGATCTTTTCGATGGCGCGGCCATCCATCACCTGGGTCTCAATGTGTTCGATGTCGTTGACGGTGGTCGTCAAACCGCGCTCCGTGCTGCTGACGATGCGGTCCGTCATCTCCTGGGCGGAGAAGCCCTGGTACTGCCAGATCACGCTCACCACCGGAATATTGATGTCCGGAAGAATATCCACCGGCGTGCGCATGACCGCAATGGGGCTGAGAATCAATATCAGCAGCGCCATTACGACAAAGGTGTACGGGCGCCGCAGCGCCAGGGCAACTATCCACATGGGTTAGAAACCTTGTTGAACTTTTCTTTCTCCCGCCGCGTGCGCACCCCTGCCAGCAATGGGATTGAGGTACGCTTCCTCATTGACGCCCAGGAAGCGAGCGAGGATTCAGCTCTCCGGATTATATAATCCCTTTGTGCTAAGCCCGGTTAAGTTATGAACAGATGTCTTTAACAGTTCTTTACGCATGCGCTGCGGCTTCGCGGTGAGACAAACCAGCGGTTGCAACCCCAGCGGATGAACATTCAGGACTACGGCGTGAACGCAGTTTTTCAGCTTCTTTCCGATCAAGATCTGCCCACTCTCCTGGAGTTGATGCGCGAGTTCTATCCCCAGCACGAGATGCATCTCGACGAGAAGGCCGCCAGAACCGCAGCCCAGAAGCTGATCAGCAATCCAAGTTTGGGCGAAATCTACCTCATCTTCCGTGGATCCGATTTAGCCGGCTATTTTGCCTTGACGTTCTGCTTCAGCCTGGAATTCCACGGCAGGTTTGCTCTGCTGGACGAGCTCTATCTTCGCCAGGCTTTCCGGCGTCAGAAACTGGGTCAAGCCGTGGTTGCGTTTGCAGAAGGCAGATGCCGGGAAACCGGAATCAAAGCTTTGCGGCTCGAAGTCGGCCAGCAAAACGCCGCAGCGCAGGCTCTCTACCGGGCGGCCGGACTTGAGCAGGATGAGCGATTCTTGTTCACCAAGTGGTTGTAGGTCCCACCTCCGCGTGAGACGCGGGCGACATGACCGTCATTTCCTTGCGATGGACGTCGATCTGCCCTCGAAGTACAATCTCGGCCCAGTGGAAACCGGCATATTCATCATTTCACTTGATTTTGAGCTCTTCTGGGGAGTGAGAGATCACCGCACTTTGGCCGATTACGGAGCCAATATCCTTGGCGTGAGGAAATCGATTCCCGCCATGCTGGAGATGTTCCGCCGCCATGATATCCACGCAACATGGGCCACGGTAGGCTTTCTTTTCTTTGACAAGAAGGCGGACTTGATCGCACAATGCCCGCAACTCAAGCCTCGCTACGCCAGAGAATCGTTGTCTCCATATCCTTACGTTTCTTCGGTCGGCCCGGATGAAGCGACCGATCCTTACCATTACGGCAAGTCGCTGCTCGACCTGATTCGCTCGTGCCCGGGGCAGGAAATCGCGACCCACACGTTTTCTCACTACTACTGCTGTGAGCCTGGCCAGGACGTCGCCGCCTTTCAAGCCGACATCGATGCGGCTGTGAGGACGGCAAGAGCATGTGGAGTGGAACTACGCAGCATTGTCTTCCCGCGTAACCAGACAGCGGCCGAATATTTGCAAGTTTGCCGGGAACTTGGCATCGCTTGCTATCGTGGGAATGAAAAGGCTTGGTTCTACGCCAAAGGCCGCCGTCAAGGTGAAACCTTCCTGACCCGGGCGGGGCGATTGCTGGACACATACTTTAATATCTCCGGACACAACACTTACTCTTTGTCGTGCCTGGAGGGGCTGGTGAATCTGCCCGCGAGCCGGTTCCTGCGACCTTGGGAGCGCGGGTTGTCAGCGCTGGACGAGCTCAAATACAGGCGCATCACCAGCGGCATGAAGCACGCGGCCCAAAGCGGGAAGGTCTACCATCTCTGGTGGCACCCGCATAACTTTGGCGCCAATCTCTCTGAGAATATTGCCTTCTTGGAACGCGTCCTGGCGTTCTTTTCCAGGATGCAAAAGGACCACGCGATGCGCAGCATGTCCATGGGCGAGGCTGCACTTTTGACTTCGCCCGCAGGCGTGAAGTAGCCGATCGCTTGCGCGATTTCGAGGTGCGGCGGTATCTTTTGATCGCACTTTGATTTCCCAGACTGGAGGCCTCATGCATCCGCATCGCCTTGTACTCCTGTTGTTCCTTGTTTGCGCCGGCTTGCCGGCTCGCGCCGCCGACTATCCTGCACCCCAGCCGGGGAACTTCGTCGTCAAAGACTTTCAGTTCAAGTCCGGCGAAAAACTGGCCGAAGTGAAACTGCACTACTACACGCTGGGGACACCGCAGAAGGATGCAAGCGGAAGAGTTCGCAACGCGGTTTTGATTCTTCACGGCACAGGCGGTTCCGGACGCCAATTCCTCACCCCTACATTCGGTGGCGTGCTTTTTGGCCCCGGACAACTCCTGGATGCCCAAAAGTATTTCATCATCCTGCCCGATAATGTTGGCCACGGCGAATCCAGCAAGCCGAGCGATGGCTTGCACATGCGCTTTCCCCACTATGAATATGACGACATGATTGAATTGCAATACCGGCTGCTGACGCAGGGTTTGGGAGTGAACCATTTGCGGCTGGTCATGGGAACCTCGATGGGCGGCATGCATACGTGGCTCTGGGCCGAGCAACACCCTGACTTTGTGGACGCGGCCATGCCCCTGGCCAGCCAGCCCATCCCGATCGCCGGGCGCAACCGCATGATGCGGCGCATGATCCTGGACGCCATCCGCACTTCGCCTGACTGGAACAACGGCGAGTACAAGCAGCAACCGCACGGCTTGGAAGCCGCCTTGGGCGTCCTGCTGATCATGGGCAGCAGTCCGCTGCAGATGCAGAAGCAGGAACCGACGCGCGAAAAGGCCGACGAGTTTCTGGAGAACTTCATCTCCGCCCGCGAGAAGACCACTGACGCTAACGACATGCTGTACTACTTCGATGCTTCGCGTAATTACAACCCGGAGCCGCTGCTGGACAAGATTACTGCGCCGCTGACTGCCGTCAACTCCGCCGACGATCAGATCAATCCGCCGGAATTAAAGGTCATTGATAACGATATCCAGCGAGTGAAGAACGGCAAGTTCGTGCTGTTGCCTATCACCGATGCGACCCGAGGACACGGAACGCACTCTCTGCCGGCAATTTGGGGCGATGATTTGAAACAATTGTTGGAACGGTCAGAGCTATCTCACCACTGATGACGCTGATCTGATTGACCTGCACAGATCAGTCAAATCAGTACGATCAGCTTTATCCGCGGTGAGAAGTTTTGGAGCTAGCGGCTAGAAACTAGCAGCTGGTTTTTCGCGAATGTTCCCACAAATGCGCTGCGCTTATCGTGAAGAGTCCACGAGACGTTCAGGTCCTGGCCGCGGTACTCATCGGTCATAGCTACGGCCGGCATGGCGTGAATGGTTTCGGTCAGCGGCGGATAAAAAGTGCTCTCATTGCCACAGAGGTGGTCTTTTTCGCCGATAGCGCGGGTCTCCACCGTCACGAAATCGCCGGCTTGCAAACGGGCACGTGCGCTGTGCTGCTCCGCTCCAGCGGGCGCAGCGTGCGCCTGCAGAATCTCCATGTCGATGGGCGCATCAATGACCCGTACCACATGGCTCAGCAACGGCCCGCCCATCTCCTGGGCAAAGTTGATCAACGCTTGGCGTTGCCGCGGAGTGGCCTGCTTGTCAACGATCAGGACAGACTTTGCCGGAAACGGCTTGGCGTAGGGATCGCCCAGCGTGGCTTGCGCCTTGACGGCCCCGACCACGGTCAGGCCGGCGAGCGAAACTCCGTCCCACTTCCCCTCTTGGACGTGCCAGGCGACAATGGCCTCAGTTCCCGCCAGGTTGACCTCGCCATTGGCGAAGCACTGCCCGACGTAAACGTCGGCGCTGCGGGTTTCCAGGTATTGGCCTTTGATTTGTGGAGGCTGCTGGGCCAAAGCATGGGTGGTCAGCAGACAAAGCACAACAACTGAAACGAAAGCAAAAATCTTCTTCATCGCCAACTCCTGCAGAATCTATTGTAGGCCGCAAATTCGGCTACCACAATGACCGGTCTTTCACGATTCGCGTAACCTACCGCGGGACCTTACTTGCTCGCCCCGCAATGGCAGCCGCGTTCGGAAGAACAGCAATTACCAGGCTCGGCCACTTTGCCGTCCGGACCGATGCAGGTTTGCGTCATCGCGCACCAGAAAAGGCCATCGTTGGAGCGGGGCACGGTTGGATCCGGCTCTGACCAAACGTATTGGCTCTTCCAGTGGAGGGCCGAACACAGCCCGGAACGTTCGGTGTTAAAACGATCGGATACATCGCTCATGCGGCGCCTCCGGCGGCAAGAATGGCCCGTTTTACGGCCACTCGAGTCAGATGGATTTTTTGTTCGTTGTGGCCCAGTCCCTTGGCTGGAGCCACGGCAGCAGCAGCAGCTTGATCGGCGGTCGCCGGTGTGATGGCCTTTCCCGTGAGAGCTCGTGCCGCTTCCGCCGAGACCCAAGGTATGGGAGCTACGTGCCCCATAACCACGCGCGCGTTCTTCACGGTGCTGCCCACCATGTTCAGCGCAACGGCAGCCGTGGCGTAGGGCCAGTCAAAGGCCTCTTTCTGGCGAACCTCGTAAGCGCCAAAGCGAACGCCCCGGCCCGGTTCCGGGAGAAATACTCCCGTGACAATTTCATTAGGCCTCAGATCGTGCTCTCGCTCCGTTTGGTTCTTGGGAATTAAAAAGAACTTTTCCGCGAGAACCTGGCGCGCTCCTTTGGGACCCACAATCTGCACCTCGGCTCCGTAAGCAATCAGGACCGGAGCAACTGTGGACGGGCTGACGAAATACGCTGGCCCGTCGTTGCCAAGAATAGCGTGGTAGCGGTTATCGCCTTGAAGCACCAGCGATTTGCCGTCGCTGCTCTGGGCCAGCAGTCCGTGCCCGGCGCGGAAATACCAGCAGCGTGGACGCTGGCAGAGATTTCCGCCGATGGTGGCCAGGTTGCGGATCTGCGGGCTGGCTGCATCGCCGGCAGCCTTGGCGAGCACGGAGTACTGGCTCTGCAGGAGAGGGTTGGCTGCAAGTTCTGCCAGGGTCGTTAACGCCCCGACGTATGTGCCGGCCACATAGTCAGTGGGTTTGACCCCTCGTAATTTCCCGATACTCTTGATGTTGACCAGCCGCTTGGGCGCGGTGATCTCGTCTTTCATGAGAGAAAGCAGATCGGTGCCGCCGGCCAGGATCTCAACTTCGCCCCAGCTGGAGCCCAGCAGACTGGCCACTTGCTCCGTCTCGGTGGGAGAAACGTACTCAAACGGTCGCATTGCTGCCTCCTTGGTTCTTGGCCAGAGCGGCCAGCACCCGGTCGGGCGTAAGCGGCAGGAAGGGAACGCGCACTCCGATAGCGTTGGCGACCGCGTTGGCAATCGCAGCCATCGGCCCGACGGTGGCCGGTTCACCCAGGCCGATGGGGCCGCGTTCGTCGTAGCCCTTACCGGTCATGAAGTGCGCCACCAGTTCGCCGACATCGCCGATGCCGGCCAGCCGGTAGAAATCCATGTTGGGGTTCAGCATGCGGCCGGTCGCGGGGTCCATGATCTTCTCTTCGTACAAAGTTGTGGCGATGCTCATGATCATGGCGCCGTAGACCTGGCTCTCCGCGGTCTTCATGCTGATGATCAGCCCGCAGTCCTGAACGCACACGGTCTTGTTCATCTTGACGATCCCGGTTTCGACGTCGACGGAGACATCCGCCATCACCGCGCCGCCGACGCCGCTCGAGATCAAATCTTCCTTGGGACCGAGGTTGGCATCCACCACCGCAATGGGCTGGGTCCCAAGCCGCGCGCAGGCCTCCTTCCAGCTCATGCTGGGACCTGGAGAGAAATTCTGGCGGATCCTTCCGTTCGAGATCTCCAGTTGATCAGGCTGCAAGTTGAGGGCCGGCGCAACTTTGGCTAGAAGCTGTTCGCGGGCGTCCACGGCGGCACGTCGTGTGGAAGAACTCACGCCGCCGATGGTCGTGCTGCCGCCGGAACCGCCCGAAACCGGGTATTGATTGTCACCGATCTTGAGCGTGATCCAGTCCATGGGAATGCCCAGCGTGTCGGCAGCAATCATCAGGATGGCGGTGCGCGTTCCAGTGCCCAGGTCCTGGGTACCCATCTTGATCTCGACCGATCCGTCAGGATTGATGGCAAGAGAGCAGTTGCTCATGTGGCCGCGGCCGCCCCAGGTGTGGATGGCCAGGCCGAGTCCATGCCTGATTGGGCCGCGAACGAACCGGTCGATCGGGGCCCCGGGCGGCGCAATTTGACCCCGTGGATGCCACTTCTTCTTCCAGTCGATCAAGTCGGCGGCAATCAGCAGTTCGTCGCGATACGTGCCCACCCGGTTGTAGGTATCTGTTGGCGGAGCGGTCAGTTGGATGTTCTTCAACAGCATGTCCAACGGATCCATGTTGAGCTTAGCCGCCAGGTCTTCGAGGGCAGACATCGTGACCAGGCAGCCTTGAGGATGGTTGGGCGCACGCCACGCGCGGGCCGGACCGATGTTGGTGGCTACGGCCACGTGCTGCTTGCGCTGGTTGGGAATATTGATCACGTACGGCATGGGCGGCGCACCGCCGCCGCCGGGCCCGCCGGTACCCCAGGAGTCAGACTGCCACGCCAGCAGCGTCCCGTCCTTCTTGGCGCCAACTTTCACACGCGCCCATATCGAAGGACGACAGCCGGCCAGCGTCAACTCGGGATCGCGTTCCAGCATCACTCGCACCGGCTTGCCGCCGGCTTTTTTCGAAACTTGCGCGGTGTAGATACCCCAGCGGTCGGCGCCGAACTTGCTGCCGAAGCCACCGCCGATATGGTCCTGGTGAACGTGAACGTTGCCGGCGGGCATCTTGAGCGCACCCGAGTATTCGCCGGCAACGCCAGAGACATTTTGGGTGGAGAGGTGGACAAAAAGATGATCGTCATCCGTCCACTCGGCCACGGAGCCGTGGCTCTCCATGCAGCAGTGCGTGATCACAGGGCATCCGTACACGCCCTCGGAGACAACTTCGGCCTCCTTGAACGCGGCGTCAGGATCGCCCTTGGTTTGCTCCGCATCTTTCCTGTACGGGGACTTGGACTTCTCCTCCGGCGGTTTCTGCGGGGCCGACTGCAGGGCGGCGATCACGGCATCGCTGATGCGGTTCTGGCGCATCTGGCCGATCATCTCGTCCGACACCTTGAAGCTGAGGCCTCGCTTCTGCACGCGGTCGATGACCTGCTGGTCGGGCATCTGGTTTCGGAACATGCCCACCACGTCGTCAAGGCCCAGCGGGCCGGTGTCTGCGGCCACGTTTTCCGGAGGTCTGAAGTCATCCACAAAATGGGGAAGGGGCTCATACTCCACCTTCACGGCGCGAGCGGCGTCGGCGGCCGTGGGCTCGTCAACCGCGGCGACCACTACGATGTCATCGCCGGCCCAGTGGATTTCGGACCCCGGACCTTGAACCACGTGGACGGCCCTTACTCCCGGCATCTTTTCCGTTGCCGAGGTATCCACGCCGACGACCTTGGCGTGCGGATACGGGCAGCGCACTACCTTGCCGAACAGCATGCCCGGTGGATGCACGTCATAGGTGTACTTGGCGCGGCCGGAAACTTTGTCCGGACCATCCACGCGCGAGACTCGTTTGCCGATGAGTGTGCGCTGTTCCGGGGGAGGCCAAGAGTATTTGTTGGTTTCGTTGGCCATGCTCATGCCCCTCTCTTTCCCGCCGCCTGCATTACAGCGGCGCGGATTCCGGCGTAAGTGCCGCAACGACAGAAGTTTCCGCCCAGTCCGTGCCGGATCTGCTCCGGCGTGGGATTGGGATGCTGATCGAGAAATGCCTTGGTGGCCACCACGAAGCCGGGCGTGCAAAAGCCGCATTGCTGCGCGTCGTTATCGACGAATGCCTGCTGCACAGGATGCAGCCTGCCCGGCTCGCCCAGTCCTTCCACGGTGGTGATCTGCCGGCTTTGCGCGTCGATGGCCAGCACGGAACAGGAGTAGGCCGCTTTGCCGTCCAGCAACACCGTGCAGGCGCCACAGGTTCCGCGGTCGCAGACACGCTTGGCGCCGGTCAGCTCAAACTCGTCACGCAGCACGTCCAACAGGGTAACCCGCGGCTCCAACTGCGCTTTCAACGTCTTGCCGTTGACGTTCAGAGTAATCGGGACTTTGCCCGGACCCTGGATCGAAACGTCATCTGTTGCGGCGACCAGTGTTCCGGCCTTCGCGACCAGCGGAGCGGCCGCCGTGACCCCTGAGATTTTCAGGAAGTCGCGGCGGGACAAGCCGGCGCCGGAAGCAGATTCAGCTGAAGATTCTTTGGGTTTACGTGGCGTGGTTTTCTTACCGGGCTTTTCGTCGTCCACAGGCCCTCCGTAACAGGACAGGAATGAACACGGACTTTTGAAACTCAGAAATTGTAACTCTGCGCGAAGCAGATGTCTCCAGGGAAACTTGGTGGACGCTTTGACCTCAAGGCATGACAACCTGAGTCAAATGACGCGGCTGGATCAGGAGCCTCGGAGGAATGCATACCAGAACGGTCTTGTATTCCGGAGGGGCGTTGGATAAAATAATACTGTATTGGTACGGTATTAAGCGCTTGGTCCTAGCTGTGTAGCCGGAGCGTGAAGCATGTTCAGACTCAACAAACTGACGGATTACGGAATTGTCCTGATGGCGCACGTAGCGCGCAGTCCGGAGGAAGCGCAGCACACCGCGCGCAGCCTGGCGAAAGAGACCCGGATTCCGCTGCCCACGGTGGGAAAGCTGTTGCGGCAATTGCATGACGCGAAGATGCTGGTCTCGCACCGTGGTGTGAAGGGCGGTTACAACCTGGCCCGCGATCCCGGCACGATTTCCGTGTCTGACATTGTTCTCGCTTTGGAAGGGCCCATCGGTTTCACGGAATGCAGCGTGGAGCCGGGGTTATGCGGCATGGAGCGGCGTTGCGCCATCAAGAACAACTCGCAGATCATCGGCGACGCGCTGCGCGATGCGCTGGACCACGTGATGTTGTCTGACTTGAACCATGAAATGCCGCACCACGAGCGCAAGGGCAGAGGCATTATTTCATCCATCGAGCCCGCGACCGTTGTGGCGGAAGGAGTGCGATGAGCACCGTTAATCAAATCGAAGACCTGACTAAACAGGAATACAAATGGGGCTTTGTTACCCAGATTGAAGAAGACCGGCTGCCTAACGGCCTCAATGAGGACATTATCCGCGCCATCGCGGGCAAGAAGGGCGAGCCGGAGTTCATGCTGGAGTGGCGTCTGAAGTCCTATCGCTACTGGGCTTCGCAGGAGCAGAAGCAGGCCGAGCCCAAATGGGCGAACGTGCACTATCCGCCCATCGACTATCAGGCGCTCTCGTATTATTCCGCTCCCAAGCAGAAAAAAGAGTTGAAGAGCCTGGATGAAGTCGATCCGGAAATCCTGAGCACCTATGCGAAGCTGGGCATCCCATTGCACGAGCAGAAACTCCTGGCGGGCGTGGCCGTGGATGCAGTATTTGACAGCGTCTCGGTGGCCACCACCTTCAAGGAAAAACTGAAGGAAGCCGGCGTGATCTTCTGCTCGTTTTCTGATGCGGTGAAAGAACATCCTGAGCTGGTCAAGAAGTACCTGGGCTCGGTGGTGCCATACACCGACAATTTCTTTGCCGCGCTGAACTCAGCGGTTTTCAGCGATGGCTCGTTCGTCTATGTGCCCAAAGGCGTGCGCTGCCCCATGGAGCTTTCCACGTACTTCCGCATCAATGCACAAAACACGGGACAGTTCGAGCGCACGCTGATCATCGCCGACGAAGGCGCATACGTCAGCTACCTGGAAGGTTGCACGGCGCCCGTGCGCGATGAGAACCAGTTGCATGCCGCTGTGGTGGAGCTGATTGCGCATGACAACGCCACCATCAAGTACTCGACCGTGCAGAACTGGTATCCGGGCGACAAGGAAGGCAAGGGCGGGATTTACAACTTCGTCACCAAGCGCGGTAAGTGCCTGGGCAAGAACTCCAAGATTTCCTGGACGCAGGTGGAGACCGGTTCGGCCATCACCTGGAAATACCCGAGCTGCATCCTGCAAGGCGACAACTCGGTAGGCGAGTTCTACTCGGTGGCTCTGACCAACAATTATCAGCAGGCCGATACCGGCACTAAGATGATCCATATCGGCAAGAACACCAAGAGCACCGTGGTGTCCAAGGGCATCTCCGCCGGACATGGGCAGAATACGTACCGCGGCGGCGTCAAGATTTTGAAGGGCGCAGCCGGAGCCCGCAATTACACGCAATGCGACTCGTTGCTGATCGGCGATCAGTGTGGCGCGCACACTTTTCCGTACATCGAAGTCAGGAACGCGAGCGCCCGCATGGAGCACGAAGCTTCGACCTCCAAGATCGGCGAAGACCAGATTTTTTATCTGCAACAGCGCGGTATCTCCAAGGAAGAGGCGGTTTCCATGATCATCAACGGTTTCTGCAAGGCCGTGTTCAAGGAACTGCCCATGGAGTTTGCCGTGGAGGCACAGAAATTACTCAGCATCAGTCTCGAGGGGAGCGTCGGATAAGACGACAAGACGACAAATGAGCCTACTGGAAATCAAGAACCTGCACGCCACGGTCAACGGCAACGAGATCCTCAAGGGCGTGGATCTGACGGTCAACGCCGGCGAGGTGCACTCCATCATGGGACCGAACGGTTCCGGCAAGAGCACGCTGGCCCAGGTGCTTGCGCGGCGCGAGAGCTACCAGATCACCGAGGGCTCCATCCACTTCCACGGCAAAGACCTGCTGGCCATGAAGCCGGAAGAGGCGGCGTGCGAGGGGTTGTTTCTGGCCTTCCAGTATCCAGTGGAGATTCCGGGAATCAGCAACGCTTATTTCCTGCGCGCGGCCTTAAACGCAGTTCGCAAATCCCGCGGCGAGGACGAGCTGGATGCCATCGACTTCCTGCCGCTGCTGAAAGAAAAGATGCGGCTGCTGGAGATGGACCCGAAGTTCCTGAATCGTCCCGTCAACGAAGGGTTCTCCGGCGGCGAGAAGAAGCGCAATGAGATCGTGCAGATGGCTGTTCTTGAGCCCACGCTGGCCGTGCTGGACGAAACCGATTCCGGGCTGGATATTGACGCGCTCAAGATCGTGGCTCAAGGCGTGAATACCATGCGCAGCAAAGACCGCGCCATCGTTCTGGTCACGCACTACCAGCGGCTGCTGAACTACATTGTGCCCGACTTCGTGCATGTGCTGGTCAACGGAAGGATCGTGAAGTCCGGCGGTCCGGAACTGGCCCTGGAATTGGAAGAGAAAGGCTACAGCTGGACTGAGGCCGAGCCAGCAGGGGCAAGGCAGTAAGGCCAGACGACGATGAGCAACGTAATCACAGCCACGCGATCCACGGTCCGCTATCTCGAGGAGTTTGAGCTGCTGAAGCGGCGCAGCCAGGAGTCTGCCTGGCTTAACGGCATCCGGCAAGAAGCGGTCGGACAGTTTGCTGGCACCGGGTTTCCGACCACACACGACGAAGACTGGCGCTTTACGAACGTTGCGCCGATCGCGCAGACCGACTTCGAACTCGCCGGCGTTGAGGCGCCACCTATCAGCGATGATGAGCTGAAGCAGTTTGGAATCTCGGGTTTTTCGTGCCGGCTAGTCTTCGTCAACGGAAGGTTTTCTCAAGAGCTCTCGCGTATTCCGCCGACTGCCCCAGGAGTCCTGATTCGAAGTTTGGCTGACAATATCAATGAGGCGGGCGTCGAGGATCACCTGGGGAAGTATTTGAACTTTCGCCGCGACTCCTTTGCGGCGCTCAATACCGCGTTCATCGAAGACGGAGCGTATGTTCATATTCCGCGCAGCGTAGTCGTTGAGGAGCCGATTTATTGTCTTTTCATCACAACTGCGAGTGATGCTCCTACGATGAACCATCCCCGCAATCTGATCATCGTTGAAGAAAATAGCCAGGCAACCATCGTGGAAGACTACGTATCGCTGGGTGAGGGAAGTGCTTCTTCCTTCTCTAACACAGTGACGGAACTCATCGCCGGGGAAAGTGCCGTAGTCTCCCATTACATGATCGTCCGCGAGAGCGCTGCGTCATTCAATGTCTCCACTCTACGCATTCAGCAGGGACGAAGCGCCAACGTCTCTACACATTCCGTGTTGCTGGGCGGCGCTCTGGTGCGCAACAATGTCCACCCCGTTCTTGCGGGTGAGGGCGGAGAGTGTTTGATCAACGGCTTGTTCATGGCCACGGGAAACCAGCACATGGACAACTACATGCTCGTGGAGCATGCCAGCCCGCATTGCGACAGCCGGCAGTTTTACAACGGCATTCTGAACGGGCAGGCCCACGGCGTTTTTCACGGCCGCATCATCGTACATAAAGACGCGCAGAAGACGGACGCCAAGCAGACCAACCGCAACCTTCTGCTCTGCGACGATGCCCAGATCGATACCAAGCCGCAACTGGAGATCTACGCCGATGACGTGAAGTGCACGCACGGCGCGACGATCGGGCAGGTCGACGAGAATGCGCTGTTCTACCTCCGTTCACGGGGCTTGGATGATGTTTCCGCCAAACATCTGCTCTTGCAGGCGTTCGCCAACGAATGTCTGGACAGGATGCATTCCGGTGCGGTGCGAGACCACGTGGAGCGCTTAGTCGCCGAGTGGCTGCCGAAAACGGCCAAGTTGACGGCCAGGGGCCCAGCGCTGGGTGAAAGAACCTGGGAGGAAATACGATGAGCACTGCTGCCAAAACGCCTCGCCCCATCGATGCGGCTGCTTCCGCCCGCGCGTTCGACGTCGCTGCGGTACGTCGGGACTTCCCGATCCTTCAGCAAAAAGTCCACGGCAAACCCCTGGTTTACCTGGACAACGCGGCGACCACGCAAAAGCCGCTGGCGGTGATTGAAGCCATCGAGAACTACTACCGGCTCGACAACTCCAACATCCATCGTGGCGTCCATGCGCTTTCCGAGCGCGCGACCGAGCACTACGAAGCGGCCCGAGCATCAATCCAACGTTTCCTCAACGCCGCGGATTCGAAAGAAATCATTTTTGTGCGGGGGACCACGGAAGCCATCAACCTCGTGGCCCAGACCTACGGACGCCAGAACGTCGGGGGCGGCGACGAAGTGTTGATTACCGCCATGGAGCATCATTCCAACATCGTTCCCTGGCAGATGCTCTGCAACGAAAAAGGCGCAAAGCTGTGCGTGGCTCCGATCAATGATCAAGGCGAACTTCTGCTCGACGACTTTGAAAGACTCGTGGGACCGAAGACCAAACTGGTGGCGATCTCGCATCTTTCCAACGCCCTGGGCACCATTAATCCGGTGCGCGAGATCGTGCGCCTGGCGCACGCGAGGAATATACCGGTGCTGGTAGATGGCGCACAGGCCGCGCCGCGCATGCAGATTGATGTTCAAGAGCTGGATTGCGATTTCTACGCCATTTCTGGACACAAAATGTATGGTCCCACCGGCATTGGCGCTCTCTACGGCAAAACGAAATTGCTGGAAGCTATGCCGCCGTATCAGGGCGGCGGCGACATGATCGCGTCCGTGAGCTTCGAGAAAACCGTCTACAACCGCTTGCCGTACAAGTTTGAAGCCGGAACGCCCAATATTGCGGACACCATCGGGCTGGGCGCCGCCGTCGAGTACCTGGAGCAGGTTGGTTTGGAAGACATCGAGCGCCACGAACATGATCTGCTCGCGTATGCCACGCAGCAAGTCGAGGCGATTCGTGGCGTCAGCATCGTGGGTACAGCAAAGGAAAAAGCGGGCGTGCTCTCCTTCACTATCGACGGCATCCACCCGCACGACATCGGCACGATCCTGGATAGTGAGGGCATCGCCGTGCGCACCGGACACCACTGTGCGCAGCCGGTCATGCAGCGCTTTGGCATCCCGGCGACTGCCCGCGCCTCCTTCGGCCTGTATAACGCCCGCGCCGAAGTGGATGCGCTGGTGGCCGGCATTCACAAGGTGATTGAGGTGCTCGGATAATGTCAGAGCTGCGGGAGCTTTATCAGGAAGTGATTCTGGAGCACAGTAAACACCCGCGTAATTACCGCGCGCTCGAAGAAGCCAACCACAAGGCGGAAGGCTTTAACCCGCTTTGCGGCGATCACTTCACCATCTATGCGGATGTGAAGGACGGGACGATTCACGATCTCAGCTTCCAGGGCACGGGCTGCGCCATCTCCAAGGCCTCGGCCTCTATGATGACGCAGAGCCTGAAAGGCAAGAGCGCTGCCGAGGCAGAAGAACTTTTTACCCGGTTCCACGATCTGGTGACCGGGCACGGAGGATCGGCAGACGCGGTGGGCAAGCTGGCGGTCTTTGCCGGAGTATCGGAGTTCCCGCTGCGGGTGAAATGCGCGACGCTGGCCTGGCACGCGTTGCGCGCAGCCTTGCGTGGCGAGCAACAGGCGGTATCAACCGAATAGGACACAGGAGACTTTTGTGAAGTTCGGCGAAACTTTGGTTCTATCACGCGACTGTGAGACCACGCAGATCCCCAGCGGTATTCCGCATCCCCTTCCGGCCGGCAGCAAAGTCAGGCTCACGCAAGCTCTCGGCGGCAGCTACACGGTGATGAACGATCAGGGATACATGCTGCGCATCGGCCCTAAGGATGCCGACGCTCTCGGGATCGACGCGACTGCAATCGCCCATGAAAACGCTCCTGTAGAATTCAGCGAACAGCTGGTCTGGGACCAGCTGAAGACCGTATACGATCCGGAAATCCCGGTGAATGTTGTCGATCTGGGATTGATTTATGAGTGCAACATCGCACCTGTCGAGGGCGGCAACCAGATTGCCATCAAGATGACCATGACCGCTCCCGGCTGTGGCATGGCTGACGTGCTGAAGACCGATATCCAGCGCAAACTCGCGGGGTTGCCGTCCGTCAAAGGCCTCAACGTGGAAGTAGTCTTCGATCCTCCATGGAATCCCTCGCGGATGAGCGAGGCCGCCCGCTTGAAGCTTGGATTAGACCTGGACAGCGCTTCCTTCCCCGCCTACGGAGGATAGAAGCCAGGGGCAGCGGAGACTTCCTAAGCGCGGGCGAAGTCAATGTACCCGCGTTGTGGGTCGGCGCAGATAAGTTTTACCCGCAGCTTGTCACCTACATCCACACCTTGACCGTGGACCAGCATTCCCTCCACATGCGGCTTCAGCACTCGGACAAATGTCCCGTGCTCGGTGGCGCCGGTCACAATGGCATCAAAGACTTCGCCGATTCGGCTGCTCATGCCGACCGCGGCAATGCGCTTGGACATGGCTCGCTCCACTTTGCGCGCCGCGTCTTCTTTCTCCGTGCAGTTGCGTGCGATCTGGGACAGCGCGTCATCGGTGTAAACGGTCGAACCACCCCTGAGCGCTGCCTTAATCAGGCGCTGCGTGACGATGTCGGCAAAACGCCGGTTGGGCGCGGTGGAGTGAGTGTAGCTCTCAACAGCAAGGCCAAAGTGTCCTGGCGAGGGCTCACCCGGCCGCTCCAGCACGTATTCGCCCGGTCCCATCAGCTTGATGACTGCCAGGGAAACATCGGCGAAGTGATCAGGATCGGCGGCTTTGCGTGTCTGCAGGAAATCATTGAGCGCCTTCGAATCCGGGACGGCCGGCAAACGGCCGCCTTGTTGCGCGGCGAGAGCCACAATGCGGTCCCAGCGTTCCGGAGTCTTCACCACCCGTCGGATCGACGATACTTTGCGCTGTTCCAGGGTCAAAGCGACTGTCCGGTTGGCGGCAATCATGAAGTCCTCAATCAACTCTGTGGCGTGGTTTTTTTCCTGCTTCACCAAGTCCACGATTTGGTCATTGAGGACGATGGGGTGAACTTCGGTGGTTTCAATGTTCAGCGCGCCGTGACGGTAGCGCTCGTTCTTGAGCGCCTGAGCAACGTCGCTTTGCAGCCGCAATTGGGCCTGCAATTCGGCTGAGGCGGCGACTTTGGGAGGGGCGGCGGCGCGGTCTTCCAGCCATGCGCCCACCGCGTTGTACGTAAGCTGGGCCTTGTTGCGAACGATGGCGCGGTAGAGATCGGGGGCCTTGATTTGGCCCGTATTATCGGCCACGAATTCTATGACCATGCACAACTTGTCCGCGCCTTCCAACAGCGACGTAGCGCCTGTGGACAGGTCTTCCGGAAGCATGGCGAAGTTGCGGACTCCGGTATAGACCGTGGTGGTTTCTTTGGCGGCATGTTGGTCGATGGGGGAATTTTGCGCCACGAAAGCGTCAACGTCGGCGATTCCGATCAAGACCTTGGTGGTTCCGTCGGGTAGCTTCGCGGCGACCTCAATCTGGTCCAGGTCGCGGGAGGTGTCGTTGTCGATCGAAGACCAGAGCAGACTGCGCAGATCGCGCACGTCTTGCGCTGGAGCCACCTGCGGTGGACTGGCTTTTAGCTGTGCCAATTGCTGCTGTGCCGCCGGCGGGAAGTCCGGCTCAAAGCCGTTTTCCAGCATGACTTGTTTAGCTGCAGCTTGCAGATCGAAGTGTGAAGGTTGTGTTTGGTTCATCTGAGTAATCGCGAACGAAAAGGGTAACATGACGTCCGGCCCAATCGGCTGGATAATGAGTTGGGTGTCGCCGGCAGCACTTCATACTACAATGAGGTAGTCAACCGTACCGATTTCCAACTTAAAAAAGGCGATGCATGACAAAAAGTCTATTGCTGGTCCTTGCCTTGACAGCCTCCCCTATCCAGGGTCAGAAGACCGCTTCTCCAACACAAGCGGAACTTGACGGAATCACGGCGCGAGGACGTATGCTGAGCGAGTATGA
>CAZFRV010000194.1:0-9901 GCA_964521445.1 uncultured Acidobacteriaceae bacterium
CATGGTTACTGGGGCGGTTTTGCCCAGGACCAATGGCGCGTGACGCATAAGTTGACAGTGAACTATGGCCTGCGTTACGACCTCGAAACCGGTCTGGGGAACTTTATCGATACGGACTACCGGCACGGCGTCCAACCGCGCGTGGGTCTCGCCTATTCTCCGGATTCGAAAACAGTCATTCGTGCCGGGTTCGGAATGTTTGAAGACCGCCAGAACCTTACGTTCTTCTTTACCACGGGAAACCAGAAGACGCTGCCGGGCTTCCTGTGCAATCCGGCCAGCGCGGCTCCGGGCTGTCTCTCTACGCCGATCAGCCTGCCCATGGTCCAGAGCGGAGCGGCCAATGGCGGCTGGCAACTCAACGGCCTCCCGGGATTTCCCGGGCTGCCGGCCAACGTGACCGCGGCCATCGCCGCCAGCATACTCGCTGGGAATCCTTACCTGGCGCAGTTCCTCACCGGTGCTTGTCCGCCGGCTTGCGGCAATGGCGCCGGCGGGATGGATCGCCATCACACTCCGAATCCCTCGGCCGCGCAAATCAGCCTGGAAGTCGATCGCCAGATTGGAAAGGGATTGACTATCAATGCCGGGTATTTATTCGTAGGCGCGCACCATCTGATTCGCGGAAACAATATCAATGTTCCCTGTCCGGCTGGCACGAACAAGCCGGGGAATCCCGCCGACGTCCAGGGATGGCTTAACCCCAACGGCACTCTGAGTCCCTGCCAGGGAACGCCTACGCTTGGACCTTTGGGGCTGGGGCCGTTTTTCGCAACTCTGGCCAATCCTTCGGGGTTGGAAACCCTCCAGGCCGGGCTTCTCGACTACAACAACGGTGTTGCCAACGCCGCCTATCACGGCGGAACGCTTACCGTGATACAAAAAGCCGGCAACTATTTCAGTTTGACCGCGAACTATACCTATTCGCACACGATCGACAACGGGAACTTCACTACCTTCATCAATCTGCCTCAGAACCAGTTCGACTACGCAGCGGAACGCGCGAACTCAAACCAGGATGTTCGCCATCATTTCGTGGCGAACTTTACAGCGCAGGCGCCGAAGAAGACTCTGCTGCGCAACTTTGAGTTCAGCAGCATCATCACCGCGCAGTCGGGGCGTCCCTTCACGTTGTTCTCGGGACTCAACACCTTTGGCGACGTGGCCGGCGCATCTACTGACCGGGTGGGCGGCGCGCCTGTGAATGGAAGTTGCGCCTCCGCTGCCACCTGTTCCACCACCGTCGGCAGAAATACCTACATCGGCGATGGTCTTTATTCCTGGGACCTGCGTCTTTCCCGGTACTTCCAACTTACCGAGCACAAGCGCCTTGATTTGAGCATGGACGTGTTCAACGCCCTCAACCGGGCCAACATCGATGAGGTCAACAGCGTGTACGGCTCGCCCGTATTCTGCGGGGCCATTCCCAAGTCCTTCAACGACGCGGCTACCATCGCCATTCAGCATGGATTGACGTCTTGTGCGGCGCAGCAAGCCGCTCTGGCGCCGCCACTTTTTCTGGCGAAGGGGCTTTTGCCCGTGCCGGTTCCCCCAACTCCAAACCCTGCCTTCGGAACGCCAAGAACGGTATTGAACCCGCGCCAATTTCAATTCGCGGCAAGGTTCTCGTTCTAAGGAGATCGTAGTTGGGCTTACTCGGGGCACGACCCAGCTTTGGGTTGTGCCCGAGATTTTGTGCCGACGTAGTCGCTTTCGGCGGGACACGGCTTGAAACGTTTCTATGTCAGCCGATGCGCGCGCTCTGCCCGCCGTCCACCGGCAGCATCACTCCGGTGATGAACTTGGCTTCGTCGGAAGCCAGGAAGAGTGCAGCGAAAGCCACGTCCCACGCCGTTCCCATCTTTTCGCCCAGAGGAACGCGGGCAGCGCGCTGCCGAATCAGTTCGTCCTTGGGAATCCCTCGCGACTTTGAGATGCCCTCGATCGCCATCGGCGTGTTCATCAAGCCGGGCATGATTACATTGGCGCGGATGTTGTACTTGGCGTTGTCCATGGCGATCTGGTGCGTCAGCGCGTTCACGCCCGCTTTGGATGTTTTGTAGGCCACGATGCTGGCCGAGCAGATGGCCGCGATCGAGGAGATATTGACGATAGAACCGCCGCGTTGCTCCCGCATCGCCGGCAGCACACTGCGCGACGACAGAAACATCCCCTTGAGATTCACGCTCATGATCGTGTCCCAAGACTGCTCGCTTAGGCTCAAAATCCCATCGTCGCCGGTTCCCACGCCAACATTATTATGGAGGACATCCACGCGGCCGTAAGCTTCCAAGGTGGCCCGGACAAAAGCCTGACAATCGTCCTCGCGCGTAACGTCGGCCTGAAATGCAAAGGAACGTCCGCCTTCGGATTCGATGAGGTTCTTGGTTTCGAGCGCCGATTCGAGATTGCGGTCAACCAGCGCCACGCGCGCGCCTTCTCGCGCGAAAAGGATGGCGGTAGCCCGGCCATTACCGACGGTGTCTCCCGGCGTCTGCCCTGCGCCGACAACGATAGCGACTTTATCTTTGAGCCTCATCGCGAAACCCTTCTCAACCTTCTTAACTTTGGAGTCCACATGATCATTCGCTGCCGGGTGTAAGTCAAACACCCGGCCGGCGACAACACCTGAGTAGCAGCAAACTCCCCGTCAGAGCACCGCATCCCTAATCCTGTGCTGCGCACTCTCGCAAATGAGCGCGCGCCGTTGGACGTGTCCGTGCAGCCTCATGCTCTCGCGCATGGCTATCAGCAACAGCCACCGGCATCAGTCCGTCATAGGGAGAAGAATCATGAAATTTAGAGCGAGTGTTCGATCGTTGGCAACAGCGGCCCTGGTGGTCGTGAGCTTTATCACCGTTAGAACTGCCACCGCGCAGACGCAACCGGCCAGTGCACAAAAGCCCAACATCCTTTTTATTATGGGCGATGACATCGGCTGGATGCAGGTGGGCGTTTACCACCGTGGTATCGGGCTTGGGGAAACACCCAACATCGACCGCTTGGCCAAGGAAGGCGGGATGTTTACTACTTACTACGCGATGCAGAGCTGCACCTCCGGGCGCAACGTTTTCTTTACCGGCATGTATCCCCTGCGCACGGGCATGATCCCTCCGCAGCTCCCGGGAAGCCCGAGCTATTTGAAGCCCGGTACGCCGGCGCTGGCCGTGTTTCTGCACGACCTGGGCTACACCACCGGCCAGTTCGGCAAGAATCATCTCGGCGACCACACCGCGGCGCTGCCCACAGCGCACGGCTTCCAGGAGTTCTGGGGCTATCTCTACCATCTGGACGCCATGCAGCAGGTGAGCTTCCCGGATATTAACTCCAGCCCGACCAAGCAGAGCGTAGCACCGCCGTGTAAGAACACGCCCATCCCCGGGGTGCCGGAGGTTCCCGGCGCCGTGGATCCCAAGACCACGACCTGCCTCACGCCGCCGCGTCCAATGCTCTGGTGTCACTCGTCCGACGGCACAGAGAAGAACCAGACCTGCAAAGATGAAGGCCCGCTGACCCTGGACCGGTCGCGAACCGTGGACGAGGAGATTTCGGCCAAGGTCATCGATTTCCATGATCGCAACGATCCCAAGAAGACCGGCAAACCTTTCTTCGTTTGGTACAACCCGGCGCGTATGCACGTTACCACCATGCTCTCGCCGAAGTATGACGCCATGGTGGGCACCAAGGGCGGCAAAGACTGGGGCGTCAACGAAGCCGGCATGAAACAGTTGGACGACAATGTTGGCCTGGTGCTGGCGAAGGTGGAGCAGATGGGACAGTTGGACAATACCATCATCGTCTTCACCACCGACAACGGGGCCGAGGCAATCTCCTTCCCCGACGGCGGCGTGACTCCGTTCAAAGGCCAGAAGGGTGAGGCTTATGAAGGTGGCTACCGCGCCCCGACGGTCATCCGCTGGCACGGAGTGATCAAACCGGGTACGGTGTTCACCGAAATGTTCTCCGCTCTGGACTGGATGCCGACGTTTGTAGAGATCGCCGGCGGGCCCAAGGGAGACGGCCTCAAAAAGGAGATCGAGGCCGGGAAGTACCCGGGGATCGTCAAGACCACGCTCGATGGCGTCAACCAGATCGATTATCTGACCGGCAAGTCGGAGCAGTCTGCACGAGACGTCTTCTACTACTTCTCCGGCGCCACGCCCTCTGCCGTCCGCTACAAGAACTGGAAGATGTACTACACCATGTCCCAACCTGGGGCGGAGGGCTGGATTCTGCCGCTCATCCCGTTCCACTTCACGCTGGTTGACAACATCCGGCGCGATCCGTTCGAGCAGGCAGTCGGCCTCGACCAGAAGACGGCGATGAGCGTCGGCGGCGCCCTTGCCGGTCCTGTGACCGCCTTCCAATATGACTGGAACATGCTGCCCATCGGCCAGCAGTTGTGGCTGCAATGGTTTGAGACTCTCAAACAGTTCCCGCCGCTGCAAGCGCCGGAGAGCTATAACCTCACGCAGATAATGGAACAGCTCAAGTCGGGCGGCGGGCACCCCAGCGACTAGACCGCGAGGGTGAAGTGGTACGAAGGGGCCGCAGTCGCGCGTCCCCTTTTCGGTTCGGCGAATTTACTGCGGGCGATAGTGAACGAAAAACCTGTCGCTCGGCCAGAGGAAGTATTCGGGGTGCGTTCTGCATACTTCCGCATCTTTGCGGGCAAGATCCACTGGGCAGGCGTGCTGGAGGTAATCGTTGAAGGAGTCCTGGGCCAGATGGTAATCGAGGATGTTCTGGCGCATTTCAATCTGCGCAACGTCCGCCTGGCGAGCGATTGCATCTCGATACTCCAGCGCGTATTTCTTGATGTCCTCGACAGCGGCTTCTTTGAATCCATAGGCCACGACTGTGCTCTCGGTACTGAGCTGCATGACTCTGAATTCGACCGCGAGGCTGGGGTTTTCTCTGTACACCAGGAATGAAAATAGCCCGGCGACTCCGAAATCGTCGTAACTCGGGAACATGGCCGCCCTGCCGTCCTCTGGCGGGTGGTTGTGGAAGAAGACCATCGGTTTCCCGGCCTTGATCACGCTGTTCAGTTTTGCCGGATCGTGCCGGACCTGGTCCCGCATGGAAGAGAGGCTCACATCGTGCAGCTCGCCGTTGTAGACAAGTAAGTGTTCCTTCCCGTCAGCATGGGTCCTGAAGTACTCCTGGGCGGCTCGGTCCGCCTGGTCGATCTCGCTGGGCGCGGGGACGAGCACAACGTCTTTCACTTTTTCGAGAACCCTGTCGTAGGTCAGCGTGTCCCAGTGTTGGTACGCTGCATACGCGCGCAGGTACTGCTCGTAGCGCGACTCGCCGACGGCTTCGAGAACGCAGTGTTCTTCGGCCGCTTCTACGTTGGCGCCGTTGCGATGGTAGCCGGTCAGATCGTCATTCATCACGTGGCAAACTTCATGTAGCGATGACGCCTCGAACAGAATCTCCGGCTGTTTCTCTAGAAACTCGGCAGTCACGTTCACGATGAATGACTGGTTCCGCATCTCATCGTCACGCACCACGTCGGTGAACACGTCACTTGTCGCCGCTGGGTAGTAACCCGCCTCGGCCGCATTGTTGACGACGCGAAGGCTGAACTTATAGCTCGCGCCCAGCCGGATCATCGCTTGCGCGATTTTCCGCTGATACTCCGCCACTTTCGGGTCCAGTCCGCGCTCCGTAATACACGCCCGCGAGATCTCAAATCCGGCGTAGCACAGCGACGAGTTGGCCCGGCCGAGGCCGCAGGCCGCCAGCAGAACGGTTGCGAGAGCGATGCATCGCGGCGCAATTCGCCGTACAGCCGGCCTATGGTCAAGTCTGTTTGTTCCAGGCATTTGCAAGGCGAAGAGCTTATTACACAAAAACCTGGCGTCAATCGAGGGTTTACCTGGGAACGCTCATCGAGGTGGGTTACGGCATATCACGCGCCTGGGTCATCCCGTACGGTACCAGCGGTGGGCCAGCGTTGAGTTCGCATCCCTTGGTGAGGGATAGCCATCACACCTTCCACAAGGGGGAAGGATGGTCAGCACTAGCAAGTTTCGATCCAGCTTCACGCGGGCTCTTCTTGCCGCGCTCATCACACTCTTTTCTGCGCCGGCTCTTCTCACGCAGACTCCGGCTGCCGAGCGAACGAGACCAGCAGACGATAAGGGGTTTTCGTTTGCTGTCTATGGCGACTCACGAACGATGATGTATCTGCCGTACCGAGCCGCCGAGAAGGCCGACGCTACTAAATACATGGTGGACATGTTCGAGCTGGCGTTCCCGGAAAATGTCGCGAAAGAAGTCGTCGCGAAAGACGTGAAGCTCATCTACGACCCGAAAAGTGGTGAGCTGACAAAGATCGTCATGCCGTTCATGACCAAGACTGAAGTGACTACTCTCAAGGTGGATAAGGGATGGGTAACAGACGCTTCCGTGGAGGATGTGAAGCTCCTGCCGGGCGTCCACCGCACGATGTTTCGCGTGCAAGGTGGCGACTGGGTTGTTCGTGAGGTAGTGAAAGCCGTCAAGAGCGGCCATGCTGACTTTGTCCTTCACACTGGCGACTGGGTCTGGTGGGGCGAACAGGGCAATAAGCCTTCCGAAAATCTCTACTGGGCACGTGTGGACCGCGACTTGATGAAACAGTTGCCGCCGCCCGACAAGCATTTGACCGACTCAGGGTTGGATGGACGCGTTTTCCCCGCCGCCGGAAACCATGAAGTGTGGGAGGACCCGAACGCCGAGGGTTTCCTGACTACCTTCCCCTATTTGAAGAAGCTCGGAATATCTGACAAGCGACTCATCTACAAGTTCGATTACGACGGGGTTCGTTTCATTTTCCTGTGGACCGGTCATTACGATGACAAAGATCCTACGGGTTGGCTATCGATCCACCCAACTTACGAAGAACAGATGAACCAGCTCCGCCAGTGGCTGGATGAGGCCAAGGCGGCGGGGACCAAGAAAGTGTTTATCACATTTCACAACGCGGTTTTCGCCCGTTCGGGAATGGGTGGCATGCCCGAGGCTCAGAATCCGCACAAGCTCATCTCGCAATACGCGAAAGACCTGGACATAGTGGTCCTCAACGGACACGTACACACGACCGAAGTTTATGAAGTGGACGGCGTGAAATACCTGCTCCTGGGCGGTGGTGGGGCAGAGCAGGATCCGATTCTTCCCGGCCGGACACACATCACGGTGCCCGAGGGTTATCCGCCGGACCTCTACTGGAAGGGTGCCGCGCCCAAGGAGGAATACAACTACCTCGTTGTCGATGTGAAGCCCGGGCAGAAGACGAAGTTTACGTTGAACCGCTTCCGGCCGTGGTCGGCCGAACCCTTCGCAACCGTAGAGCTGTTCGGTTCTTCCAAATGAAAGTTCCTAGCGCCATTCACCCGTGCTCTGTCCTTCCTCCAGGCCTCGTGGTGCACGGGGGGGCGCACCCGGTGTCCTTTGCTAAGGCGGCCAAGTAGCGGAAAACTCCCGGAGAGAGAATCACATCCCAGTCAGTACTGCTGCTTGTCAAGGCGGCGCAGACAGGCGAGGTTCCAAAATGAAGAGACTCACATGTGCAGGGGTTGTCGTCCTGGGTCTGATGGTTTCGGCTTGGGCGGACACCGGACAAAAAGAAAAAGAGCGCATCACAGAATCAGCGAATGTGGTGAAGGACATTCTCAGAGCGCCCG
Source organism: uncultured Acidobacteriaceae bacterium (assembly GCA_964521445.1). Lineage (GTDB taxonomy): Bacteria > Acidobacteriota > Terriglobia > Terriglobales > Acidobacteriaceae > Angelobacter. Next base: position 7,674 of record CAZFRV010000194.1, read on the forward strand.
ATAAAGGCGTTCCATTGAGCGTGCTCGACGGCACCAAATGCGTGATCGTGATCCCCGGGCTCAAGAAAGCAGCCTTCATTGTCGGGGGCGATTACGGCCGAGGCGTGATGACGTGCCGCACCGGGGACGACTTCAAGGGGCCGTGGAGCCCGCCGGTCATGATGGCATCGGGAGGTGGCGACATCGGTCTCCAGCTTGGCGTGGAGGCCACGGATGTGGTGATCCTGGTCCTCAACGATGATGGAGCCCGCTCTCTCATGAAGAGCAAAGTCAAACTGGGCGCCGAAGCCAGCGTGGCCGCCGGACCCGTGGGACGAACCGCGGAGGCCTCCACCAACGCGATCATGAAAGCCCAGATGCTCTCTTACTCCCGGGCCCAGGGCGTGTTCGCCGGAGTATCGGTGTCAGGCATGACTCTTCGCGTAGACGGCGACGCCAACAAGGATCTCTACGGCGAGAAACTCAGCGCGCAGCAGATTCTCAGTGGCAACGCCATGATGCCCGAAGAGGCCAAGCCCTTGACTGAGGCCCTGACTGCGGCTTCCGTGAAAGCCGCGGAGGAAAAGAAGTAGCCCGGTTCGTGTATCGCAAACACCCTATGGAGAACGTGGCGGGAAACCCCTGCCGCGAGAGTCACATCCTTATCAATGGTGTTCAGAGTGCCGGCCTTTGTCTCCTAGGGTGGTCCGAACATCGTCGAAAGGCGGCTTCGAGATGCAGTGGAAGAAAAAAGCCTTGCGCTGGATGCGGATGATGTCCGCCCTGGCCTTGCTGGTTCTGTTCGCGGCTCCCGCATATGCCGGTGACAAGGACAAAGACAAGGAAGATTGGGACGCTTACAAACTTCGCTTTGATTTGGGCTGGTTTTACTCCGAACCTTCGGGCACATTCACCAGCAAGGGCAACACCGGATTCCTCGATCTGAGCAAGGATATTGGATTCAATTCCTACTCCACCTTTACCGGGAAGGTGGACTGGAAGTTCACTAGAAAAAACCATCTCTACCTCATCGGGACCGACTTCGATCAATCCAAGACGGTCACACTCAACCGAACCGTGGTCTTTCAAGGCCAGACTTTCGCCTTGGGAACGGTTGCATCGGGCAGTCTTTCCGCACAGGTTCTGATCCCGGGCTATCAGTACGACTTCATCCGGCGCAAGCGATGGAACCTGGGTGCACAAGTGCAACTCGATATATTTGACGTCAGCGGTTCCTTGAATGCCGCGGCGCAGATCAATCACGGCGTGCCGCAGGTAGCAACGTTCTCCTCGGGATCCATTCGAGCCCCGCTCCCCGTGGCCGGGCCCACCATTCGTTTTTATTTTGCACCCCGCTTCTTTGTGACCGCCAACGTGCTGGGCATGTATTTCTTCGGCTATGGCAATTTCGTGTCTTCCGAAGGGACCGTAGGAATCAAACTGTTCAAGAACCTGGCGGTTCGAGGCGGCTATCAGTTGGGATCGCGATTCAACGTCAACACCACATCCCAGCGGCTCGGCGTCAGCTTGACCCAGAAAGGCGCGGTCGCCGGCCTGGAGATTTCTTTCTAGGTTGGCGCCATGCCAATGAATCTTGGGGAAGCCTGGAAAAAACGATGGGCGCTGGTTATCTTCGTGGCCTCTGTGGGCGCGGGTTTGGCCACCTCGCTGAGTTACCGCTGGCATCGGGAACGCGTTGCTGAAGCATCCGCGGCGGCGGCCGGCGCCTATTGCGACCGGGGCATCGGTGCGGCCAAGGCACGCATGGTGACGGCGCCCCTGATTACGAGCACGGCTGTGGTTTCGGCAGCCGCCGCCGCTGATCCAAACGCATGGGTTCCCAAGATCAATACAGCCAAGCCGAACGAAGCGGCGCCTCCGGGAATGACCTGGGTACCCGGCGGCCAGTTTTGGATGGGAACCAACGATCCCCGCATGCCTGATACTCGTCCCTGGCACCGGGTCTACGTGGATGGGTTTTGGATGGACAAGACGGACGTTACCAACGCACAATTCTCGGCGTTCGTAAACGCCACGCACTACGTTACCGTCGCAGAGATCGCGCCGCGCCAGGAAGATTTTCCTACAGCGCCCAAGGAGAATCTGGTCGCGGGTGCGGTGGTTTTTACTCCGCCCGATCATCCGGTCGCTCTGAGCAATGAGTACCAATGGTGGAGCTACATCAAAGGAGCCGACTGGCGGCATCCCGAAGGCCCGGGCTCTGACATCAAGAACCGGACGAAACATCC
>CAZFRV010000195.1:0-5426 GCA_964521445.1 uncultured Acidobacteriaceae bacterium
CGGATTTTGTTGTCCGCCAGGCGGGCCTCAGCGCAAAGTTTCAACGGGAATGGATCGACCTATTCCTGCCTTCCGGACACGTTGCGTCCCGGTTGCGCATGGAGTTGCACGGCTCGGACAACGTGCGGATTGCAGGCGAGGAAAAAACCTCTGGAACCACGAATTATCTTCGCGGCAATGATCCTGCACAGTGGAAAACCAACGTTCCTGGCTTTTCACGCCTGCGTTACCACGGGATCTATGCGGGGATCGACCTGGTGTTTTACGGACGGGCCGGAGAGTTGGAGCACGACTTTGTGGTTGCGCCCGGCGCCGATCCCGCGCAGATAAGCGTGGAGTTGAAGGGCGCCAGGGCCATCCGCACGCTGGACCATGGCGATCTTGTAGTTGACGTCGGCGGTGGAAGTCTTATCTTTAAGAAGCCTTATGCTTATCAGGATCTAGGTTCAGAGCGGAAAGAAGTAGCGGCGGCATTCAAGGTCAGCGGCGGCCGCCTGGGTTTTAAGCTTGGCCATTATGATCCCAGAATAGCTTTGGTCATCGATCCTATACTTACGTTCTCAACCTACTTTACCGGCAGCAGCGGGCAGGATACGGTGTTCGGCGTGGCTACAGACAGCTCCGGCAACATCTATGTTACGGGGCAGACAGCGTCCACTGACTTTCCTACTCATCTGCCCGAGCAAGCTACATGTTCCGGCTGTTCGGCAACTTTTCCGGTCTCTACCGATGCTTTCATCGCCAAGCTTGATCCCACCGGAAACACGCTGATCTATTCGACGTATCTGGGCGGAACGGGCAGCGATGCAGGACACGCCATTGCCGTGGATGCCGGCGGCAATGCTCTGGTCGCCGGCGGCACTTTCTCCACCGACTTTCCTTCGGTCAACGCGATCACCCCGGCCACGTGCTGCAATGGCGCGGTATTTGTTGCTTCGCTTTCGCCGAGCGGCGCCAGCTTGAATTATTCCGGTGTAATTGGGACAGCCATTCTGAACGAGAAAAACGATTTTGGACTGTCCTCGGACCTGGTTGCGATTGCGACGGACTCCGCCGGGAATGCCTACGTCTCCGGGCTCACCAATTCGTCGGCGTTTCCCATTACGCCGGGCACGCTGACCACATCGGTGCCTCCTTCGCCGGCGCGGACACTGTTTGTCTCCAAAGTGGCGCCGTCGGGGACGCTGGTCTGGTCCACGGTGCTGCCCGGAACAATGCCATTCGGCGGATTCAGCATGCACAATCTGGGCCTGGCCGTGGATGCAGGGCGCAACGTCTTTGTCGCGCGCGCCGCCGATCCCGGGCTGCCTACCACTGCTGGAGTTGTGGGGCCGTCGTCGCCTAACTTTGGCGGGGCGTTTGTCGCCAAGATCAACCCAACCGCTTCCGGATTGATCTATCTCACCTATCTTCCTGGCGCCGACAACTCTTCTGGCATCGCGCTGGATATTGATGGGAATGCCTATGTTGCCGGCGTTACCTCAGGGACGACACTGCAGACTTCCGCCAACGCTTTCCAGAAATCGGGCAAGACCGGCGTGGAAGGATACATCCTGAAGCTGAACGCAACGGGCACCGCGATTCCCGCAGCCACGTATTTTACCGGTCCCAACACGACGATTGCCGGCCAGCCCGCCATCTTGTTCAGCTATATCTACGGCGTTGTGGTGGACGCCAACCGCAACGTTTATGTCAACGGAGTGACCGAGACTACGATTCCGCTGAAGTTTCCCTTTCAGCCGGACCCGGCAAGCTTCTCCGGCTATGTGAGTGAACTCACCAGCGACCTCTCCACCGTGCTCTTTTCCACGCACCTTAACGGCGGTGATACCAGAACCAACGTGAATGCCGGCGGTTATCCTTCGTCGATGGCTGTTGATCCCGCGGGCAAGCTGGTGATGGGCGGCGTGACACAGAGCCCGGTTTTCCCGGCCGTGAAAGCGTTTCAATCCACGGCGGCGAAAGGCGGTGGATACGTGGTCAAGATCGATACCAGTGTTCCCGCGCCGGCGGTGTGCCATGATATCGACGGAACCGACTTCATCAGCGTTCCGGTCAACCGGACCAGGACGCAACGGCTGAACCTGACCAACTGCGGAAACGCCGACCTGCACGTGAGCAGCGTTTCCACTTCCGGTCCGCCGTTCTCCGCGACCTCCAATTGCGCCGCGGTTGTGCCTGGAGCCTCCTGCAGCGTGAGCATTACTTTTGCTCCGACAACACAAGGGCAATCCTTCGGCCAGATCACCATCAATGACGATGCGCCTATCGCCGCCCAGAACTTTCCTCTGGAGGGAACAGGCAGCTTTCCCCTGCCACCAGGATTCGTGATTGCAGACGCGGCCACCGGCAGCACGGAGATTCCCGTTGTCACCGTCACGGCCGGCGCTACGGGCGTCTTTAACCTCAGCGTTGTTCCCGATGCGGGCTTCACCGCTTCAGCCAGCTTCAATTGCTCGGGCGCTCCGCCGGGCGGAAGCTGCGCGTTGAACCCGGCGTCTTTCAATCTCTCCGGCGCGCCAGTCACGGTGGTGCTCAGCGTTACCACTACCGCCGCGCGAGCGGCAGTGGCCGCCCCGAAAATCTACGCTCTGCTTTGGGCCATGGTCCTGGGACTTCCCATCGTTGTGGGTGGGAGGCGTCGACGCAGGCGGTTGAGTGCGCTCTGTACACTTCTGCTGCTGGCATTGAGCACCTTGTCGTGTGGCGGCGGTGGCGGTGGCGGAGGCGGTGGTCCAACACCTCCAGGCACTTATTCGATAAGCGTTACCGGATCGGCCGGCTCGGCGCAAGCCAGCGTGACCGTCCAACTGATAGTGCAGTGAACCATACGATTCCTGCGAGCTGTGTAGGACCGCTGCTTCAGTCCGGGACCCGCGTTATCGTGAGGAGATAAGGGGAGAACATAAGGCTGACATCCGCCCATTCACGAACCAGAATTTCAGGAGTTGCTGCCAGCATGCTGTTCCCGGGTTACATTCCGCCGCGGGCACGCTTTTCCGCCACGGCGGCGTAAATGATCTCCTCCATTTCCGCGATTGTCTTTGCGCCTGCGATCCGGGCGGTCAACTCGAGATGTTCCGGGTTTCCGCGTTTTCCTCCCGTGATCTTGTAGGCCCAGAAGCCGGCCATGGATTGCTCCAGGCCGCTCAGCGGCCGCTGTTTGTCTGCAGGTTTGATCGGGAGCGGCTCGGGCATGGCCGCCGCCAGGTTCTGCGTTTCGGCGTCTGAGATCCTGGTAGGTGATACCACGCCGGAGAAGTTCGGCGCGATGGCGCACCTTGCACCGGCCACTCCACCAGATGCGTCGATGCCCCGCCAGGCGAGAACCGTCTTGAGGAGGGAGGTGTGATCGAAAGGCGTGCCGCTGGGCGAGCGGAAGACGGTGTAGCCCCGAACGTGGGGCGAGACCAGGATTGTCGTGACCCGCACCCCCAAGCGCGTGAAATCGAAGTTCTGCGGCGCCGCGCTCATCTGATCGGGTGGAATCGTGGCGGGAGGACACACGTGGTCAATCGTGCCGCCATGTTCATCAAAGGTCACGATGAGCAGGGTATCGGCCCCGAGGTCCGGTTTGCTAAACAGTGCGACGTACAAGTCCCGCAAAGCGTTCTCGCCAGGCGGCAGGTTCGCGGGCGGATGATAGTCGGTCCCGTTGTAGGTGATTCCTAATTCCTCAACGTACCAGGCGGGCTCTACGTAACAGAACGCAGGCAGAGTCCCGGCTTTGGCTCCGGTCAGCAGATCATCCCAGGTGAAGACACGCTGCGGGCTTGTAGCATCACCCACCAGATCGTACAAGGCCTGGAATTGGAATGTAGTGAAGCAAAGGTCAGGGTCGCTACTCCACGGCGGCCAAGTGTCGTTGGCGTAGATGGCCCAGTCATTGGGTCCGTTGTAGCCGCAGTTGGTCATGATATTGAAGATGGTGTTGGCGTAAAAGGGCGGGTCGGCGGAAACCACGTTGTCCACCAGGCCATCTGAAGTGCCGGAGATGGAGAACGCCCGGTTGGCGTAGGTCTCTGTGGGAACACTGCAGAACCATGCATCTGAAATCGCGCCTCTGTTCGCCACGTGACTGATGATTGGGACGTGTTGCGGCGTGTAGAACTGCATAATCTGCTGGGCGGCATTGCCGGGATCCACACTGGAGTAGTCCTGGAGGAACCCGCCCATCGTGCACGGGGGCTGAGGCGGGTTGTTCCCAAAGATTTGCACATTCACATGCTCCCAGACCTCGTGGGGATCGGGATTAGGAGTGTCATTCGTTCCGGCTGGCACGGGGTTGGCTGTAACCGTTTGGTTCTTCCCCGTGTCCTGATTGAAGTACGTATTGGAAAATGTCGGGTTGGCGCCCAGGCCGTTGAACCTGGAAGGGCTTCCATTCGGCCAGAAGTGCAGAGGCGGATTCTTCTCCGTGTAGAGCTGCCCCATAAGGTGGTCAAGGCCGCGGTTTTCCAGCATGTACCAGACTATCCGCTTGATACCTTGCAGCGACCACTGTGAAGGCTGGTTGGCCAGCCTGTTTTGCACAATGGAGTAGTTGACACGCACCGGGTCTCCGGTAGACGCGACGGCATCGCGCTGCATCGGCTGACCACCCGCGGTGTCGCCCGCGGAAGCATAGAAGTAGCTGACGCCGTAGGCCAGCAATGCCGCCTGCGAGCCGCTTACACTCAGCGTCGCTTCGTTGTCTTCAAGAAAGGGGTCGGCAAACGTCATGGTGATGGTTGCCTGGTTCGGCGCAGCGCCCGTGATCCAGACCAGAGTGTCGGAAGGCCCTTCGTCCCAAGCGGCGTCGAGCTCCAGTTGCACGGTTTGTCCGGCAGGTAGGATTGCTGGCGGCGACGTGACGTAGTTGCCGCTTGGGTCGCTGGAGATCAGCCTTAATGCGTTTGGGTTCTTGGTGTTGTCAATGGTCACATAGCATTTGTATTCCGACATTGGTCACCCTCTGCTTTCCGGGCCGTGGCCCACTGGAGTCCAACGTCAACGAGAGCGCCAAGGAGGGAGCTAACGCTAACTTAGCTGGTGCTGCGAGGAAGAAAACAACCGCCCTACAGTACCACCAGAGTGTAGCCGGCAACAACCGGACTCACATCTGCGCCAGCATCATCTCCCAGCATCATCTCAAAGAGCGCGCGTATCAGTTTCTCGTGGCTGCTCTTCGCTGGAAGCTCTGGATCCAACCACGGCACCAACTCGTAATACCACTAACGGCGCACCATAACACCGTTGTGTCAGTCTTGCGGAAGCATGGTATAGAATCGGTTGGCGCTGCGGACAGGGATGGGCAAGCGTCTGTCAGTGATGTCGAGGAGTCTAACATGGGCGCGGGACCGGAGATAGGGCCAACACCAAGAATCCCAGCGGAGATCAGCAGCAAGCTGCGAGCGCTGACCCACGACCTGAGTAATTCCATCGAA
>CAZFRV010000196.1:0-5823 GCA_964521445.1 uncultured Acidobacteriaceae bacterium
CGCGCCCAGGCCGAGGGCCAGGGTGACTACGGCAACGATGGTCACTGCCGGATTTTGCATCAGGATGCGGACGCCGAAACGGATGTCCTGGACCAGAGTGTCCACGCGGAGTCTCTCCGAAGACCGCTGATGGTGGAACAATTTCGCCGGGCAGGGCGCAAGGTCGGTGGACTTTGAGAGCAGTCGTCCCGAGCTGCCGTATCAAGCCAAGAGATGACTGCGGCTCCGGCTCTGGTTGTCCGCGGGTCGCTTCATTCCGGGCGGGCGCTCGGAATTTCACACAGAAACAATCTTCCACGCTTTCCAGGTTGAAGATGAGTCAGGTTCTTCGCGCCGCGATCACTCGCGGGATTCCCTGCAGGTCGGCCGTGACCTGAATATCGGCCCAGCCGGCAAGGAGCTCTTTCACCTTCTCTTCCGCCGAGAAGCCAATCTCGGCCACAAACCATCCCCCCGGCTTCAGAGCCTCCCGCGCCTGAGGGATCAACCGGCGATAAACCTCTATGCCTTCCTTGCCGGAGAAGACCGCGATCCTGGGTTCAAAGTCGCGAACCTGCTTTTGCACCTTGTCCGCCTCGGAGTCGCCGACGTAGGGAGGATTCGAAACTACGAAGTCGAAAGTGTCGCGAGGAAAAGCGGCGAGCAGGTCCGACTTCCGAAAATGGACTCGCTGGTCCAATCCCAGCCGCGCCGCGTTGATGCGGGCCATCTCCAGAGCTTCCTCGGAAATGTCGCCGGCGTGGACGTCGGCTTGCGGGAGTTCGCTGACCAGGGCTAGGGCAATACAGCCGGAACCGGTTCCCACGTCCACCATCCGCAGCCGCCGCCGCGGGTCGGGATCGAATTGCTTCACCAACTCCAGCACCGTCTCCACCACGTGCTCGGTCTCAGGACGGGGAATCAACACTGCCGGCGAGACCAGCAGGTCCAATCCCCAAAACTCCTGATGGCCGGTAATGTACTGGGTGGGACAGCCACGTGCACGTTCGCGAATCACCTGGTCGTAGCGGTATTGTTCTTCCGAAGAGAGCTCGCGTTCGGGATGAGCAAAGAGATAGGCGCGCTCGCGTGCCAGCACGAACATCAGCAGAAGCTCGGCGTTCAATCGCGGCGAGGGCACATCGTTCGCGACCAGGAGTTCGTACGCGGCGTCAACAGCCTGTTTGAGCTGCATAAAAGCAAATAGCAGTCAGCAAATAGCAATTGGCAAAGGCGAATAAGAGTACTGGTAATCCCCGGCCAGCGCAACATTCTTGGCAAATGGTGCACTTCCCAGGAAACATCGAACCGGGCACTTCTCAACCAAGTGGGACGCTGCCATGCTGGAGACTGCGATCACGTCCTGTCGTCCCAAATGGTGGGCCGGTCAGGCTTCTACGCAAGCACTTCGGCCTGGTGTTTCAGCTTTTCCGCCTGGTAGTGAGTGATCAAGGCGTCGATGATGGGCTGGAGCTTGCCGTCGATCACGTCGGCGAGCTGGTGAAGGGTCAGCCCGATGCGGTGGTCGGTGACGCGGTTCTGGGGAAAGTTGTAAGTGCGGATTTTTTCGCTGCGATCGCCCGAGCCCACCATGGCTTTGCGCTCCTTGGCCAGGGCCGCCTGCTGTTTTTCCATCTCCATCTCATAGAGGCGCGCGCGCAGCTCGCGCATGCCTTTCTCGCGGTTCTTGATTTGCGACTTTTCGTCCTGGCAGCTCACTACGGTGTTGGTGGGCAGGTGGGTGATGCGAACGGCGGAATACGTAGTGTTCACCGATTGGCCGCCGGGACCCGAGGAACAGAAGGTATCAATGCGCAGATCTTTGGCTTCAATCTTCACGTCCACGTCCTCGGCTTCCGGCAGCACGGCCACGGTGACGGCGGAAGTGTGCACGCGTCCTTGTTGCTCGGTTTCCGGCACGCGCTGCACGCGGTGCACGCCGCTCTCATACTTCATGCGCGAGTAAACGCCCTTGCCTTCGATAATGGCGATGACTTCCTTCAAGCCGCCCACGCCGGACTCCGAGGTGGACAGCACCTCCACCTTCCAGCGCCGCGACTCGGCGTAGCGCGTGTACATGCGAAAAATCTCGGCAGCGAACAACGTAGCCTCGTCCCCGCCGGTGCCGGCGCGGATTTCCAAAATCACGTTCTTCTCGTCGTTGGGATCTTTGGGCACCAGCAGCGCTTTGAGATCAGCTTCGGTCGCCGCCAGACGCTCTTCCAGCCGGGTCAACTCTTCCTGGGCATAGGCCTTCAACTCGGCGTCCGACTCTTCCGCGATCATGGTTCGGCTCTCCGCAATGCCTCGCTGCAAGTCCTTGTATTCACGGTACTTATCCACGATGTCCGCGAGTTCGCTGTGGGCCTTGGCAGTCTTCTGGTAGCGCGACGAATCGCCGATCACCTCGGGCGATGCCAGGGCCCGGGTCAGCTCGTCGTACTTGGCCTCGATTTGGTTTAGACGCTCAAACATTGATTCTTTATTGTATCCGGAGTTGCCCCCGGCATGAACTTGATTGACGCTTCATCAGCCGGCACCGATAATCCCGCTTTTGCTAGGCTCTCGACGGCCATTGCCTTGCCGTGGTTATAGTAGAGGGTGCCTGCGATTTCCCTGACGGCGTGCCTGCTGTCATTTGATGTCGGGGCCAGAGTAAAAGAACCTTGTATCTCCCCACTGATTCCGCTCCTGAACCCGCACCGGCCACCTTGCAGCTCGGCTACATCACCGACCGTAACCAGTTCCCCGGCAGCACCAAGAATGAAGACAAAGAGCAGAGACTGCTCAAAAAGATCGCAGAGTGTGCCGCCGCCGGCGTGGATTGGATACAACTTCGGGAGAAAGACCTCAGCGCGCGTGCTTTGGAAACGCTAGCGCACAAGGCTGTCGCTGCTATTCCTTCCGGATCGTTGACGCGTCTGTTGATCAACTCGCGCATCGATGTAGCGCTGGCTTCGGGCGCTCAGGGCGTACACCTTCCCGCCCATGATCTCACGGCCAGTGAAGTCCGCGTGATCATGGTTCGCGCCGGACGCACAGTTCCGGTGATCGGAGTATCAACTCACGCTGCCGCCGAAGTCGCTCAGGCGGAGGCCCACGGAGCCGACTTTGCCGTGTTTGGTCCGGTCTTCGAAAAAGACGGCCAGCTCAATCCCCGTGGATTGGAGCTGCTTCGCCAGGCTTGCCGTCGTCCGCGTATCGACGGCGCACCTATGCCGGTCTTGGCGCTTGGCGGAATCAATCTGGAGAATGCGCGGCAGTGTTTTGCCGCAGGCGCCAGCGGGATCGCCGCCATCCGCCTGTTCCAGCAGAATGCGGTCAAGCCGATCGTGGACCGGCTGCGGTCTCTCTTTAGTCAGTAGCGCTCTCGGCGTTTGTCGTCAACCAGCCAGTGCAGGATGGCCGAGACAAGGCTGAGCAGGATGGCGCCGATGATCGCTGCCGTCCAGGTGTAGACGTGAAAACCCGGCACAAAAGCAGCCGCCACTTTCAGCATGATGGCATTGACCACGATCAGAAACAGTCCCAGGGTCAGGATGGTCAAAGGAAAAGTCAGGATCTTGAGGAGCGTGCCCAGCGTGGCGTTGATTAACCCGAAGACCGCCGCCGCGATCAGGGCCGCGACAAAGTTGTCGACCCTAAACCCGCCAACAAGGTGGGCGACGATCATAAACGCGACCGCGCTCAGCAACCATCGAATCAACAGTCTCACCTGCCCGCCTTTCTCCGGGTCGCCGGACCCGGGACCGCACGAGCATTATTGCAAAAAACGGGGCCGCACTGAAGTGCGGCCCGCCGGTTCATCGAAACAGTTTCTTGTTGTTGCCTTTATCGAGCGCCGGCAGTAACGGGCTCCAGAGCTTTCCTGGCATCGCGAATGGCAGCAGCAATGGTCTGCTCCCAATCGAGGTGAGGAATAGGAGAAGCCGCCGCGGCTTCATAGAAAGCCAAGGCCTCTTGCGGACGGTTGAGTTGCTTCAGACAGATTCTCCCTGCCGCCATCTGGGCCTGCAGGGCCCGTTTCTCCGCAGGATAGGCGGCAATAAGCTTCTGATACTCGCTCAAGGCCCGCTCGAAACAGTTCTGTCCTTCCGCGACCCGGCACAGATCGAACCAGGTTGCAACCGGCATCTTGTCGCCGCCGGTATTGAGAAACTCCTCAAAATTCTGCCAGGCCAGATCATTCTCTCGCGACTTCAGGTAGAGCGCACATAACTTGGCGGTAAGTTCCTGGTACCGGGGCACGTCACCTTTGCGCCAGTAGGTCTGTTGCAGCATGCTGCAGGCATCTATGGAATCAGGCTTTGCGGCAAGCACGTTTTCTAAGTGATGGATGGCTTCGTCATTCTGTCCTTTTTCAATCAATTCGCTGGCCTGGGTAATTTCCGGATCGCTCGTCCAGGTGACTTTTTCCTCGATAGCTTTGTTGGCAAGGTGTTCGAGATGGGAGTAGCGCACCACCAACGCCACCAAGGCGCCGAAGACAAAGCCGCCGACATGGGCCCAGTGGGCTACGCCGGTGGCCTGGCCAAATAACGTGCCATAAAGAACTTCCGTCAGCAGCCAAAGCGGCAGCAACGCATACGCTGGCGCGGAAAACTGATATCCGCCCCTCAGCAGGGAGCGAATCCCGAGAATCCAGCGCATTTGGATCTTCATTTTGGGGAACCGCATCAGGAAGCCCCCCATCAGTCCGGCCACGGCGCCCGACGCTCCCAGAGCGGGCACCATGCTGCCCGCATTCGTCAAGGCATGAACTTGCATGGCTGCGGCGCCGGCGACAAAATAAAAGATCGCGTAGATCGGCCGGCCCCAGGTGTCCTCCAGAACAAAGCCCGCCAGCCAGAGAAACCACATATTGCCGATCAGGTGCAACCATCCTCCGTGCAGGAAGTTAGCCGTGAGATAGGAGATGGGCCGTTGTAAAGCAGGGATGAACGCATATTGTTCGGTGAGGGACGTAGCTTCCAACTCTGCATACTTGGCGCCAAGAGAATCCATTTCCTCCTGAAGCTTCTGTGGAGCGTCCAGCAGACGTATTCGGGCGTCCCAAGCGTCCTCGATCTGACGTTGGTCGCTTTTGACGTAATTCCACAGCTTGGGATTGGCGGCCTGGATGGCGGCCAACATTTTTTGCGCTTCGGGACGAACCGTCAGCTCCGGATGCATGGCAGCCAATATGATGAGATGGAGTTTTACGTCATGGGTCTGCAATTGCTGGTCTTCCAGAGTCGAGTGCGTAAAAAGGAAGACAACGACGTTGACGACAATCAGCCCCAGTGTGACAACGGGCCACCTTCGAGCCGACATATTCTCATGTCGAACGGGTATAAGCATGTGCGTCCTCGGCCACGCATCTGAATGCAGCCAAGCTACCGGCAAAGTCTACCCAACATGAGTGTCAAAATCCGGGTTACGAAAGTAACGATGGTTGTGAAACTAGGTGCCTGGCAGAAGTGATCTATCCAGCCACGGATGGCATCTACTTAGCGAAGATACTCTTGGGCAACATCACATGGACGCCCTTGTTGCCGTCTACTAGTTCAGTAATGTCCACGTCGCCGGCTACGCTGGTCAGCATGTAGGCGTCGTCGCGCGAGAGATGTTTCTCCGTAACCAGAAAATCGATCATCTGGCGGACGGCGATGCGCGTAGCTTCGCTGAGGTCGTCGTCGAACCCCATGCTGATGTAGTGGGTGGGCGTTTCCGCGCGGGGATAGCCGACCTTGAGGTCCTTGCGCACGATGAACTGGAGCGTTCCGGTCAGCGAGGTCTCGAGCGCGGTGATGTCGACTTCGCCGTTGCCCTGTCCGGCATGGCCGTCGCCGATCAGAAACAGCG
>CAZFRV010000197.1:0-5152 GCA_964521445.1 uncultured Acidobacteriaceae bacterium
TCGAGCGTGATGCCGGCGCGCGGCCGCGGCAGATCAACGGCCCAGACATCATGCAGTGGAACGTCCTCAAGAAATCCGTGGACCCGCAACGGCAACACCTCGAATTCTCGCTCCGATATCTGCGGCATGCCACCTCCGCTCTATTCAGTTTAGACTGCTGATCATGACGTGAATCTCCAGAATCTCCGCTTGCCCCCAATTCTCCCTAAACGGGACGGAGCAAAAGCCGCCGTAGTCGAGATCTCATAAAGCCATAACAACAGCCCCCCTTTTTTAGAGTCCGCGCTCTGCGGGGGTGCGATATATTTGGGGTCAGCCGCATATGGCAACCAAAAAATGCAGCCAAAGCATTGAGCACAGAGCCCCAAAACAATGGGTCTGTTTCTCGGCCAAGCTTTGGCAGGGCAGGCTTGAAAAGGGGGCTCCTGTTGCAAGGACGCGACATCTACGAGATTTTGAAACATATCGGAGTCACGCATCTTCACCAAGCAAATTCAGTAATCACCAGTTGTACTTATCTGCAACAGGGTGGAATAGTCTCTCGTGGATTTGCTGAAGACCACGGGCTGCAACAGTCCGCGCAACCCACTGACGAACTCGACAGGAAGTATGGCATTTGGCACACGATCTTTGTTCCCCATGTTGACATCCACGACCGGCAAGGGCAAACCAAGGCGCCAAACTTATTCGGACCTGTCTTATTCGTTTTGGACCTGGATGTTCTTCTACGATTGCCTCCAGGCGCCGAAGTCCGCGTGACCAAAAGAAGCCCGGCCTACTGGTATGACACCGAACCCGATAGTGCACGATGGTTTCAGAATGCAGAAGAAGTGGCGCAAAATCTCAGTCCCGACGATCTCCATAAGATGCCCGCGATTCAGATCCCCTCGGGAAGGCTCGACTTCCCGAACCGGCGGGCGCGAATCATTCTGGATGACCCGCAAAGACAGCTGCCGTCAGGTGTGAACGCCTATACCCACGCGGAGGCCCGGCTCAGGGAGGCAGCAGGGCAGGGCAAGGTCGAGGTCTCCATCGAACGGCGCAAATGCCAGATGGGTTGCATTTGCGCCAGCAAATACGCAGCTTGGAGCACACCGGTTGTAGATTTTTACTTCGGATAAAAGGTCCGAGTCCGCGAGTGGCCCCGCTTTCGCCCGGTATTGGCGAAGCGTGGGGATCAAGAGCTGTGCGGCTTGCACTCTGGCGTGGAGCAGTAGAGTCCGAATCTATTCCGATCACGTGCGATTCCGGGCGATCAAGGCGACCTTCTGTCCCTCAGTAACTCACCGGCAGCGCGATCACGGCCTCGCAGCCTCCGCGGTCGAGCCGGTTGGCCAGTTGCAGCACGCCACCGTGGGCTTCGGCAATCTGCCGGCTCAGGATCAGCCCGATGCCGCTGCCGCCGTGCTTGGTGGTGAAAAAAGGAACGAAGAGATTGTCGCTGTTCAGCAGGCCGGGACCTTCATCGCGAATAAAGATCTCTACGCTGCGCGCGTTGGTGCGCCAGCCGACCTCCACCGATCCGGCCTGGCGCAACGACGGATCAAGCGATGCGTCCGCGGCATTGCGGATCAGGTTGATCAACAATTGCTCCAGTTGGTCGGGATCGGCGTCAATCGACACCAGCGGTCCCTCCAGCGTCTTGACCGGCAAACGATGCTCCAAGGTAGCCACGCGCTCCACCAGCGGACCGACTTCGATCCGTGCCCGCGTCGGCGCCGGCATGCGCGCCAGCTGGGTGTAGGCCTGCATGAATCGGTTGAGCGATTCCACGCGGTTTTCAATGACGCGAAGACCTTGCCGCATATCCTGGGTGAGGTCTTCGGGTAAAGAAGATCGCGCCGCCAAAGACTGGAGCGTTCCGGCAATGGACTTGATGGGCGCCAGAGAGTTGTTCAACTCGTGACCCAGAACGCGGATCAGGCGCTGCCAGGCCTGGCGTTCCTCCTGGCGCAGCGCCCGGCTCAGATCGGAGATGATCAGCAACTGGTGGGGAACGCCATTTTCGCGAAAGGCGGTGTGACTGATGGCCCAGCGGCCGTGCTTGCCGGGGAAGGTCATTTGCAAAGTCTGCGGGCCCGGGGCTTGAAGGAATTCCTGCAGCCCGAGTTCTTCCGCGGTAAGGCCGAGCATGCGTGGGGCAATACGTCCCATGAGTTGTTCGCCGGCGCGATTCACAATCCGCAACCGCTGCTGCTGGTCGAAGGTGAAGACGGCCACGTCAATCTCCATCATCACTTTCTTGAGCAGCGCAGTCGCCTCCAAAGCGCTGATCTTTTGCTGTTGCAGACGGCTGGCCAGGGCGTTGATCTCAAGAATCAAATCAGCCAGCGTGTCCTCGCGGCTGCCGCCGCGCAGGCGAAAGGAAAAGTCCTCTTCGCGAATCGCGGCCACCATGTTGGACAGCGTCTGCAAGGGACGGACGATTTGGCCGTGGAGCATGGAGCTTCCGATCATCCACGCCAGCACGATGAACAGCGTGACCGTCCACTTGGTCTCCACCGAGTAGTCGCCGATCCAGAGAAGGATCTCGGCCGCCAGGACACCAGGCACGCTGATGATGAAGCTGGTGAACAAGACCCGGTTATCGAAGCTCAGCTTGCTCCTTTTTGGCGGCTTGGCGGGGAACAGCGAGAGTTCGGGTTCGTGGTGCGGATCAGAGACCATACTTTTGCATGCGACGGTAGAGGGCGCTGCGGCTCAAACCCAGAGCCTCCGCCGCATGGCTGATATTGCCGGAGTGGCGCGCCAGCGCTTTCTTGATGAGCAGGTATTCTACTTCTTCCAGGCTCATGTCTTCTATTTTGGCAGAAGTCGCACGTTCGCTCTCCAGCCCCAGATCGCTGGGATGAATCAGCTCTGAAGTGCTGATCAGTACCGCGCGCTCCACCGCGTGGTCCAATTCGCGCACGTTGCCCGGCCAGGGATGTTCCAGCATCTTCTCCAGCGCCGCCGGCTCCAGGCCTTTCACCGGCTTGCGATAGCGCTGGGCATACTGCCTGAGGAAGTGGGAAGCCAGCAGCGGGATGTCTTCCCGCCGTTCGCGCAAAGGAGGAATGTGCAGCTCCACGGTGTTCAGGCGAAACAACAGGTCGGATCGGAAGCGTCCCTCCGCGCTCTCCACTTTCAGATCGGCGTTGGTGGCGGAGATCACGCGGACATCCACCTTGCTGGTTTTCGACGAACCCACCCGCTCCATCTCGCCGGTCTCCAGGACCCGCAGCAGCTTGGCTTGCTGCTTCAGGGGCACGTTGGCGATTTCGTCCAGGAACAGGGTGCCATGATCGGCCAGCTCGAAGCGTCCCACGCGGTCCACGCGAGCGTCAGTAAACGCGCCTTTCACGTGGCCGAACAGTTCGCTTTCAAAAGTTCCCTCGGGAAGGCCTCCGGTATTCACCGTGATCATGGGACGCGTGGAGCGCGAAGAGATCGCATGCAGCGTCAGGGCCACAACTTCTTTGCCGGTGCCGTGCTCGCCGGTGATCAGGACGTTGGCGCTGCTGGGCCCGATGCGGCTGATCAGCGTGAGCAGCGGCTGCATGGCCTTGGATTCGGCGATGAAAATAGGACGATTCTGCGCCCGCAGCAGGCTGTTCTCGGCTTCCAAGCGTTCCGCCCGGCGCATGGTGCGGTACAGGTCCACCTGGGTGCGAATGATGCTCAAAAGGCGGGGATTGTCCCAGGGTTTCTGGATGAAGTCGCGCGCGCCTCGACGCATGGCCTCGACTGCCAGCTCCACGCTGCCCCAAGCCGTCATCACGACTACCGGCAACTTGCTGTCCGCGGACTGGACTCGGGCCAGCAGGTCCATGCCTTCGCGGCCGGAGGTGGTGTCACGCTGGTAGTTCAGGTCCATGAGCATGATGTCGAACTCGTTGGTCTGGACCGCCTCCAGCGCCGCCCCGGGATTGCTGACGATCTCGGTGGAATAACCTTCGGCTTTGAGCAGCAGGCGCAGGGCTTCGCGCACGTCGGCCTGGTCGTCAGCCACAAGGATCCGCACCGGCTCCGTGCGCGCCGGCGCCGCGCTAACGAGTTCTTCAGTTTTGGTTGACACCCGTTTCCCCCCGAAAACTCCTCGATCACACGGTAACGTTGCTGGCCGCTGTCACCACGTCGTCCACAACCCAGCCGTCCTTGAGTTGAATCACGCGATGGCTGAAGGCGGCGTTGGCCTCAGAGTGCGTTACCTGAATAATGGTGGTGCCTTGCTGGTTGAGCCTGCGGAACAGCTCCATGATCTCTTTTGCCTGCGCGGAGTGCAGGTTGCCGGTAGGCTCGTCGGCCAGGATCAGCTTGGGATTGCCGGCCACGGCGCGCGCCACGCCCACCAACTGCTGTTGTCCGCCGGAGAGCTGATTGGGATACAGGTCTTTCTTGCCGACGATCTGGAAGCGGTCCAGGATATCGGCGACCATGGACGCCCGCTGCGCCCGCGGAATATCGCGATACGAAAGGGGAACGTCAATGTTCTCCTGCACCGTCAGGTTGTCCAGAAGGTGATAGCTCTGGAAGACGAAGCCAATGTACCTGCGATTCAGCTCCGCTCGCTTTTTGCGGTCCAGCTTGTGCACGGCATGGTCGGCAAAGACATATTCGCCGGCCCAGCCGTCGTCAAGCATGCCCACGATGCTCAAGAGCGTGGTCTTCCCTGCTCCCGACGGCCCCATCACGGTCACGAACTCGCCTTCCTTCACCGTCACGTTGATGCGGCGCAGCAGCCACACCATTCCGGCCGGGCTCTTGACGGTCTTTTCTACGTTTCGTAGTTCAATCATTCGGTTCCCTTTTTGAGAATCTCGTTGTATCCGAGAATTATCTCAAATAAACATCCTCTCCCCTCGAAACTCCGGCTTGGCGCCTTTCATTCGCAACGCAAAGCCACCATCGGATCGATCTCGGTTGCGCGCCTGGCCGGAATGTAGCTGGCCAGCAAGCAGGCCATGAGCAGCACGAACTCCACTGCGATCAAGACCAGCGGATCGCTTGGGTTGACGCCGTACAACATCGCAGCCAACAGGCGCGTACTTGCCAGTGCCGCAATCGACCCTGCAAGGACGCCGGCCAGCGCAAAAGTCATCCCTTGTTTCAAGAACATGGCAAGCACTCCCTGCCGGGTGGCTCCCAGGGCCATGCGGATGCCGATTTCCCG
>CAZFRV010000198.1:0-7777 GCA_964521445.1 uncultured Acidobacteriaceae bacterium
GCTTGTAACATTCCACCCGTCTCTAGCCGGCGAACTCCATCGGAGAACAGCCCAGGTATCGACCACGGCAAAAACCGCCAATAAGGCGACGGCGTCCAGCACGACGGCGATGCATCGGTCACCCAGCGTTGCTACTGGGGAACCAACATTCACGGGCGGCGGCGAAGGTGGCTTGACCAGCGGCGCGACCACTGGCTCGATGCCCGCTACTCCCGCCTCCTCCAATAAGCCTTGGCCTGGCGGGATAGTCGCACCACAGGACCAGCAACGCGTTGAGTCGGGGTGCGTGTACTTATGACAATTGGGACATTCCATGAGTGGCGGTGTGTCCGTAGCATATCGCCGCTTTAGCTGGGTTCGAGCGGCACCAAAGGGCAGCTTTGGCGCGCACATCGGACCTCCGTCCGGCAAGACGTTTGGACATGCCGGTTCGGCTGTCGTGACACAAAGAGCGAAATCAGAAGCGATTACAAACAGAGGTAGTAAACACCACGGCGAGGCGGAAATTCCGGTTGCAATCGTTCTCTGCCGCGAAACGGATCGCAGAACGCATTCCTCAAGCCACGAGTGCTGCCGGGATACCGGCTGGTCCAGGCCGCGGAAGGCACTACCCCAAAACACCCAATTGACAAAATTTGTCTGCGGCTTCAGGCCAGAATTTGCGGAATTAGAATCTTTGGTTTTTGTCGCGTGCAAATTCAGGTAGTTAGGGGCTCTGAGAGTTGGTATTTCAACTGCTCCTATAACGGTGTTGCCGCCGCTTTCGCCGCTGACCCGAAGTGTGGGTGAGGTGGCTATGTGGATGGAAAAAATACGTCGCGGAATGCTTGAAGTTCAGACCGACAGCGGCCTGGTATATTTGCGTCCTTCGCTGGGCGAACGGGTCCGGCTTTTGTGGACGTTCCGTAACTTTCAGCTGCTGCCACAGAAGGTCCTGAACCAACGGGAACTGACATTGGTCGCGGCACTGCTCCAGCGCGGCAAGTTCCAGCCAAATGGAGAGTGCCGCATCGGTACCGTCGAGTGGCCGCTTACGTCATCAGAGCAATCGGTAGCAGCATCAGTAGAGCAAAGTAGCCGCGCTGCGGCAAATGCCAGCGCTGCGTGCTCCGCAAATCAGGGAAACAACATCCAATCGCGATCCAAACGGCACCGCGGCAAGAACCGTTCTCAACGCGCAGCGACATCGCAGCCCGGTGCAACCGCGGCGTTGTCCAGCTAGACCTCGATAGGCCGCCTGTATTTCTCCCCGCACCCTGGTCCAAATGGCAACTCGTGAAGGTCCATAGGTAATGTGCCCGTTGATCAAGGTTCGGCTACAGTGAAGGCCGGGCCTTGCCAGGCCTTGCAGTGGGGAAACCGAGCCGGTAGGTAAGGAGTGCAAACGATGCATCGCGCTAAGCAATTGTGGAAGTGGATGGGATCGTCAGCGGCCAAAACCTGGCGCCGGGCGCGCCCCTGGATCAACTTTGCGAGCTTAATGAAGAAAGCCAAGTCTCAGGGGGCGCATGAACTGATCTCGCCTGCTGGCATATTGGTGGGAGCAGTGGCGTTCGGTTTATGGTGGCAAAACCTCGGCGCGGCTATTTTTGGGGCCATTGGGCTTTTCTTCCTGGCGGGCATCTACAGGACGACCGAGAGCATGCTTGCTGCAATGCGGCGACCGGAAAATGGATTGCCATTCGGGAGCGAGGACGCTCGCTGGCGTATGGACGCCATGGCCGAGAACAGTGACGATGTCGAGGAAGCAATCGGCACGTTGAAGCCGTGGCTGGTAGACGAGGTTGCACTCACCGAGGAAGATGCGAAACAATCTTGCGCCGTGCTCGTGGACTCTGTCGTGCAGAGAGCCAGGGCAATTCAAAGTGCTGCGAATTTCGTGCGAGACGCCGATCCGCAGAAGAACCCCGCGTTCAAGAGAGTTGGGGAGTTTCAACTCGCTCCCGCCGGCGGCGGAAATGAAGAGGTCCACCACTAGGCGCGCACGCCCGAAGTTGGCGGAAACAGTGGCCTGAGAAATTCCGCGGCGAGCCTACCTGCGGAGGCTAAGAGCTGGACTGCGCGAATCCAGCAGCGGCGCTCGCATCGAGTGCAGGGCAAACCCGCTGCACCCGCGACAGGTCCTATCGAAGGGCAACATCAAATTCTCTCAGGTGAGCGATTAGACGCTGTAGCGTGCGTCGGTCAGTTTTGCTGAGGAACGTGAACTCCATCCCCATGGCGCTGCCGGGATAACAGGCACGTACGATGGCATTCGCCTGGAACTCATTATGCGCGACCTTGAGGGAGAGTGTGGCGCGGCGGCCCACCTCGAGCGGATGGCTGGTTTGCAGGTAGCAGCCATTCAGGCTAATGTCACCCAGTTTGGCCCACTGGCCATCGCCGCCATCCTTTTGCTTCACATACACTGTGCCGGCAGCTGGAAAGCGGGTTTGTGCGCGGCGTCCTGCCTGCAAACTGTACTCTTCCTCAATAAGCTCCTTAGAGGGAGTGTAGGGATCGGCTCCTTCGGTGGGGGTAGCAACAGGCCAAAGATCTTTCTCGGGTTGCAGGCATTCCAAGCCGATATGAGTCCCAACGCCCGAACTAGTGGGAGCCACCCACACCACCCGGAACCGCGCTTGGCGGGTGCGGTATTGCACTCCCACAGTGTCGCCCGGCATAAGATGCGTGCGCACTGCCGCCAGGCTGGCACCCTTGTTGCTGATGTCGATCGTGCAGACGTGCTCGGCAAAAGGCCTGCACTCGTGGTCAGTTCCCCAAATTCGGACGGGCAGAATCCCTTTGATCCGTGGTTGAAGGCGGTGCCCCATGTCTCTCGTGTGTACCCCGGGTCGATGCGCCAATCAAGGTGCCTGCGGTCAGTGTACTTGCATAACTTGATACCAGGGGGTAAACCGTCAGTCGCGGGGCGCTCTGTTGGCACGTTGGTGACTTGGACCATCTTCACCGCCGCGCTCTGGATCGCAACCTTCCGTCACAGCAAACCGTGGTATGGGTGTTCACCACCTTGCTCATTCTGTTTGTGCTACTGGACGTGGCGGCGTACACGGGGAGCGCGTGTTTGACGCACATTGCGGGATATGAAGGGATCTTTTGTGCGCTAACGGCGTGGTATGCCGCGATTATCCTCAATGATGCGTTCGGCAGGGTGGTGCTCCCGGTGGGACCACTCGAGCAGCAGCCGGCGCCTGCCCGGTTTAAGGCTGGCGCCAAGGCAACTGCATGAGGCGCGACCGTGGAGCTGTGACCATCCCCAACCAAGCATGGGGAAACTAGGGAGCCTTACCAGCGCTCATTCTTTGGACTTCAGTTCGTCGGACGCAGTCCCGAGCTGAGATCCGGGCACGTTCCTAACCGACGACCGTCGGTTTGACGGACTGTATCTCCCTCAGCTCGTAACCGGTATAGATCTGGCGCGGGCGTGAGATTTTCTGCTCTTTGTCCTCCAGCATCTCGTTCCACTGGGCTAGCCAGCCCGCGGTGCGCGGGATGGCGAACAACACGGTGAACATCTCCGGTTTAAAGCCCATCGCCTGGTAGATGATCCCGGAGTAGAAGTCCACGTTGGGATAGAGCTTCCTGGTGACAAAGTATTCGTCCTCCAGCGCGACCCTCTCCAGCTCCAGCGCAATCTCCAGCTTCGGGTTTTTGCCCGTGATCTCGAAGACCTGATTCGCGATCTGCTTGATGATCCGTGCCCGCGGGTCGTAATTCTTGTAAACCCGGTGGCCGAACCCCATCAGCTTACCGTGGCCCTCCTTGATCCGTTTGATGTAGGCAGGCACGTTGCGTTTTTCGCCGATGTCGGCCAGCATCTTGAGCACTTCTTCATTAGCCCCGCCGTGCAGCGTTCCCGCCAGTGCTCCGCACGCTGCCGACACTGCCAAGTAGGGATCGGCATGCGAGCTGCCCACGCAACGCATGGTACTTGTCGAGCAATTCTGCTCATGATCAGCGTGCAGGATGAATAGAATGTCCAGCGCCCGCGCCAGCACCGGATTCGCGACATACTTCGGCTCTACCATCTTCCAGAGCATGTTCATGAAGTTCTCGGTGTAGCTCAGGTCGTTGTCAGGATAAACGTACGGGAAACCGAGGCTGTGGCGGTAAGAGTAGGCTGCCATCGTCGGCATCTTGGCGATCAGCCGCACGATCTGCAACCGCCGGTTTTCCGGATCCGTGATGTTCTTAGCCTCAGGGTATACGGTGGACAGCGCCGCCACAGTGCTCGCCAGCACGCCCATGGGGTGCGCGTCATAACGGAAGCGCTGCATGAACTCCTTGGTGGTTTCGTGCAGCATGGTGTGGTGCTTGATCTGCTTGACCCATTGCTCGGTCTGCTTCTCGTCGGGCAGCTCACCGAAGAGCAACAGATAGGTCGCTTGCAGGAAGGTGCAATTCTCTGCGAGTTCTTCGATGTTGTAGCCCCGGTAGCGGAGAATGCCTCGCTCGCCATCGATGAATGTGATCGCGCTCTTGCATGAGGCCGTGTTCATGAATGCAGGGTCATAGGTCATCAGCCCAAAGTCCTCTGAGTTCATCTTTATTTGCCGCAAGTCCATGGCCCGGATTGTGCCGTTTTCGACCGGCAGTGTAAAGGTCTTACCGGTTCGATTATCGACAACGGTGAGGCTGTTATCTGGCATGACGGCTCCTTTTACACGCTGATGTTGCTGCCTAGAAACGCCCTGGGGAGGCATTTGGACCGGCATCTCACCATTTTCGGCGAAATAGCCTGCACATGGTAAGCCAGGGCGTCGTCCTCAGCAATCCCGACGTAGGCTCGGCCTCACTCGCCAGCGGCAGGAAATTGCCTGGCATTTTCTTCTGGTCAGTGTTGGACAACCCCTTGTGCGTGGGCGAGCAGTAGTGCAGCTATCGGAGAACAGGCTGGTGCGAAAGCCGAAGAGAAGTGAGAGCGGCATTTCAAGGCCACCAAGGTTGAACACATCGCTTCTAGCTGCACGACCAGCGAAATGCCCAAATAGGAGAGGCCGCGGGATTTCGGCATAGCAAACTGATACGAGCAGGTGTCGTAGCGACAGCACGCCCATTTCTGGGTTGACGCTGGGAAAGGCGTCTCTCAAACCCCTCCAGGTGGTTCCTGGCCTGCTGCTTTTTCTCCAAGGTCTCCGGCGCGATTCATCGGCTTCGCTCGCCCTCACAAGTGGGCTATGATGCCGGAATCATGCGCTCGAGGCTGTTGCCCATCGCCGCGGCGGTCATCCTCGCCGGGGCGGCCATCGGTGTTTGGAAATCATCCAGCAAGGCGCCGCGCGAAGTGCGTATTGCATATCCGCCGATCATCCCCAGCTTGCCCCTGTTTGTTGCCCAGGAACAGCGCTTATTCGAAAAGGAGAACCTAACGACCGAAATGCTGCCGCTGAGCAGCAGCAATGACCTGGTGAATGCGCTGGTTGCAGGCCAGGCGGACATGTTGCCGGCGGTCTCGTTCATTCCCATCGTTCACCTGGAGATCCAGCATCCAGGCAAGGTACGTGTTTTCTCGCACAGCAGAATGAACGAGAGCAACGCGCTGGACAAGATAATCGTGAAAGAGAAATCTAGCCTACGGAGCGTGCAAGACCTCCAGGGCAGGAAAATTGGAGTGTTCCCGGGTACGGCGCCGCAGAAGATGCTGATTACGTTTCTGAAGAAACACGGCGTCAATGCGGAGACGAACTCGTTCGTTCAATTGGCGCCGCAAGCGCAGCTTTCAAGCCTCGAGTCGGGCGCCGTAGACGCGCTATTCTCTTATGAGCCGGTTACGACCACAGCCCTGGTACACGGCGGCTATCGCGCCCTGTTCGGCTCGGTTTATGCGGACCTGCTGAACCCCTGCCCGATCGGAGTATCGGTGATCTCACGCGACTTTGAGCGATCGCAACCGGACTTGGCACGGCGCTCGGTCAAGGTACTCCAGGACGGCATCGCTTATATGGCCGCGAACCAGACCTTCTCACGCGCGCTGCTGCCTAAATTTACCAAGCTGCCGCCAGAGATTGCGGCGCGCGTCAACATCTCGGATGTCACGCTGCAAAACCAGGTGGACGTCGGCAACTTACAGGCCTTCGTTGACCTGCTCTACGCGAGTGGCGAAATACCGGAGAAGATCGATGCCCATCGTCTGGTGGACCCCACCCGATGAGCGCGACGGCTCGATCTCCGTCCAGCGCCGTGGAAGTCGAGCGCATCACGTTTTCCTATCCCGCACGGGTTGACAACGCCGATGGCCGGCTCTATGAGGATTTTTCGCTGAAGGTAGCGTTGGGCTCGATCCTCGCCCTGATGGGCCCAAGCGGGTCCGGCAAGAGCACGCTGGGACGGATGATGGCGGGGATCCTGACGCCACAAGCCGGCGACGTGTGCTGGTCACCACACTTCACCAATCGCTGGGACATCGTTTACGTGGATCAGCACCCTATCAATAGCGTTTTTCCATGGCTCACGGTCGCGGAGAACATCAAGTACCCGATGAGGAAGCTAGGGTGGGACCCGGCGAAACGCAAGGAGCGCATCTGCTACCTCATGTCAATCTTCCGTGTGGGCGCGCTCGCGGATGCATATCCGGCATCGCTTTCGGGAGGCGAGCTGCAGAGGCTGGCGCTGGCGCGGTGCCTCTCCTGGAAACCACAGTTGGTCATTCTAGACGAGCCTTTCTCGGCGCTCGACCGCAAGGTGAAGGCGGAGATCATGGCTGCGCTCGAAGATTTGGCGGCTAACGACCACATGACCCTGGTGCTGATCACTCACAACGTTTCGGATGCGCTGGCTCTGGGCACCCATTGCGTCGTGATCGGGCACCGGCCGGTCCGCGTCATTTCCGACCTTGAATTCAGAACGGCGTTCCCGCGGGAAGCAGGCACGCCCGACTACGACGCAATGCAGCAGGCGCTGATCGCCGGGATTCGCGATGGGCTGGTTTAGACAAAACTCGCGCGCCCTGCTGTTTCTGGCCGCCCTGGTCTTGATCTGGGCCGTGCTTACCACGCTGCGGATCGTGGACCCGATCGTGTTGCCTTCGCCGGCCAGCGTGGTTCGCGTCATCCCACGCATGCTCGACGAGCGCCTACTCTCTGACATTGGCCTGACGCTGGCGCGCGTGCTGGGAGCGCTGGCCATCGCGTGCGTTCTCGGCATCCCGCTCGGCCTTTACCTGGGCTACCGCAGGGGCGCCTACCACGTGATTGAGAGCCCGCTGCACGCGCTGCGCTCCATCCCCGCATCGGCGCTTTTTCCGCTGTTTCTCATTGTGATCGGCGTGGGAGAAAAGTCGATCGTTGCGCTGGCCGCATATCCCAGCCTGCTGGTGATCTTGGTGAACTCAGTCTCCGGCGCAACCCTGGCCAACAAGCGGCGGCTATACCAGGCGCGCCTGCTGGGCCTGGATACGTTCCACACTCTTACCGAGGTGCTGTTCTACGAGGCGCTGCCCAGCATTTTCGATGGCATCCGCACTGCAGTCTCCTACGCGCTCATGCTGGTGATCGCTGTGGAGATGTTCATTGGCCTGGGCGAGCGCGGGCTGGGGCGCGGCATCTATGAATATCAATCCACGTACCGCATCCCCGAGACTTACGGCGCCATCATTATCGCGGGTCTCATCGGCATCCTGCTGAACGCCATCGTAAGCCAGATGGAGGGTCGCATGTTGCGCTGGCTGCCCAACGTGCAGGAAGAGTAGAGCTTCTGGCCTCACAATATGTGGTGATCGACATCACAGTAACCACTCTGCCACACGAGCAATATTCAATCAGCGAGCAGCGAAAAGACA
>CAZFRV010000199.1:0-7847 GCA_964521445.1 uncultured Acidobacteriaceae bacterium
CAGCAGATCATGCCCATGAACAAAGGCGGGTCGCAGCACGTGGGCGACATCAAGGTCACCATGGTCCACGCCGATCACTCCTGCGGCATCGACGACGGCGGACAGATGATCTACGGCGGCGAGCCGTGCGGCTACGTCATCGAGTTCGAGAATGGGGTGAAGATCTATCATTCCGGCGATACCAACGTTTTCGGCGACATGAGCATCATCCACGATCTTTATAACCCGGAGCTGGCCATGCTGCCCATCGGCGACGTCTTCACCATGGGTCCGCGCGAGGCCGCGTACGCTTGCCGTTTGCTGCAGCCGAAGACCGTAATTCCCATGCACTTTGGCACCTTCCCGCTGCTTACCGGAACGCCGCTGGATTTCGAGAAGCGTATCCAGAGCCTGGGCATTGAGCTAAAGACGATGAAACCCGGCGAGACGCTCTCCTGATGGCCAGCGAGATCGTCACACCTGCCGTCGATCAGTACATGCTCGACCTGCTGCCGGAACGCGATCCGGTGTTGCGCGAGATGGAAGCGCAAGCCGGTAAGCGCAACATTCCAATCGTAGGACCGGCAGTTGCGCGGGTGTTGTACCAGTACGCCCGGCTCATTGGAGCGAAGAAAGTTTTTGAGATGGGCTCGGCCATCGGATATTCCACGCTGTGGTGGGCGCGCGCGGTAGGCGAGGGCGGAGAGGTCTTCTATACCGACGGCGACAAGAAGAACGCCGCTGAAGCCCGCGGCTATTTCCAGCGTGCCGGCATGGAAGGTCGCATTCGAGTGCAAACCGGTGATGCACTGGAGCTTCTCTCCGAACACAAACAGGAGTTCGACATCATCTTCAACGACGTGGACAAGGAAGACTACCCGCGGGTGCTGCTTCTGGTGGCGTCCCGGCTGCGCCGCGGCGGATTGTTCATCACCGACAATGTTTTGTGGAGCGGTCGCGTGACGCAACCCAAGCCGGATGAAACCACCCGCGCCATTCAGGAATTCAACCGGCGCTTGTACGCGATGCCGGCGTTTTTTACGACGATCATTCCGCTGCGGGATGGATTAGCCGTTGCGGTCAAAAACTAGCGCGCGCTCTTGAGCGAGGGCTGGGCTCCGTGACGCGCCGGTGTCCTCAGGCTTTCTATGAGCGCCTCTTCGCAGGTGTGTTGGATCACGGACCGGTACTCCTCGCCCAGGAAAGATCGCAGCCGGGCGGTCTCCAGCGCGCAGGAGCCAAGCAGATAGTCCAGCATTTGCGGCGGAACATCCGAAGCGCCCCAATCCCATAACAGGCGCATTGCGTGCCGACAGAAACCTTTTCCGGGAAGGCGCTTCACGGCAATTGCGGCGATCTCCGTGCATCGCCGCAGCGAGAGCGGGTCGCCGCGCCCAGCCACGTTCAAAATGGTCAGTTGCGGATCTGCCTGTTTGCGGCGGACGATATAGGCGATCAGACGCGCCACGTCTTCTACGTGCACGAATTGAAATCTGTGGTCCAGATGGTCACCGCGGGAAGGCAGCAGCAGCGGCAAGCGGACGCCTCGCCGGAGCAGCCGTTCTCCCAGGAGCCCTCTTCCGCTGGGCACGCCGCGGAGGGCTGTCAGTTGGTAGTTGCGCGCTCCAGCGCCTGCGTATGCAGCCGGACGCAGAATATAGGTCTTGCACTTGCCCAGCCCGTCGGCACGGTCCTGGACGGTGCGATCCGCCTCCTGCTGCTGCTCGGCGGAAACCAGGGCCCGGGCCTGCAAAAGCGCGTCTTCGGTGACCGGCAGGGCCAGTTCGGGGCCATAGACTGCGGCGCTGCTGGTAAAAACAAATTTTCCAACGCCGCCGGTCATGCGGTTGTGTTCGGCAATGGCCTCGATGACGCGGCTGGTCCCAAATACGTTGGTCTGCCACATGGCTTTCTCATCGAGCAGGCCGGCCTGCCGCGCGTCCGTGACAAAAGCCAGGTGGACGATCGCTTCCGGACGGTAGGCGCGCATGAGATCCAGCAGTTGGTCGCAAGAACGCTCTTCCGCGAGATCGATTGTTTCGAAGCGAAAAAGCTCTTCCGGCAATGCAGGCTCACTGATATCGGCTCCAATCACTTGAAAATCCTTGAGCTGCCGCAGCAGGCAGGTCCCTGCTTGGCCGGAGACGCCGGTGATCAAGATTGTTGGTTGCGCGGCCATGTCTATGGGGTCGATTGGGGGAATAAAAGCCTAGCATAACCGGTTATCCTGGCAAGCCCCTGCTTAAAACTGAGAGAATGAAACTGTGCCCATTTCAGAACTGAACCCGCTGCTGGAGAGCATGCGGTCGGAGAAGCGTTCGGTTGCGCTTAATTCGCTGCTGGCCGCCGCGGCCATTACAGCGCTCAAGCTCCTGGTGGGCCTCACTACGCGCAGCCTGGGTATTCTCTCTGAGGCGGCACATTCCGGCCTTGACCTGGTGGCGGCGTTCATTACCTTTTTGTCCGTGCGGGTTTCCGACAAGCCGGCCGATGCGGAACATCAATATGGCCACGGCAAGGTGGAAAACTTCTCCGCGTTTATCGAAACCGGCTTTCTTCTGCTGACCTGCATATGGATTGTCTGGGAGGCGGTACGCCGGCTGAGCGGTCACCACAGCGTTCAGATTGAGCCATCGATCGCCGCATTCGCAGTGTTGGGCACGTCGATGGTCGTAGACTGGTGGCGTTCGCGCAAGCTCAAACGCATTGCCAGTAAGTACGACAGCCAGGCCCTTGAAGCCGATGCTCTCCACTTCAGCACGGACATCTTTTCGAGCGGCATTGTGGCCTTGGGCCTGGCGCTGGTCTGGGCAGCCGAACGTTGGGGTATCCCCGGTTTCGCCAAGGCCGATCCCATCGCCGCCCTGGTGGTTTCTGGCGTGATCGTCTATGTGAGTTCGCGGCTGGGCCGCCAGACGATTGACGCCCTGCTTGACGCCGCTCCTCCCGGCTACCGCAGCCGCATCATTGACGCCGTGCTCGAAATCGGCGGCGTGATCGAGGTAGAGCGGGTGCGCATCCGCCGCGCCGGGAACCATTACTTTGCCGACCTGGCCGTGGGCCTGGCCCGCAACGTCACCTTCCAGCGCTCCGGTCAGGCGATGGCGGAGATCACCGCTGCAGTGCAGCGCATCCTGCCCAATTGTGACGTGGTGATCCACCCCGTGCCCCGCGAAACTGCGAGCGAGAACATCTTTGACCGGATCCGCGCCGTGGCTTCGCGCAACAATTTCAGCGTGCACGACGTCAGCGTTCAAGACCTGGCCGGACGCCTGCACGTGGAGCAGCACCTGGAGCTCGACGAAACCCTCAGCCTCAAGAATGCCCACGACGTGGTCTCCCGTCTGGAGTCGGAGATCCGTGCCGAGATTCCGGAGATTTCCACCATCCTCACCCACATCGAGAGCGAGCCCTCCACCATCGAGCCGGGCGACCGGGTCATGCGCAACGTGGCGCTGGAGCAGAAGCTCAAACCGCTGGTCCGCGAGTTCCCGGAAATCCTGGACATGCATGACGTGGAGATCAAGCGCGTGCGCGACAAAGTCTACATGTCATGCCACTGCACCATGTACGATAACCTGCCCCTCTCCCGCGTGCATGATCTCTCCACCGCTCTCGAAATCCGCTTCAAACAGGCGGCGCCGGAGCTGTTCAAGGTGCTGATTCATCCCGAGCCGTTGACGGACAACCGAAGGTAGAAGGTATCGATGAGCACCGTGGAATCGCGGAGCAACTTGAGTGGGGTGAAAAGCGTGTCAGAAGCAGGATCATGGTGTGTTCACCCCGCATCAACAGCGGTTTTTCCCGCCATTTACACAATCTTCATTCGCCCGCGAGGCGCTCCTTCGGCGCTTGTTTGTTGCATTTTCTGCACTCTCAAAAAGCTGCTGCACACTTTTTCTTGCACGGGCTTGTGGACGGCCCGCAACTCATTGATTCCAGGCCACTTCTAGTCGCAAAAATTTGATTGACTAAAATTGTCATCGGCGTAGATTCACACTCGTTCTTTGACATCTCAGACGTTTTCCCGGTTGGCGGTAAGTCCGGGATCCGAGCCGGTGGTCACCGTCGCACGGCGCAAGCTGGAAGCGAAGGAGGGCCCGCAAGGATCTATCAGCAGACTGCTGGTCGAGGCGAACAAGAGATGCGCAGAGGCAAAAATAGAAGCCCCGAGGCGTTTACCGATTTACCCGGTTGGTGGTGAGCCCGGAGCCCAAGCTTCAGCCAAGCTGATTAAAGATCGCACTTTGTTGGGTTTCGCAAGGAACTGGACAGGGGAAGCTGGTCGGCGAGGGTCTATAGCGAGCCACTGGTCGAGGAGAATGGGTCAACGCACCAAACTCGGGGCTTCTTAATTTTTTCCTATCTTAACTAACCGCATCTAAAACCCAACTGCAAAGAGCTATACCACCTTCTAGACCGCTTTATAGCGCGCCGCGAGAAGGCCTGTGGCGGCACTGATATCGATGTCCGCGATGAGCAACCCTTCCTTCCCGTATGGCTGGTAGCTGAGGAGCGTCCCGTCGGGCCGTACTACCGCCGATGTTGTCGGCGAGCCGGCGCTCGCAAAGTTCACCGTTGCGAAGTAGCAGGTGTTCTCCGCTGCGCGACACAAAGCTGCTTTCTCATGGAATGAGTTCGCCGGATCGGCAAAGATCGAAGGACGGTAACTGCCCGGCTCGGCTTCATGGAAATGAGGATGAAAAACGATGTGTGCACCGTGTTGGACAGCCCACCGCACCGTTTCCGGATAGCGCCAGCCCTCATGGCAGATCACCACACCAAATTTGAGCGGTTCGGTCTGAAAAACCCGCCGGCCCGAACCGGGCGAATACACGCCGCTTTCGGAGGGGTCGATTTGGACTTTATCTTGAAAGCCGGCGACGGTTCCGTCGCGATCAACGACCAGGGCCGTGGCTAGCAGCGCGCCATCCACCACGCGTTCGGTGCCGAGAACAACCGCGACGCTTGCCTTGGCGGCGACCGCGGCAATCGCGGACCAGGCGCGTTCCAGGAACGCCTGGTTCGGCGGCGGCGCCGGTTTGCCTGTTCTCCGATAGCCGGGAACGAAGCACTCCGGAAAGCAGATGATGCCTGCACGCTCGGTGCCCGCTTGCACGATGGCTTCTTCCGCCAACGTGACCGACTCCTCCGGCATTGCCGGAAAGCGTATGTTGGCCAGCGCGATTCGAAACATATTCATCTGGTAATCCCGAATTCTAGCTTTGGAGTAGAACTCGCTGCTTAAGAACGACAAACTCTGACGTACTTAAGAGTGCTATAATCCGCCTCGCATCCGCAAACAGCTCAGCCCCTGGCAGGGCCCGTTCGTGGTCCAGGCGGCTCCGCATGAAGGAGGGAGAAAGCGATGAAAAAGCATCTTGTAGCTTTCCTTTCCATGATCGGGCTTGCCGGTTCCGCTCCGGTTCAGGCACAAGTGCTGAAAGGGTCCGACCAGCCGACCAGGAAGGAAAGTCAAATCAAGCAAAACAAACAGACCCAGGAAAACAACGCCCAAAAGATCGTTGATAAAAGTGCCAAAAACACGGCGGAGCAGAACGCCGCCAACGCGCAGATCCAGGACAAACGCAAAGACAAGTGGGCGAAAGTTGACGCTGAGAACAAGGCTGTCAAATTAGACGCGCAGGACAAGTCTTCCAAGAACGCCACTTTCATCAAATACAACAAAAACACCGCCGAGAGCAAGGCTGCCAACAACCAGTCCAAGATTAAGCTGAATCAGGCAACTGTGAGAAATCAGAGTCAGGGTGCCACCACTGGACAAAAAAACGCTCTGACCAAGGCCCAACTGACCAAAGGCAAGGACGCGCAGCCCAAGTAATTTCACCGTGGTGCGTCCCTCACCAGCGTCGCGATTGACTCGCCGGGAAATGATGGGTCTTCTGGGCGCGGGAGCGGTACTGCTCCCAACCTGGAAGACCTGCGCCGGGTTACTTGAAGTGCCGTCTTCGTCCGGCGCGGCCGGCGCCGACAACGTCACCTTTCCCAAGGACGCGATCATTCGCACCATCCTAAAGGACATACCACCTCAGTCGCTGTCTTCAGGACCAGTACTCTTCCACGAACATCTCTCGCTGAACCTCGCCGGACTGGACGAGCACTTTACTGACGATGTCGCCCTGATGGTGGAAGAGGTCAAGGCCGCCGGCCGTGACGGTATCAGTTGTATCGTTGACGCGGGCCATGCCGACATGGGCCGGAGCATGGCAGCTCTGGAGCGTATTGCCACTGAATCAAGCATGCCCGTCGTCGCCAGCGGCGGCTATTACATGCAACGAACCTATCCTCCCGAAATCGCGGCCAATAGCGCCGATGAGATTGCCGACCGGCTGGTCCGCGAAGCCAAGGCCCAACGCTGGGGCGCTCTGGGCGAGGTCGGACAGCAAACCGGTCAGATGACGGACGGCGAACGCAAGGTGTTTCAAGCGGTGGCCAAGGCGCAAGTGCGGACCCGCTTGCCTATCCTCACGCATAACGCTTATTTTGGCTCCATCCCCACCAAAGAGCCTCCCGTGCCGAAGGACTCCGCACTCCGCCAATTGGATGTGCTGGAATCTGCCGGCGCTCGGCCCGAGCATGTGGCCATTGGACACGTCTGCTGTCTCGATGATCCTAAGGCGGAGGTGCCCAAGCAACTGGCCCGCCGAGGCGCGTTTGTTGGCTTTGATCGCATCACAATTCCAATTGTGCCCGACCTTCAGAAAGCAGCCACCATCATGGGCATGGTCGAAGCAGGCTACGCCGACAAAATCCTGATTTCTTCCGACTTTTATTCCGCACGTTCGCTCAAGAAAAACGGCGGAGCCGGCATCGGCCAGGCAGTGACCACAATCAGGCAGATGCTGCTCATCGCCGGGATGAAACAGGAGATGCTCCACAGTATCCTGGTGGACAATCCGCGCCGGTTCCTTGCCTTTGTTCCCAAGAAATCGTAAACCGCCGCGCCTTTGAGTCTTGTCAGTTCGGGCAAGGATGATGGAGCGATAGCGACTGAGGATGTGCTGAGAAATGACAAGACCCAGGCACCCGCCCGGGCCTGGAATCGTTTTGGTTAATTGCCAGTTGCTATTTGTTCTTGCCTTAGAACGAGATGGTGACCGCGATCCCGGGGCCGGGGCGCGTCCGATCGTATACGTAGTACCCATCGTTTGTGTAATCAAGATACACATCGTCGGTCTGGTACCAGGTGTCAGGCCACGTTTCCGGCCACGGATCAACGAATGTGACCCAATAGCCGTCGTACTGGAAGCGTGGATACCCGCCTACGAACACCAACGGAAGCCCGTAGATGCGGAAGTAGTGATTGCTCCCGAAATAGAGCCTGAAGCGGTCGTCTGGTACGCGGTAGCCGTTATAGCCGCCGCGTTGGGCCCAGGTGCGGTGGTTGTCATTCCACGAAGGGGAGCGCGACTGTTGGAAACCGCTGTGCACTTGCCCTGAGTGTTGAGGCACGCCGCTCGGGTGAACGCCCCCGTAGGCAGGCGCGTTGGGCTTGACGCCGCCGTGATAGGCCCCGCCGTAGCTCTGCTGCGGCCTTCCTTGAGGTTGCGCCGGTTGCGTATGCTGTGCCTGCGCTTGCTGCGTATGCTGTGGCTGCCCTTGCTGCTGGTGCTGCCCTTGCCCGGACTGCCCTTGTGGATGTTGCTGCCCCTGTTGCGATTTGCCCTGCTCCTTACCCTGACCCTGTTGTTCGTGCTGTGCGTAAACCAGGGACGTGGTCGCGAGAAGCAGTAACAGAACTGCTGCGCTGATAACGCCGGATTGTTTCATATATCTGTGCTCCTTTTTGAGCGCGAGTGATTCGTTGCCACTCAATCCTTCTTTCTAAGGCTACTCTGAAGGGACTT
>CAZFRV010000200.1:0-8813 GCA_964521445.1 uncultured Acidobacteriaceae bacterium
TTCCTCTGCACTCCATCCCCGCAAAACCTCCAATGAAGTGTCAGGGATGTGCCCGGTTTAAAGTGTCAGGAATGCCCCCGGCTGCACAAGCGTCCAGATCTGGTGATCAGGTGATCCGGTGATCGGACAAGCCAAGAGCCAAAGGCCAGGACCAAACCTTAAGAGCTGCGGTTGCGAGCAGCCTCCCCCGGTTTAGAATCATCCCGTGGACTTAGCGAGCAAACAAAGCCGGCTGGAACAAGCCCTCTCTGAACTGGGCCGTACTCTGGTCGCTTACTCGGGTGGGGTGGATTCGGCCTATCTGGCTTGGGTGGCGCATCGAGTGCTGGGCAGCGACATGCTGGCGGTGATTGCGGATTCGCCCAGCCTGGCCCGCTACCAGTTTCAGGACGCCGTGGCCTTCGCCAAGGAACAGGCGATCCCTCTCGAGATCATCCACACCGCGGAGATGGAGCGCCCCGAGTACGTCCGCAACGATCCGGGCCGTTGCTTTCATTGCAAAGACGAGTTGTTTGAAGTCATGCGCGTGTTTGCTCTCCAGCATGGATTTCCTTCGATCGCCTATGGCGTGAATGCCGACGACCAGGGCGATTTCCGTCCGGGACAGGCCGCCGCCCGGCAGCATCAGGTGGCGGCGCCCTTGCTGGAAGCGGCTCTGACCAAATCGGATATCCGCGAGCTGGCGCGCCAGGCCGGGCTGCGGATCTGGGACAAACCGGCCTCCGCCTGCCTTTCTTCGCGCATCGAATACGGCCGGCCGGTCACGCAGGAGGCGCTGGCCGCGGTGGAGCACGGAGAAGAGGCCCTGCGCGGGCTAGGTTTCCGGCAGTTTCGTGTGCGTCATCACGGGGCTGTAGTCAGGATTGAGATTGCCAAAGAAGAGCTGCAGCGTGCGCTCAGCGTGGAGATGTTCGCCGAATTTACACGCATCTTCAAGACCCTCGGCTTTTCCTTCGTCAGCGTGGACACGGAGGGTTTCCGCTCCGGGTCGATGAATACCCTGCCGTCGGCCCAGCCGCTGATCAAGCTCCTGTCGTAGTCTTGGCGGTCCAAGGGGCCCTTCATGAGATAATTTAGGGTGTATGTTTTCTTTCGAGAAGAGGTCCCTTTTGGCAAGAACCTACAGCATTTCCCTAAGTTTCATTTTGTTCCTGGCATTAATCGGTTCCGGCTGCAAAGCGCAAAGCTCCAGCGGCCAGGGAGCCTTAAGCCCCGAGATCAGCCACCGGATCTTGACCGAGGTGCGCGCGCACTACAACGTTCCTCCCCAGGTCAAGATAACCGTATCCGAACCCAAGCCCAGCGACATACCCGGCTACGACCAGATCGTAGTCACGTTCAGCGAGGGCAGCCACTCCAGTACCCACGACTTCCTGCTCTCCAAGGATCACCTGACGCTTGCCCACCTGGAAAAGATCGATATCTCGCAGGACTTGATGTCCAAGATTGGCGTTCAGGGCCGGCCGGTGCGAGGGAATGCGGACGCCAAGGTTACGATCATCAATTACGATGATTTCCAGTGCCCTTTCTGTTCGCGCATGCACCAGACGCTGTTCCCCGGCCTGCTCCAGGCGTACGGGGACAAGGTGAAGTTCATCTATAAGGATTATCCGCTGGTGGAGATTCATCCCTGGGCCATGCATGCCGCCGTAAATGCCAACTGTTTAGGAGATCAAAACGGCGCTGCCTACTGGGATTTCGCCGACTACGTCCACGCCAATCAGAAGACGATCGCCGGCCATAGCCAGGAGGAAGCTTTTGTCAATCTGGATCGGATCGCCGAAGAGCAAGCCGCGAAGCACCAGCTTGACCTCCAGAAACTCCGGGCATGCGTCAAGAAACAGGATGAGACGGCGGTACGCGCGTCCATGGCGGAAGGGGACAAACTTGGGGTGGACTCAACACCGACGCTGTTCGTCAATGGCGAACGGCTTTCCGGCGCTATCCCCGAGGACGTTATGCACTCGATCGTGGACCGCGCGCTGGCAGACGCGGGATCGAATGGACCGCCACCGGCGTCTGCGGGGCATCCTGTGGCTGACAAGAAGTAACGCGGTCTGCCTTGAAGTCCGGTATCTTTAGACCGACGTGCAGCTGGCTTGGGAGGTAATGCTTGATTCAACGCAATAGCTGGGCCTGGGTGTGTTTGCTGGCAGGGCTCGTGGCGCTCACCGGCTGTCCCAATAAGGGCCCCGGTGACGTAATGGCGAAGGTGAATGGGTACAAGATCCAGCGCTCCGAGGTGGACAAGGCCTTTGCCAAGCAGACCTCTGGAACCGCGCAGAAGCTCACTACGGAGCAGGAACAGAACCTGCGCCTGCAAATCCTGCAGCAGCTCATTACGATCCAGCTCTACCTGCAAAAAGCCGAAAAACTTGGGGTTGTGGCCACCGACGATGACGTTGAAACCAAATTGAACCAGGCTAAGGCGCCCTATACCAAGGAAGAATTTGCTAAACGACTGCAGGATATGGGAACGACTGAAGAAGACTTCAAGCAGGACATTCGCAGGCAAATGACCATCGATAAGCTTTTCAACAAGGAGATTGCCTCGAAGGTCACGATTTCAAATTCTGATATCCAGAACTACTATAACGAACACAGAGCGCAGTTCAACGTGATTGAGCCGCAATATCATCTGGCGCACATTTTTGTAAGCGCCCAGCCCAATGCTCCGTCAGGAAACATTCCCGGCAAAGCGCAGAATGACACCCAGGCCCGTGACAAGATCCGCATGATCTATAACCGTCTGCAGAGCGGAGAGAATTTTGCCGAGTTGGCCGCCAAGTACTCGGAGGATCAAGATACAGCTCGTTCCGGCGGCGAACTTGGACCTACTCCGGAATCCCAGCTCAAGAACACCGATCCTGCCACTCGCGATGCCATCACCAAATTAAAGCCCGGCCAATTCAGTGACGTGATTACCATCACCAACCCGGTGACGCAAAAGGTGCTGGCTTACCGCATCGTGAAGTTGTTGGGGCGGGAGGCTGCCGGCCAGCGTGATGTGAACGATCCCGATGTCCAGCAGTTTATCCGTACCCAATTGCGCAACCAGCGAGAACAGTTCCTGCGCGAAGCCTATGACGAATCCTTGCGCG
Source organism: uncultured Acidobacteriaceae bacterium (assembly GCA_964521445.1). Classification (GTDB taxonomy): domain Bacteria; phylum Acidobacteriota; class Terriglobia; order Terriglobales; family Acidobacteriaceae; genus Angelobacter. The sequence goes on from CAZFRV010000200.1 coordinate 3,102, forward strand.
ACAATGCCGAGGTCCACAACTATTACGTGGACCAGATCCTGAAGAACTTCGCAGCGCAGAAGTAGCGCGACCGCGCTGGCGAGATCGCTTGGGGCCCAAGGACCACGCAAAACGAGGACGGTCAAGAATCATTGGCCCCTCCGGTGGAGGTTGCTATGGTGAAACGCAGGTTGGGGGCCCTCATTCTGTTGCTCGCCTTGTGCTGCGCCGCACAAGGGCCTGTGGTGCGGGTGAGCGTCCACGCGGTTCTGATCGACAAAGATCTGAATCAGAAGCCCGTTCCTAGACTCAGCCTGGTCTTTACCAGGATGGACGTTGCGCCGCCGCAGGAAACTACCGTTAAGACCGGGTTCGATGGCAATGCTGAAGCCAAGCTGCCTCCCGGCAAGTACCGTGTCGCCACTCCTGATCCTGTTGACTTCCAGGGAAAACGCTACAAGTGGGGGATCGAGATCGTGCTTTCCGGCCCGGAACAGATCGTGGAGCTGAGCAACGACAACGCCTCTGTTTCCGCGGATTCTGCCGCAACATCCTCAGGGTCCGGAGACCTGACCGCTCTCTTTGACAGGCTGAAGAACTCGGTCGTCACCGTGCGGGCCGAAGCAAAAGATGGTTCCGGCTTCCTGGTTGATCCAGCGGGACTGATTGTGACCAACAATCACGTGGTGGAATCCTCAGACTATGTTGCGGTGCAGTTTGACCAGAAGTCTAAGGTGCAGGCGCGGGTGCTTGCGGCAAGTGTTGACAAGGACGTCGCCGTACTCTGGGCGAACCTAGCTCCGTATCCCCAGGCGGTTGTCGCGCCGCTGGTTGCGGCCGGGCCTTCGGGAATCACCGTTGGCGAACGTGTCTTCACCATCGGTAACCCTTTGGGCCGAGAACGGGTGTTGACCACCGGCGTGATCAGCAAGGTGGAACCCGATGCGATCACCAGCGACATCAACATAAACCCCGGAAACTCAGGCGGTCCGCTTCTCACGATGCAGGGCCAGGTTGCTGGAATCACAACCGCGGGATTGCGCAATCTGGCAAAGATTGTGCCGATCGAGGATGCACGAGCGGTGATCGATCAGGCGCGCGCGAAGATGGCTGGCGGCATCCCGCCGCCGGCTGATCTGCTGCCGGTTGAGCCCACGGACTTCTTCCCGGCTGATTCGCTGCGGGCCCTCTTGCAGCAGGAGAAGCTGGACACGAAGCTTTATTTTTTTGACGCCGGCCAATTTCAGGTTGGCATTCTTACCCCGACCGTCAACTATTTCCTCCGCCACGAAGACGAGATGGCGGCCGCGCGCAGATCGGCAAAGCGGGCGGGCGGCGAGCCGGCGCAGGCGAAACCTCCGGTCAGCGCGCTTGAAGACGCCCAAGACTACCGGCCGGTGGTTGTGGTACACGTCCGTCCCAAGCTGAGTGTGTTTTGGAAAATCCGGTTCAAGAACGGCTTTCAGCGCATGCGGCTTCTCTGCGGCGGGAAAGAAGTGCCGCCCGTGGATCCTGGACGGCGTCCCTTTGAATTGGTTGACCAGCGGGGAAGAACCATGGACACCACCTATCAGGGCGCCTACGTCTACTCGCCGGACGCGATCTCCCCTGCGTGTGGAAGCGTGGTGCTGGAGATTTTTTCCGAGAAGGACCCCAAAACTCCAATCACCCAGACGGTTGAAGTGCAGACCGTCGAAAAAGTGTGGGCAGACCTGGAGCCGTATCGCAAGGCACACGGCGCCGCGCAAACTCCCGGACCGCACTGAAGCAGCGAATATCCTACTTCTGCGTGACGAAATCCTCCATCACCGCTTTGCGCAGCAAGTCCGGCGGAAGCAGCCCCTGGGACAGGATGAAGTCGTGGAACTTCTTCTGCTCAAATCTCTTCCCCATTTTTGCTTCCACGTCTTTGCGCAACTGGAGTAAGCGCGTGTAGCCGTAAAAGTATGACGTCGCCTGGCCCGGCGCGCGGAAGGTGTAGCGCTCGACTTCGGTGTTGGCAAAAGCGTCAGAGAGCACCACGTCCTGGGTGAGGATGCGCATGGCGTCTTCCGGCTTCAGCTTTCCGCTTTGCAACTCGGGATCAATGAAAGCACGGGCGGCCCGCATCAGGCGGAGTTGCAATGAAATGAGCTGACCATCCAGAGGCATGTAGGGCTTGGTGATGTACTCGGCATAAAGCCCCCAGCCTTCGACGTTGGTGCTGTTGAACGCGTAGAGCGAGCGTGCCAGCGAAACACCGTGTTCCACCATGGAGTCAAACTGCAGTTCGTGTCCGGGGCGCGCTTCGTGCGCGGTGAGGGTCCAGGTCGAAGCGGTGTAAGTAAAGTCGTCGATTTTCTTGGTTTCCGCCGATCCCGGCGCGGTGGGCACATTGAGCGGCAGAACGAACGTCCCCTGTTGGCCGGTGTTGTGGAGCAACGGCGGCGGGTCCATGTGCGCTGCGGGCTGTTGCGCGGTTTCCGCCGCGCTGGCCAGGCGGATGCGCGCCGGGCGGTCCGGCAACGTGACCAGCTTTTCGCGGCGGATGATCTCTTCAATCCGCTTGAGTGTCTGCTCGTATTGCGGCAAGATGGCTTCGCCCACCAACTGGTCCTTCTTCAGTTCGCGGATCACGTCCCGGTAGTCGCTCGTCTTCCAGCCGCGCTGCGCGGCAATTTTGGTCGCGATCTCCTGCATCTCCTGCTGGTATTCGATAAAGGCTTTGTGCGCCATCGCGGTAAGCTGGTCGGGAGGAATATCCACGCCAAACTGCTCCAGGCTGAATGCGTACTCCTCAGGAGGAAGCCGGAAATCCGTGCGCGCCTTGGGCAGGATCTCTTGCTTGACCCAGGCGTTGTAGTCGGTCAACTGTTGTTTCAACTTGGCGAACGCCTCCTGGTAGCCATCGATCTTGTACTTCTCGAACAATTGGCCGATGCCGTTGATGAAGAAGTCGGCGCGGGCAAGATCGGTTTCCACTTCCACTTTCGCCGGACCGAATTGACCCGGCTTGGTCCACTCCAGGGTGCGCGCCTTGGCTTGGTCCACGATCGGAGTGTAGCCCGGTTCCACGCCCGCGTACTTGCGCAGCCGCACCAGGGCCGCGGGACGTCGGTTTTCCGGGACTTGGTCGTCGAGAAGGGTGCGCAAGCCCGCAAAGACAAGCTGCGCTACATTGAAGTACGGCATATCGTACTTCTCCGTCATCTCCTGGCCGCGCATGGCTTGCTGGGTGGATTTGATCATGATCTCCAGATCCTGCCTGACGAGCGGGTCCTTTTCCTCAGCCAGGGCCTTTTGCAGCTGGGCAAGGGCCGCTTTGGCGTCAGCCTTTTGCTGCTCGCGCCGGTTGGGAGAGAACTGGCTGATTTGCTCGTCCAAGCCCTCCACGCCCTGCCGGCCGGCAAACTCAGGCGCGTATTTGGCCTGAATTTTGAGCAGTATTTGGGCGTACTCATCGCTGCGCTTGATCCATGCCTTCTGATCGGCTGGGCCGGGCATCGGCGCGTGCGCCGGGGTCGATTGTGCGCGGAGCCCGCTCGAAGACAACAGAGTCAGGAACAAAGCAGCGTTCGGCAGAATTCGCATGAAACTTCTCCTTGGGTTGGCTCTAAGTCCAGAAAAACTGACTCTCGTACGCGGGCCGGCCGGGCGCACGCTTCATTCCACTTCGGCCAGAGTCTGTCCGGCCTCGACCGCCGCACCTTCCTTGACATTGAGCTTGGTGACTTTCCCTTTCTTGGGTGCTTTCAATTCGTTTTGCATCTTCATGGCCTCGATCACCAACACGGCTTGGCCGGCCTCCACCGCAGTACCAACCTGCGCCAGCACGCGGACGACCCTCCCCGGCATGGGGGCCGCAATCTTCTGGACACCCTGCGCGCCGCCCTGGCGATTTCGCCGCGAGCTATACGACCGTGGGTCGCGCACCGCGGCGGCGAAGCGCTCGTGGTCGACGACGATCACGCTCTGGCCCGTTGCATTCTCTTGCCGCACTTCATGAGACTTGCCGTCCACCAGAATGGAAAGCAAGCCACTCTGTGGAGAAACTACGTCCAGCGGGAATTCTTTGCCGTTCAGCCGGCAACGCCAGCCGGTCCCGGCGCGACCAAGTTCCACCTGGTAGGTCTTTTCACCAATGGTCACCTCGTAGATCATTGACGTTGGGTCCCTTCTTGCCGGGCGACCCTCTGCCAGGCAGAGGTTTTTCCACTACTTTGATCTTCGCGCCGCCGGGCGGGCCGGCCGTTGGCCGAAGGAAGAGCAGTCGCGGCGAACAGGGCGGCGGAAATCGCCGCGATTTCCGAGCGTGCGGATGGACTCTCCGCGGGGCCCGGCGACGCCAACAGTCGGTCAAGAAACCCGGTGTCAATCCGCGCCGCCTGAAAATCAGGATGCTCCAGAATCCGCCGGAAAAGTCCCAGATTGGTCTTGATGCCGGCGACGAAATACTCGTCCAGGGCGCGCCGCATTCTGGCCAGGGCTGCAGGCCGGTCTGGAGCGTACACGATCAGCTTGGAAAGCAGGGGATCGTAGTCCAGAGGAACGGTCCAGCCTTCATAGACTCCGCTGTCTTCTCGTACACCCGGTCCTGAGGGCTGCAGCAGGCGCGTGATTTTGCCGGGTGAGGGAAAGAAATTGTTCTCCGGATCTTCAGCGTAGATGCGGCACTCCATGGCGTGTCCGCGTAGCCGGACGTCTGCCTGGCCAAGCGGCAGCTTTTCTCCTGATGCGATCCGCAGTTGCAGATGGACCAGATCCAGGCCGGTCACCAGCTCCGTGACCGGATGCTCCACCTGCAGTCGGGTATTCATCTCCAGGAAGTAAAAATTGAGTTTCTGGTCCACCAGGAACTCCACAGTGCCGGCGTTGACATACCCAGCGGAGCTGGCTGCCTGTACGGCCACGGCTCCCATCCGCCGGCGAAGGTCTTCGTCCACTACCGCCGAAGGCGCCTCTTCAATCACCTTCTGGTGACGGCGCTGCACCGAGCATTCGCGCTCTCCCAGATAGATCAGGTTCCCGTGTTCGTCTCCCAGAACCTGGATCTCAATGTGGCGGGGATTCTCGATGAACTTTTCGAGATAGACCTCCTGATCATTGAACGAGCGCAGGGCCTCGCTCTGGGCAGTCTCGAAAGCGCTCCTGAGCTCCGCTGCAGTCCGCACCAGCCGCATTCCCTTGCCGCCTCCGCCGGCCGCGGCCTTGATCATCACCGGAAAGCCCATGGTGGCGGCCAGGGTCTCCGCTTGCGGAAAGGACAGACCTTGCGCCGACCCAGGCACCATGGGAACACCCGCTGCTTGCATGGCCTGGCGGGCGCGTGTTTTGGAACCCATGAGCTCCATGGCCGCAGGGGGAGGCCCTATGAACTTGAGGCCCGCGCCGGCGCAGGCGCGAGCGAAAGCTGCATTTTCCGACAAAAACCCATACCCGGGATGGATGGCGTCAGCGCCGCTGCGGCGGGCTGCCTCCAGGATGCGGGCCGTGTTCAGGTACGATTCGCCGGCAGCGGCTGGTCCGATGGGGTAAGCCTCGTCCGCCTGGCTTACGTGCAGGGCGGCGCGGTCAACGTCAGAGAACACAGCGACCGAAGCGATGCGCAATTCGCGGCAGGCCCGGATCACGCGCACGGCGATTTCGCCGCGATTCGCGATGAGCACTTTTTTGAACATGCAAGGAGATTTTAACAACAAGGAGAAGCTCACCATAAAACAAAGCCCCTCCGAGGAGGGGCTTCGAAAGCAAGGA
>CAZFRV010000201.1:0-8969 GCA_964521445.1 uncultured Acidobacteriaceae bacterium
TCTCCGCCGGGTTCAAGGACGCGGCGCCGCACGGGGCCGCATTTGTTCAGCTCGACATCGGCGACCGGGCAGCGTTGGAGTCGCTGGTCCGGAAAAGCCGCTTTGACGTGGTGTTTCACTTCGCCGCCAAAGCCCTGATTCCCGAGTCTGTCAGTAATCCCGGAGTCTTTTTTCAACAGAACGTGGCTTCGGCAATCACCATGCTGGAAGTGTTGCGTGCCGCAGGCATCAGGAATTTTGTCTTCTCCTCTTCGGCTGCGGTTTATGGCGTGCCGGAACAGGTGCCCATCGACGAAGACAGTCCCAAGAATCCGGTGAATTCCTACGGCGAAACCAAACTCATGATGGAACAGGCTCTCCAGTGGTATGCCAGAGCATACGGCTGGAGCGTGATCGCGTTTCGCTATTTCAATGCCGCCGGGGCTACAGCCGAACTGGGGGAAAGACACGAGCCGGAAACCCACATCATCCCGCTGTTGCTGCAGGCGGCCACCGGCGAGCGAGACAGCTTCGCCATCTACGGCGACGACTATGCCACGCCCGATAGGACCTGCCTTCGCGACTACGTACACGTCCTGGATATCGCCCAGGCACACATATGCGCGATCGAGAAACTCAACCAGCCGGGCATGCAGGCCTTCAACATCGGCGTGGGCGAGAGTTACTCCGTTCGCCAGATCTGTGCCGCCGCGGAACAAGTCACAGGAAAATCCATTCCCGTGCGCATCACCGGCCGCCGGCCGGGCGACCCGCCGGTGCTCTGCGCCAGTCCGCGACGCATCATGGAGGAATTCGGCTGGAAGCCGCGGCACTCTTCCTTAACGGAAATCATTGGTTCCGCCTGGCGGTGGAAGAAAAAGCAACTCTCGCTGTGCCCGAGCGGATCAAGCGACCGGTAGGCTATCGTGCTGTTGCTGAGATATTTACATTTTTCTTACCAGAATTTGTGGCGCAATGCGGGCCACTTTCGGCACAATCGAAGGGAGTCGAACTGCTGACGCTGGAGGCGGAGTGAGGTCCGCTTGCACCAGACACTGTCTATGAAGGCATTCATCTTGGCTGCGGGAGACGGCACCCGGCTGCGTCCTCTGACTGACAGCGTCCCCAAGTGCCTGTTGCCCATCCAGGGCGTTCCCCTGCTGCATATCTGGCTGGAGACCTGCCATGCCGCGGGAATCCGTGACGTGCTGGTGAATGTGCACTCGCACGCCGGTCAAGTCCGGGAGTTTGCCGCACGACACAGCGGCCCAGTACGGATTCACATTGCCGAGGAGCAGCAACTTCTGGGCAGCGCCGGCACGCTCTTTGAGAACCGCAGTTTTGTGGACGGCGAAGAGGCCTTTTTTGTTCTCTATGGCGACGTGCTGACCAATGTGGCTCTAGCCGGGCTGCTGGCTTTTCATTTGCAGAAAAAGATGCCGGCCACGCTGGGCATTTATCAGGTTTCCAATCCCAGCCAATGCGGAATCGTCAACGCCGATCAAGACGGCATTGTGCACAGTTTTGTCGAGAAACCGGTCCAACCTGGAAGCAACTGGGCTTTTTCCGGAATCATGGTCGCCAGCCCGGAGATCCTTGACCTGGTTCCGGCGCAGCGCCCGGCAGACATTGGCTTTCACCTGCTTCCGCTGCTGATCGGACGGATGAGAGCGTACCCGATTCAAGAATACCTGCTCGATATTGGTACACTTAACACATATGGGGCAGCGCAGTTTTCCTGGCCTGGTTTGCGACGGGCTGCTGAACGTTGAGGGAACCTGTGTTGGACATTTTGGGGGCACAGCCATGCTGCAGGCGGTCATTCTTGACTTGGACGGCGTCGTTGTGGACAGTCATCCGGCACACATGCGAGCCTGGAAAACATTTTTCCGCTCGCTGGGAAGGGACGTTCCCGACCACGAACTCTCATTTGTTTTCGAAGGGCACAAGCGCCAAGACATCCTGCGGCATTTCCTGGGAGAGCTGACCGAGGACCAGCTAAGCATCTACGGCGCACAGAAAGATGCGCTCTTTCGCGATTCCGGATTGGAGTTAAAGCCGATTCAAGGATTGCGCGAGTTCCTGGACGCCCTGGAAGCAGCCGCACTGCCGGTGGCGCTCGGCAGCTCCGCCAGCCGCAGCCGGGCCACGCATACCCTGGAACAGTTGGATTTGAAGCGCCGCTTCCACGTGATCGTCACCGGCGACGATGTCACCCAAGGCAAGCCGGACCCCGCCATTTTCCGCCTCGCCGCCCGCGGACTCCGGGTGGATCCAAAGAACATTCTCGTCTGTGAGGACGCCGTTTCCGGCGTAGAAGCAGCCAAGCGCGCGGGCATGAAGTGCCTGGCGATTGCCGCGAACGGTCGTGGCCCATTATTGAAGGATGCCGGCGCAGACCGCGTGCTCCCCGATTTCACATCGGCGGGTCTCGAGGACCTGCGTGCTTTGTTTCCCGAGGCTGCGTCAGCCTAGATACGGGAAAGATACGGGCAGCCGGACCAGGGAAGGAGCAAGAAGTCCGGCTGCCGTTCAAAGAAGAGGGCAAACAGCCTGGTTCAGCCGTTTGCCACTCTCCTCAGTTCGCGGGACGCGAAAACGTCAGCCTGGGCCGGAGCGCGGACGCCACTCCGGATCACCTGGCTGGAGAAGCGTTCCATCTCCTCCAACTGCGGGCTGAATTGAAGCAAAAGGAGATCGACACCGGCCTCTTCAAACTCGGAAATTCGCTCAGCGACTTGTTCCGGCGTGCCCACCAGGCCGGAGCGCAATCCGCGATTGGAAACGGAATAATCCTCCAAGGACACCCGTTGTTCAAGCTGCGTGTTGGCCAGCCACTGCTGGTAATTCCCGTATCCGGCCGCGCTCTGCTTGACGTCGGTGATGCGGCGTAATTCTGCCTGGGCCTCTTGCTCGGAGTCGCGCACGATAGCGTACGCGGCCATCCCGAACTGCATCCGAGGCAGGTTCCATTTCTCGCGGCGGGCGCTGAGATCGCGGATCTTTTCTTCGACTTTCTCCGGTGGATCGCCGTGCATCACGTAAGCATCGCACTTCCGCGAGATGAGATTTTTAGCCGCTTCCGATTCCCCACCGGCATAGACTACGGGTCGCGGCCGGGAAACTGGTTTGGGCTGCAAGACCAGATCATCCACGCGGTAAAACTTGCCGTGAAAAGTGTTGTGGTCGGTTTTCCAGGCCTGGTCCACAATGTCCAGCCACTCGGAGGTGCGGGCATAGCGGTCGTCGTGCTGATCGAATTGGACGCCATACTTCCGGGCTTCTTCCGCCCACCAGGAGGAGACAACGTTGAGCGAGACGCGGCCATGGCTGATGTGGTCGATGTTCGCGGCTTGCTTGGCCAGCAACGCCGGATTGTGGAACGTGGGGCGCACGGCCACCATCAATTCCAGCCGTTCGGTCACAGCGGCCAGGGCCGCGGCGGTGGACCATGCGTCCAGCGACGGCGCCTCCGGGCCTTTGATGTCATTCAGGTTCAGTTCCGCCACCAGGGTCAGGTCGTAACCGATCTCTTCGCTGCGCCGGGCCAGACGGCTCACGTAAGGCCAAGTCGCTTCCATGTTTTCATCGTCGACGTTGCGAAGCCAGCCTCCGAATACGGGGAGCCAATATCCGTAGCGCATTAGACCGCCTCCCTTTCCAGGTAGTCCACCAGGGGAACAAAAGGATCGAAGCCGATGACCTTCGGGCCATCGGAGACAAAGTTCGAAAGAGCGTTGATGTCATAGAAATAGATCCGGCCGTCGCGATCATCGGTGATGTATTCCACACCTCCAACCTCGATCCGCGCCGTCTGCATGATGCGTTCGACGGCGCGGATCGTTTCATCCGGCGGCGTATAACCCTCAACCCGCAATCCGCTCTTGGGTGCGTCCACCGGGCAGGCCGCGCCAAGCTGCTCGCCTCCCGTGGTCTTGCAGATATCGGCGGGGCAAAGATCAAAAGTCTCGCCCGTGATGTGGACCTTGATGCCATACAGGTAGCGGCAACCCACCACCTCCACGCGAACAATGTGTCCGCCCCGGGCAGGGATGAACTCCTGCACCAAGGCGGTCGAATCCAATCCCATATCGAGCTGGCCGGTGCTGACCGCTTCTTCCAGTTGCTTGATGCTGTTGAAACGGCTTACCCCGGCGCCGCTGCCGCCGATGTTGGGTTTGACTACGATGGGCAGACGCAGCCCCTCCGCGGCTTCCACCGCGTCGGCTGGCGAATTGATCACCCGCGTCTTGGGGTAGGGAAGTCCCAACATTTCCAGAAGGGAAAGCTGGAGGGCCTTGGAAGTCTCATAGCGAAAGGCTTTGTGCCCGTTCACGACGCGACGGCCGCGCTGCTCCAAGTGGGACAGATAATAAAGCGTATAGAAGATGCCCTGGCCGTGCCCGCGACGGTACGCCGATGGGCTCATTCGGTTGAACAGAAGGGAGTAATGGCCTTCGCCATTCAGGTGCGCGGGATCAAAGTGGTGCTGGGCGGCGTTGATGCGGACAAACGGGTCGCCCCGGCGGTTGAGCTCCGCAAAGAGACGGTCGAACCAATGCGGATGCTCATAGTAGATGGCGATTGGCTGCTTCGGCTTGGACATGCTGCCCCTTCTTTGGGGGGCCGGTTCGCGAGCAGCCTCAAAAATACGAAAGCCGCTCGTTGCGAGCGGCCCTGGCGATTCAAACTTGATTCAGTCTACCCATGATTTCGCGCCATCGGTCGCTCGCTGGTACACATACAACAACACATGGCCATGGCCATGGAGCAAGCGCAAACCGAGCTGGCGGACAGACGTTGCATTTACGGATTAAATGCTACACCTTAGAAAGTGGAAGCGTCAATACATCTTTCGATTCGTCGCATCCCTGCTTTGGGCTCCTCCTGTTACAGGGTGTGCACCGGGGACGGCATCCCAGGACGTCCCTGCACAGTTTTTTCCGACTTGGAAAAGATGTGAAAAAATCGCTGTACCAGGTCGCTCGCTCCTTATTTCCCATGGAGATGGCTGCGCCGATCCACCTCATTGCCTTCCTTATAGACGGCGACGATGTCGCGGGTAGCCTTGATGTCTTCGTCGGGATGACCGTTGACCAGGAGCAAGTCGGCGCGCAGGCCGGGAGCGATCCGGCCGCGATCGGGGAGATGGAACGCCTTGGCGGGAGCAGAAGTAGCAGCGATAAGCGCTTGGGTCGGCGTGAGCCCGGCTTCAACGTAAAGCGCGAGTTCACCATGGAGGCTGGCGCCGTAAATTGTGCCAAGGTTAGGCGCGTCGGTTCCGGCCAGGATAGGCACTCCGGCGGCTTGCAGTAGCGGGATGGCCAGTGCGGCGCCCTTGCAGGAGATCATTCCTGAATCGGCGGAAGGGAAGGTTTCTTTCAGGCGGCTGATGTTCTCGTGGCTGAGGTAAGGCGCAAGGTTGGGATCGGAAATCAGCCGCCGACCGTCCGATTTGGGTCCACAAACGGCATGCAGCACGCTGAGCGTGGGAATGACGAAGGCGTGGTGCGAGGCCACGAACTGCCCAAAATCTTTCGGACAGGAGCCGCCGCTGAAGAGGTGGGCCAGCCCGTCGGCGCCGGCGTCGATGGCGTCGTGGGCGCCTTCCAGGTTGCCGATGTGGACTACCGCCAGTCGACGACGCTCGTGCGCCGCTGCAATCACCGCCGCCATGGTCTGTTTGCTGATGGAGGGCGGGGGATTCCGGCGGCCATAGCTCACCCCCGCTGTGTACATGATTTTTATGTAGTCGGAGCCTTCACGCAGACGGGTGTCCACAAACCGCTGCGCATCAGATGCCAATACGATGGTGGGGACTTGCATGCCGTACTCGGTGCCATGCCCGCCCGGCACGGTAGCCGGAAACCCAGCGGAGAAGAAATCGGCCCGGCGGTCGTTTTCCTCCGATTTGAGTTCATGCGCGCTGAACGGAGACATCATCATGTCGAACTCCGTCGTCACGCCGAAGATCAACGCCTGTTCCAGTGAGCCGGCGCCGTGGACGTGTACGTGGGCGTCAATCAGCCCGGGCAGGAGGGTTTTGCCTGCGCCGTCGACGATCTTGGCGTTGTCCGCGGCAAGATTCCCAATATCTTTGATCTTGCCGTGATCGATCAGGACATCGGTATCGGGGATGACTTGGGTTCCGTCAAAAACGCGCACGTGCTGGAAAAGGATCGGAGTCTTCTGGGCCTGGGCGACAGCCGACAGACAGACCAAGACGGCGCATCTTAACAACATCCTCATCGGATTCTCCCGGGGGCAAGGCGCAAATATCGTAGCCCGACCAAGCCGGCCGGGCAAATGCCGGCCTGTCGAAGGAACGTTAGGGGCTCCTTTGTTTGCGGCCTAAGAGTAAAGTTTGGGTAAAATCATCCCCCATGTGGAAACGCCTTTTGGCCACCGTGTTTCTGGTCGCCTCATTGTGGGGACAAGCGCCGGAAGGTATTCCCCGCGAGCTGGCCCGCCAGCGGGCACAACAGGTTTCCGACGTTCGCTACCGTCTCAGCTTCAGCCTGTCTCCTCATGCTCCTTCCGCTCAAGGACACGAAGAACTTCAGTTTCACCTGACGGCCGCGGGGCCGCTGCTGCTCGATTTTCGCGAGGGAACGGCGGCGAATCTTGTTATCAACGGCAAGGCAGCTCCGGCACAGATTGAAAACGGACATATCGTGCTGGGCGCGGATTCGCTTCAGTCCGGCTTGAACACCGTGAGCATGGACTTCACGGCTCCTATCGCTCCGGCGGGCAAGGCCTTCACGCGCTTCGAAGACAAAGACGATGGCAGCGAGTACATCTACACCCTGTTCGTCCCTATGGACGCCAGCATGGCCTTTCCGTGCTTCGACCAGCCGGACATCAAGGCGATATTTACCTTGACCGTTGATACTCCCGAGAGCTGGAGCGTGATTTCCAACGCGCGGTCCATAGGCTTCGGAGGTGCGCCGGGCGGCTTACGCTACGCCTTTGCCGAGACCAACCCCATCAGCACTTACCTCTTCGCCTTCGCCGCCGGGCCGTTCAAGAAGGTGCACGACGTTAAGGGGCTTCCGGGTCTTTACGTCCGCCAATCCAAGCTGAAGCGCGCCGAAGAGGAAGCGCCGGAGATCCAGCAGATCACCGCCGACGGAATCAAGAATCTGTCCAACTATTTCGCCCAGCCGTTTCCGTTCCCGAAGTACGACCTGGTGATGATTCCCGGCTTTGCCTACGGCGGCATGGAGCACGCCGGCGCGACGTTCCTGCGCGAGGAATCGATCCTGTTTCGCACCGCGCCCACGCACAGCGACATCCTCAACCGTGACATCCTGCTGTTGCATGAAACCACGCACCAGTGGTTCGGCGACCTGGTCACCATGCGCTGGTTTGACGATCTCTGGCTGAAAGAAGGTTTCGCGCAATACATGGCCTATCACGCGTTGGCCGACCTGAAGCCCAACGAAAACGTTTGGAAGCGCTTCTACCAGGCCATCAAGCCGGCCGCGTACGCCATCGATTCCACGCAAGGAACAACGCCAATCTATCAGGACATTCCGAATCTGAAGGACGCCAAGTCGGCGTACGGCGCGATTGTGTATTCCAAAGCTCCGGGCGTGATCAAACAGCTCGTCTTCGTCTTGGGTGAAGATCAGTTCCGCGATGGGCTGCGGCTCTATCTCAAGGAGCATGCTTATGCCAACGCCGAATGGAGCGACTTGGTAGGGGCTTTTGAGAACGTTTCCGGGAAGCCCTTGAATGAATGGGCAAACGCTTACATCAAGAGACGTGGCATGCCGCAGGTGGACGTGGAGTGGACGTGCAGTACCAATCGGGTGACGACGAAAGTGCACGACAGGGACTCTGTTCCGGTCAGTCCGACACAAGCCGGGACTCGCGTTATCCTTAAGCAGCACGACGTGTTGAACGAAGGCGGGGCCTGGCCCGTCACCACTCAGGTGATGCTGCGATACCGTGACTCCCAGGAAATCGTCAATGTAGGGCCTCTGACGACCACAGCAGGGATCGATGCCATGCTGGGGAAGAAGTGTCCCGACTGGATCTTTGCCAACAATCAGGACTACGCGTACGGCCGTTTCCTGCTCGATCCACGCAGCCGTAAAGCGGTGATGCAGCAACTTGGCGGCATCAACGACGTCTTTGAGCGGACGCTGCTGTGGGGAGCTCTGTGGGATTCGGTCCGCGAAGCCGATCTCGATCCTCGCGAATACATTGCGCTGGCCTTGCGTCTGCTGCCCGCCGAAAAAGATGAAGCCCTGGCACAGAGCATCATCGGCCGCATGACTACAGCGCTGCACCGCTATGTGAGCGCCGAAGTCCGCTCGCAGCTCGTGCCCCGGGCAGAAGACCTGGCCTACCACCAGATGCTCCACTCTCCCGACCAGGACATGCGCATCATTTGGTTTCGCGCTCTGCGCGCCGTTGCAGAAACCGAGCAAGGCCGGGGACGGCTCAAGGACATGCTCAGCAGTAAGCTGACCGTTCCCGGCGTCGAGCTGCGGCCTCTGGACCGCTGGAACATCGTGACCGCTCTGGTCGCGTTGAACGATCCCCATTCCGGCGCCATCCTGAGCGCGGAACAGAAGCGCGATCCCTCCGGTGAAGGACTCAAGTATGCCTACATGGCTGCGGCTGCCCGGCCGGACGGCAACATCAAGAAGCAATACTTCGAAGACTACTTGCACGATTCCGCGCGGCCGGAAGACTGGGTGGCACAAAGCCTGGAACCCTTTAATTACTGGAACCAGACGGAACTGACGTTGCCCTACTTGCGTCCCGCGCTGAATGCCCTGCCTCAGGTCAAGCGCGAGCGCAAGATATTCTTCGTCCTGGGCTGGTTGAATGCATTCATCGAAGGGCAACAATCGCCCGAGGCCCAGGCCCAGGTTCGGGAGTTCCTGCGCGTCGCGTTGCTCGACAAAGACCTCAAGCTGAAGATCCTTGAGGTATCGGACGAGCTGGATCGAACAGTGAATATCCGCAGTAAATTT
>CAZFRV010000202.1:0-5544 GCA_964521445.1 uncultured Acidobacteriaceae bacterium
CGGATCCACGGATGTGGCCCTGGGCTGGCCGCTGCGCTACTCGCACTCGCCGGACGAGGTGATCGATAAGCGCGATCTGGACGCGCTGGCCAAGGTCATTGCTGCCATCGGCCGAAATTGGTAACGGTGTAGTCCGAAAGAGCGTCTATTTGTGGGCTGATCCCACAAAAGATTGTCTCTTCAGAATCGACGATACGGCCGTCACTGCTCCCAGCAAGGTCATGATTCGCAAGCTGGCTATTTCCGAGCAGAACTCCTGAGCGTTCTCCAACCCGTCCTCATCTCCTGCTTGACCGGAGCTTACGTCTTGTCTTCCTCAAACAGCGGCTTCCAGGATTCATCCAAGCGGACCCATTGCTCGATCTCCAGCCAGCTGGATTTCATCTCGGGAACGTGGAGCAGGCCGTGGCCGTTGGAGCAGACCAACTCGGTGCCCCACCAATCCAGCAGAAGATAGCTGGGCGCGCCCACGGAAGCCTCGTTGCCCAGGCGCTTGAGGCAGATGCGGCAGCGCCGGCGTTGGTCATGCAGCGCCCAGGAAAGCGAAAGCATGGCGGTCACCAGGAAGAACCATGTGGAAGAAGGGCCCACCAGGGGCTGGATGGCGCCTGTGAACGCAATGGAGATGCGGCCCGTCAGTTCCACTGAGACCACGAAGCAGAGCGAGAGCAGAAGAAGAGTCTTCAATGCCAGGAAAGACCACCAGCGCAGATTGGAGCGGAAGCCCAGTTGCAACCGGCGCGTGCGAGCGGAGGTCAACCGGGTACCGGCCAATGCCAGCCCGCAGGCCAGGGCAAGCGCTGTGAAGAGTAAATAGAGCTTGGCTCCCTGGCGAGCCCGGGATTCCATGGGATCCACGCTGGCCTTGGCGTATCCGAAAGAAGAAGCGTCTTTGTCGATGAACTGGTGAAACTCCTTCACCGCGTCGGCCATGGAAGCACCGGGAGCCAGACGAAGGACGGCGCCGGTCTGGTCGGCAAGGTTGGCGATCTTGGGATCAGCCGGAGGCAGCGTAAAAACTGAAGCCTCAGGGAAGACAAAGGTGAAGTCCTCAGGAAGAATGCCGATCACCTGGCTATCAACGTCATCAAGTTTGAGGGTTTTACCCACCATGGAGCGGTCCCCCTGCAACTGCGACTTCCAGAACCGTTGGGTAAGAACAATGCAATGAGGGCAATCGATCTCGTCGCCTTTGCGTAACACACGCCCAATGGCGGCCTTGCTGCCCAACAGTTCAAAGAAACCGGGCGAAACGTGGGCGCTCAGCGTGGCCACAGCGCGTCCCGGCGAAGAGACGCTGGCAGGATGGAATGAGTACCCGGCCACGGCGCTGGCGGTGTGGGTGCGCTGCGACCAGTCCATGACGGACTTGAACAGCGTTCCGTCGTGGTACTGAGTGAAGTTGCGGTGGAATGACAGGGTAGCCACGCGGTCGGGCTGGTAATACGGAAGCTTTTTGAAGCCGGAGCGGAGGGTGGCGGCAAACCCAGTGACCAGCAAGACCAGGACAAAGCACAGAAATATGGAGCCCAGACAGAACCGGGCGGAACGCGGCAGGTCATTCAGTCCCCGCATGAACCGGCCTTGATCGAAGCGATGCCAGGCGGCGTCAGCAAAAGCGCCCCAGCAATGGCGGACCAGTTCCATCTTGGCTTGTGGATTCAGGCGGCCTGATTCGGCAAGAAAGTGCGCCCAATGCCAGACCTCGGCATGCCACTCCCCATACCAATCCCGGCGTTGCGGTTTAGGAACGAGAAGACTGGCGGCGCGCAGAAGCAGCGTGCAGTGCCAGATCAAACCGCGAATCGATGGCGCGGGTTTCACTTCAGATCCTTTAGATATATCTTACTGGCGAACTGGCTTGGTTTTCTTTTCTTCCGGGAGCCAGTTGGGCCAGCAAGGGATATCGCCGCAGAGCTCCGGCCAGCGTCTCTTTGCCCGGTCGAGTGAGCCGATAGTACCGGCGCCGGGGCCGGTCCTGGTTAAAGGCGTTCTTTTTGTCTTCCCAGCTTCCGAGGACCAGCGACTCCTTCTCCAGCCGGCGCAGTGCCGGATAGATGGTCCCGCTGGGCAGGCCGGTAGCTTCCATGATGTCAAATCCGTAAACACGCCCGGAGTCGATGATCTGCAAGATCAGGGCCGAGGTATGTGAGATCTTTGCGGCTTCCATGGTTCCCTAAGATGTTCCATACACCCTATGTAGATTTCTATATCGATTCTACATTAGATGCAGCGCGAAGATGGGGCGGTTTCTGATGGTCACCTAAAGAGTCGTCAGGCGGCGAAAACAGCTTTGCTTTGTGAGCGAAACAAAGTGAGGCTGGTTTGCACAAACTGGGCTGCGGCATCGAAGAAGACGGGGCCATGGCCGGCATTGGGCGCCACCCAGAGGGCCGATCTGGGGATGGCGCGATACATCTCGACCGCCATCTCCACGGGATAAAGTGGGTCGCGATCGCCATACACGATCAACGTTGATGCGGTGATCCTGGACAAGGAAGCCGGCGTGAAATTCATGTCATCATAGCTGTCTTTCAGAGCGCGTTGCCATTCGGAAAGTGCCAAGATCTGCTCGTCACCGAGCTTGTGGCGCTTGCGCATGGCTTCCCACTCATCGGGCGACCAATCGGCGGCTGCGGGAACCTGCTCCATGATCTTCCGCGCCTGTTCCGGGAAATACATGGCTGCGCTGACCAGAACCATGGCTTCGATGCGGTCCGGTTGCAGGGTCGCCATGTGGAGAAGGATGTTCCCGCCCATGCTGAGTCCGATAGCACGGCATGTCTTGACACCCAGATGATCCAGTAGCGCTAGCATATCCAGAGCGCACTGGCGGTGGGTAATCGTTTTAGCCGGATTGGTGGATCGGCCGTGGCCGCGAGCGTCCGGCTTGATGAGCATGTACTCGCGGACGAGCTGATCGCGTCCGGCGTGCACCCAGTGATCCAGGCAGCCGCCACCGCCATGCAAGAGTAAGAGGGGTTCTCCTGAGCCCTCGGTTTCGTAGTACAGGTCGATTCCGTTGACTTGCACCGTGTTCCCAGGGTGTTCGTTCGACATCGAGCTTCCTTTCTCGCGGTTTACCGCGTTCTTGTATGGACGCAAAAAGGGCGACCCTGTGCGGGTCGCCCTTTTCTAAGAATCCTGTGAAGCTTACAGCAACTGCACGTCTTCTGCCTGCCAGCCCTTGGGACCTTTGACGACGTTGAATTGGACAGCCTGGCCTTCTTTCAGGCTCCGAAACCCGTTGGCCTGGATCGCGGAGAAGTGGACGAACACGTCCTCCCCGTTTTCCCGGCTGATAAAGCCATAACCCTTCGCGTCATTGAACCACTTAACTGTTCCTTGTTCCATTGTGTTACACGCATTCCTTGTTTCTCAGAATTTGCGCTTTTCGTAAGGTAGTGCAGGCAGGATGCAGGGAAGTGCAGTACTGCTGTACAAACGCTTGGAAATTCGCAAAATCATTATACCTACTCTGTCCAGAGTTGTCTCTAAAATCATAGGCGGCGGGTGGCCGCCTAATGGAGACGTGTGTGGTACTTTAACAAGTTGGCCAAATGATTGTAGGGACTGGAGTTGACATCGCCGAAGTGGCCAGGATTCGGGCTGCGGTGGATCGTTTTGGAGAGCGCTTTTTGAGGCGTGTCTTTACGCCTGAAGAGGTCCGCTATTGCATCTCCAAGATCAACGCGGCAGAGCGGTTGGCCGCCCGTTTTGCCGCTAAAGAAGCTGCGATGAAAGCCATCGGCACTGGGCTGCGCCACGGCGTCACTTGGCAGGACATCGAAGTGGTCCGCCTGCCGGGGCAGCGCCCCCAGTTGCGTTTCAGCGGGAAAGCCGCCAAGTTCGCCGACTCGCTGGGATGCAAGCGCACCCATCTCTCTCTTTCCCACACCGAGGAACAAGCCATCGCTCACGTGATCCTGGAATCTTGAGGAATTTCTCCACCCCATGAGTCAACCTGCCCTCGCTATCCAAACTCCCCGTGTTCCGGTTGCCATGGGACCCAAGACGCTCATGCTGGCCGTGGCCCTGGTCAGCTTCGCCAGCCTGCTGCTGGAGCTGGCCATGACCCGTCTCTTCAGCGTGGTCCTCTTCTATCACTTTGCTTTCTTCGCGATTTCGGTGGCACTGCTGGGCTTGGGCTCGGGCGGAGTTTTCGCCCATGTGCGCCGCGAATGGCTGCAGGGCTTCGCCATCGGCAAGCTTGGCGCCGTGCTTTGCCTTTTGAACTCGGCTTGCATTTTGGCTGCGATGGAGGTCGTGCTGCATACGCCGGTAGCCCTGGAGGTCTCCGGCCGCAATTTCGGCAAGCTCACCATCATCTATCTGGCCGCAGCCACTTCCTTCTTCTTTACCGGATTGCTGTTCTCCACGCTCTTTGCGCGGTCTAGCAGCGCGATTTCCCAGCTCTACGGCGCCGATCTGGCGGGAGGCTCGTTGGCCTGTCTGGCGGTGGTGCCTCTGCTCAATCTGATCGGGGCGCCGAATGCCCTGATATTTTCGTCAGCGGCCATGGCGGTTGCGGCGGCCCTCTGGGCGGGCAAGACCTGGCTGCGCCGCGTGGCGCTAGTCGTGGTGGCGATCCTGATGGCCTTGATCGCCGCCAACAACTCGGGCCGGCTTGTGGACGTGATCTACGCCAAGGGAGTCCTTCGCGATCCCAAGTGGATTGAGTTTGCTAAGTGGAACGCTATCTCCCGCATCGAGGTCAACAACCAGAGCGGCGCTCGCTACGTGGTGATTGACGCCGACGCTACCAGCGCCATCATGAACGCCGACCCCGCCCTCTGGGACCGGGACCAGCCAGCCAACCCCACGCCCACCAACACCGGGCTGCCGGCCCAGTCCGGCTTTAACTGGAAGAAAAGCTTGATGTCGGCCGCGCCCTCGGTGGCCAACGTGCTCCGGCCGCAGGGCGAATTTGCCATCATCGGACCCGGGGGCGGCGTGGACGTGCTGCGCGCCGTGGCTAACGGCAGTCCCAACGTGACTGCGATCGAGATCAATCCCATCATCGTCAACAACGTGATGCGCGGGAAGTACGCGGATTATTCCTTTCACCTTTACGACCGCCCAGACGTGCACATTCACGTCCAGGATGGCCGATCCTACATCCGCAGCTCGCGGGAAAATTATGACGTGGTGCAGATGACCCTGGTAGATACATGGGCCTCCACCGCTGCCGGGGCCTTCGCCCTCAGCGAGAACAACCTCTATACGGTGGAAGCTTTCCGCGAATACTTCGACCATCTCAAGCCCGATGGGATGATCGCCATCACGCGCTGGGAGTTTCGCCAGCCGCGTGAGGCCTTGCGCGTGGTCTCGCAGGCCATGGAGGCGTTGCACCAGCTTGGCGTGGCCGATCCGCGGGAACACTTCGTCATCATGGCCGACGGCGGGCTGGATGAAGACGGGCGTCCAGTGCTGGTACTGGCAAAAAAATCGCCGCTGACCGCCGCAGAGTACGCCGCCGTGGCCCAACATGTGAGCGCCAACCCCAATCTCGTCTGGCTGAACCCGCCGGTTCAGTATGCCGGC
>CAZFRV010000203.1:0-4586 GCA_964521445.1 uncultured Acidobacteriaceae bacterium
CAGTTCTTACTCTTTCTTACTTAGATTGGCATGCCGGCCCGGATTCGCGCCCCGAGGCGGCATAATCCAAGAGCATGCCAGCATCCTATGCGATTGATAAGCAGAAAAGACTGGTGGTGACCTGCGCCTGGGGCGCCTGCACCGCGGAAGATGCATTGCAGTTTCGACGGCAGATACTGAAGGACGAGAATTTTGATCCCAGTTTCTCCCAACTGGCGGACTTCACTGGCGTCACGACCATCGACATCACCCCCGCCGACGTACGAATGCTTGCGGGGAGCAACATCTTTTCCCCCGATTCGCGCCGGGCAATCGTAGTCACAGGCCAACTCGCGTTTGGCTTGGCAAGAATCTTCGAGACGCTTCGCGGCTTGCGCGGAGACCGCCACGTACGCGTGTTTCATACCCGGGATGAGGCCCTGGCTTGGATCTTCCTGAAAAACCGCGCGGCCTAGGCGTCTACTGCAACGTGAAATTCAATGTCGTGGTCGCGCCGGTATTCGCCGTGGCCGTCTTGCTTTGTGTGGCGTGTCCGCTGGCTGAGACCGTCACCGTGTAAGACCCGACCGGCATCCAGTTCGAGTTGTAAGCACCGCTGGAGTTGGTTGTGGTGTTGACCGTCGTGTTGATCGAGCCCCCGGTAAGGGTTACAGCCGCACCTGAGATGGCCGCGCCGCTAGAGTTCGTGACCGTCCCTGCGATCTTGCCGCCGGTGGCCATGGCGAAATTGAGGGTCACGGTGGCGCCCGAGCCCAGCACCGCTGCGTGGGTTACGGGAAAGAATCCGGTATGGGAGGCGGTCACGCTGTAGGTGCCGGGCGTAACACCGCTGAAGGTGTAGTTGCCGCTGCTGTCAGAAGTGGTTGAGCCCCCGCTGAAGCTTACGGTCGCGCCGGAAACACCTCCTCCTGTTGAAATGTTGGTGACCCGGCCCTTGATGGTTCCCGGAACATTGGTAGGTAGCGGGTTCAACTGGAAATTCACCGTCGCTGTAATGCCAGATGTGACCGACACCGTGCTGCTGAGGCTTGTATAGCCGGTTGCCGACGCGGTTACGGTGTAGGTTCCGGGAGCCACATTGTTGAGGGTGTAGTTGCCGGAGCTGTCTGTCGTAGTTGATCCGCCGGAATAACTGACCGTGGCGCCGACGATGGCGACCCCGGTTGAGCTGTCTGTCACCTGTCCCGTGATTGCCCCCGGCACGTTCGGCGTCAACTGGAAATTCAGTGTCGTGGTGTTGCCGGACGTGACAGACACCATGCTGCTTCGGCTGGTGTGGCCGGCTGCAGACGCGGTAACGGTATAGGTTCCGGGAGCGACATTGCTGAGCGTGTAGTTGCCTGAGCCGTCGGTTGTCACAGAACCGCCGGAATAGCCGACGGTCGCGCCGGCGAGGGCCGCCCCCGTCGAGCTGTCCGTCACCTGTCCGCTGATAACTCCCGGCGGGATCGTTCTCGGGCCGAAGAATTCGGCCATGCTATTGACATAAATCGAGGCGCCGGGAAAGCCCAGGCCCAGCCCTTCCGCGATCGTGCGCAGCACGTTCTCATGGCGATAGAAGGTGGAGGAGACGAATCCTTGCTTGATCGTCGGCCCAACCAGGACAACCGGTACCTGGCCGCCGCCGTTGCTCCCGTCGGCCGCGTTGCCTTCGTCCCACCAGAGGACCAGCAATCCGTCCTGCTGAAATTGCGGGTTGTTAAGGAGCGGGGAGATATTTGTCTGTAGCCACTGGTCCGCCGTGGCCAGCTTGGTGGAATCCGAACAACCCGTGCCGCCTCCGGGACAATCCTCGCTGTCATCGGCGGCGTTGGGGACTACGAAAGAGAAATTGGGCAGGGTGTTGTTAGCCAGGTCGGCCGCGAACTGAGTAAACGGCACAATGTTGTTGGCCTGGGCTGAGCCGTTCAGGTTGTCGCTCATGTAGGCGAAGGGGTTGTGGCGCTTCAGGTACAGGCCCTGATCTCCTCCGGTGTATCCCACGGAAGGCAGGTCTTCCGCATAGACTTTCCATGTCTTCCCCGCCGCGATCAGCTCCCTTTCAACGTTGTCAATGCTGAGGGGAAAATCGTTGGGAAGTCCGGAGCCGTTTGCGGTGATCAGTTCGCCGCTGGTCAACATAGCGTAGTCCGGGAAGGACCCGTGCACGTTAGCGAAGAAGTTTTGTGCCAGCCCGTATTGGCTGATCAAACTGTTGTAGTAGGGCATGGACGAGCTGCCCACCACGTCACTGTTGCTGTGGTTCTCCAAAGCGACTACTACCACGTGTCCCAGCGGCGGTGTGGAAGTTTGCGCATGGATGGGGGCAGAACTTACTGCAAAGACGACAATCGCGAAAGCGATGCACGTGAAGGGGAACACGCTTTTCATGGTTCAACTCTGGCGGGAAGGCGGAGCAATGCCCCAGACTTCCCGAAGACCTAGATGTAATCCAGGAACTCTGGTTGGCTGCCCAGGAACCAATTTTTTCTAATGAACGGGGCTTCGCCCGGGCGGGACCGCGAAGGAGCTAGCGGGCTGTTTCCTGCTGCTGCAGACTCTTGACGTGCGACTCCAAAGATCGCGAATACTCACGCTCGGCCTGAAGCTCCGATTGCAGCTTCCGCACCAGACCTTCCAGGCGCAGGATTTCGATCTTGAGCCGGGCGGCATCGTTGCCGTTGACAGGCTTAACCGCGGGCGCTGCATCAGGAAGCGCAGGTTCAACCGGCGCCGATGCCACCGGAGCCGGAGCCGGTACGGATGTCACAGGCGCCGGAGCAGCGGCGGGCGCGGGGCCGAACGGAAGAGAAGCGGGCGGCTGCGTGGCTGGTGGCTGCGTAGCTGCAGGAGCAGTGGCCGGCTTGGCCGGCGCAGGAGCTTGAAACGCGGGAACGGGTGCTGGTGGCCGAGCCGGCGAGAAAGCAGATCCGACAGCAGGTTCCTCGGAGATCAGCGCAACAGCGCGTTGAGATGCCGGTATCGCACCCGCCGGCCGCGATGGCGCGGCTGCGGAGAAGATGCTGGTTAGGGCTGCGGCAGCGGTGGCAACGGCTGCCGGAGTGGGTTTTGGCGTCCCATTGGGCTTGAGCAGATGCTTGACCCGGGCGATGAGGTCTTGGGGCTGAAATGGTTTACGAAGGAGTTCGTCGGCCTTCACGGCAAACGCCTTCTCCGCCACGGCGCGGTTGACCACGCCCGACATGAGAACCACCGGCGTTTTCGCCAGTTCAGGATGGCTCTTAATGTACTGGCACACGTCGTAGCCGTCCTTGTCCGGCATGATCACGTCGGTGATGACGATGTCCGGCCGCGTCTTTTCGATCTCGACAAGAGCCAGCGCCGCGTCATGGCAGGCGACCACATTGATGTTCTCCCGCCGGAAGGCGATCTTGATCACCTCGCGCATGGTGGCGCTGTCGTCAATGAAATAAATGGTCGGAGTGGCACTCATCGGACAAAACCTCCCTCGGCGCCGTCTTGCGCGGCCTCATCGAGCTCGCGCAGGGCCTCCAGCATCAGCTCGGTCGCCGACCGCAATACCGTCCGGGTACCCGGACTCTCTCCGGGCAGGAATTTGTAGGAGCCCGTATCCGCGGCGTTGCAGCTCTTCACAATTTGAACCACGGCTTCGTCCCCGATCAGGTCGCCGCTCTCGGCGTGCGTCACGTTGCCGTTGTCAAAGAAAACAATTCCGTCGATCGAGCCGGCATTCACGTACAAGGAGCCGGTCTGGCGCGAGTGGGCCAGCATCTGCAGCACCCCGGGCAGGTCCATATGGGAAAGACTGCCGCTCAGGGCCGTATCGGAAGGGCCGAGCATCTGCACCGGCTGAAACCCTTCCGCGCTGCTGCGGAGGAAAGTTTTGACCTGAGAGGCGATCAGCTCCGCCCCCAGGCGACGGTCCACATAGTCGGCGCATCCCGAGCGAAAGGCCTCCATGAGGGCCTGATCGCCGCCTTCTCCCACCGCGATCACCGGTATATGGGCGGTCTTGGGGTCGGCATGGACGATCTGCGGCAGATCGTGCGCGTTCATTTCGCGCATGCTGGTCGAGCACAGAATCGCTGACGGCATATCGTATTCCAGCATGGTCAGGGCGTACGCGGACTGCGTGGTGTGCACCACCTCAAAGCCTTCCAGCTTGAGCGCGTCCGTGATCCGGCGGGCAAAGAGGACGTTGGCGTCAATCAGCAGAATCTTGGCCATGGTGGAGATGGAGGGGCTCATGGTCTCTGCGCCTCCGCGTCTTTACCCAGATCCAGCAGTTTCTCCAGATCCACGATCGCCACCCGTTCCTCGCCCGCAGCCAGCACGCCGCTGATGTAGGCCGGCTGTCCGCCTTCGGACCCCGCCAATTCGAGGTTTGCCAGCTCGCATTCCCCGGTGACAGGAATCGCGGTCCATTCCATGTGGGAATCTACTTTGCGATTGGCGATCAAGTAGAACTTTCTCGGCGGCGCTTCCGCACCTACGAGCAACTGGGCCACGTCCCACACCGGGACAATCTTGCCGCGCCGCACCAGCACTCCGGTCAGCAGACGAGTCCGATGAGGGAAGGTCTGCGGGTGGTCCGGGCGGGCCAGTTCCTTGACGATTTCCGCGGG
>CAZFRV010000204.1:0-5064 GCA_964521445.1 uncultured Acidobacteriaceae bacterium
GATCGTGCGCAAGAGCATGAAGGTCAACGTGCCTCTCTGCGCCCAGCATGCCCAGCGGCGCAGCACTGCCGTCATGCTGGCCTGGATCCTGCCTGTGATCGGCATTGCCGACGCTTTCATCTTGCCGCAATTCAAGGTCGATCCCGGCATCGTTGTGCTGGTGACAGCCACTCTGATAATCGCCGGACTGGTGATCTGGGCCGTGGTCGCCAATCCCATTCGCCCTAAGTCGATCGATAAGTACTACGGAGAGTTCTCCGGCTTCTGCGAGATTTTCCTCGAACAGTTCCCGCAAGGATCGCCGCAAGCCCCGGCTCTGGTGCAGCTGTTTCCGCCTCCACCGCCCCCGGTCGCGTAGGCTTGCGCCGAAGTCAGCGCCCAAGATCCTGGCGAAGGCAGGACTTTTTTTGCTTCAGAATTGGAAAATGAATTGGCACGGATGCCATGCGTGGGGCGCGGGCAATCCTGCCTGGGCTCCTTCACAGCCGCGATCAGCGCCAGCCCAGCGCCGGTATCACGACAACGGTGAAGAAGTAGTAGCCGCGCCAGAGCAGAAATCCGGCTGTCCAGGCCAGCTGCATCGCTGCGGGACTGTGGCCGGGACCGTGGAGAGTCGGTTCAGCTTGTCTTGACGATCTCGTCTCGTTGCTCAGCATAGAAGCCCTCACAGCACCTCATCGAGTTTTCGAACAGCTTCTTTCAGCGCGACCGCGCCCGGCGTCCGCGGATCGGTCGCCCCGATCCCGGAGGCCAGATCCAGGACCAGCCGCGTAGCCAACCGGATGCGCTCTTCCATCAACAGCGCTGAGAGGGCGCGCTCATCACCCTCCAGCCAGACCTGAACGTGCCAACCGCAGGTGCGCACATGAGCGACCGCGCCTCGAAACTCACTCAGGATGCGCGCGTCCACCCGGCCAGCTTTCAGCACTTCGTCGAGCCGGTTCAGCTCGCCGGTAATGCGCGCCAGCTGGCCGGAGACCATCTTCCCGAACGCATCCTGCGCCTCTTGAATTGCCGCTTCCGATATCAACTGCACTGCCTTCTCCCCGAGGGTTCATGTACCTGGTACATGTACGTTAGTACAGGGTGGGGTACTAGGGAAGGTCACTTTAGTAATCAGAAAATTCTTAGAAAGAAGGTGAAATGTAAAGGATCTCCCGGAACGTTTTATTGGGCATGTCTTGAAACTGCACAAACACCGGGCTTGCTGGGGATCCTGCTGAAGGCCTGCCCACCCCGGTCCAAATGCCGTATTTATGCTGTGCGCGCGTTGAATTCATGTACAATCGCGCGACGGTATTTCCCAGTGGGATCCCAGTTCCTCTCTGGCTCGGCCCCTTCATATTTCTAAAACTGAGTCTTCAGACGGAGGTTCTTATGCCCGCCGCTCCATCCGCACGCGTCTCCAACAATGGCCTGACGGTCGCCGCTTACTCGGGCGACGGCGATATTTTGCTGGCGTTTTCGCTCGATCCCGGCCTCCTCAAGCAGAACGATCTGGCCGGTTTTGCTATTCAGTACACTCCGCCCGGCGGACAGCCGCAATGGGTATCGAACCGGCTGAATTTCACCACGCCGGTTACGGCCAGCACGCAGCCACAGGCCCATCCCTGGACCTCGTCCCAGGACGCGCCCATTCAGAAGTTTCACTGGGTGCATTTCCCGCCCCACGTGGTTCCGGGCACGTTTACCTACAAGGTGACGGCGCGCTATTGCCAGGGCACGGGGCTGGTCGATGGACCATCCGTGCAGGTTGGGGTTCAGCTCGTGCCGGCGACGGCCGGCAACTTCGAGCTCGGGCTCACCCGCGGCTACATCAGTTCCCAGGCGTATGCCACCGAGTTCCAGAACAAACCGGTGCGGCCTTCCAAGACGCTCGACTATGACACGGCGCCGTATCAGCCGGCGTACCAATGGCTGGGCTTCCACGCGCGCAAGATGATCTTCGACCTGCTCCAGGAGTGCGTCAACGACAAGTCCACCACGGTGGATCTGTTTGCCTACGACATCGATGAACCCGACATCATCAAGATGCTGGAGAGCCTCGGCGGCCGCCTGCGAGCGTTTCTGGACAACGCGCCACTGCACACCGGCAAAGCCCTGGAAGTCACGGTGCACCAGCGGCTGGTGAAGTCCGCCGGCGCGGCCAACGTCAAACAGGGACATTTCCAGCGTTTCGCCCACGACAAGATCATCATCCAGAAGAGAAACGGCAAAGCCACGAAAGTTCTCACCGGGTCGGCCAACTTCTCCATCCGCGGACTGTATGTGCAGGCCAACAACGTGTTGATGTTCAACGATCCCAACATCGCCGGGCAATACGAACAGGTGTTTGAGTCGGTGTTCGGCAACATGAGCGCCTACGTCAAGTCGCCGCTGGCCAAGCAGTGGTTCAAATTCCCCAACGCCGGCGGGGGCGTCCCCAATTTCGAGGTGAGCTTCGCGCCGCATCCCAAGCCGCCGTTCTCCATGGTTACGGTGGCGGACGCGCTCGCCGCGGCCAAGTCCTCGGTGATGTTTGCCGTCATGGAGCTGGCCGGCTCGGGCGCCACCATGACCGCCCTCAACAACCTGCACCTCAGCGGCAAAGTGTTCTCCTATGGCATGACCCAGTCGCTCAAAGGCTTCACCGTCTATAAGCCCGGGCAGCCCGGTCTTCTGGTTCCCTTCGCCACGCTCATGAAGCAGGTGCCGCCGCCTTTCAACAAGGAATTTGACGGTGGTCCGGGGCAGACCATTCACGATAAGTTCATCGTCATCGATTTCAATGACGCCAATCCCATGGTCTTTACCGGGTCTTCGAACCTTGCCGACGGCGGTGAAAGCCAGAACGGCGACAATCTGCTGCATATCTCCGATCCGGCCGTGGCCGGCGTCTTCGCGACCGAGGCCGTGCGCCTGGTGGATCACTATTATTTCCGCGCCGCGGTGCGCGCGGCCACCAAGGCCCAGCCGCTGCAGCTCACCGCCTGCGGGGGTTCGCCCAAGTGGTGGCAGCGCGACTACGACTCCGGCAACATGCGCAACGTGCAGCGTGAATTGTTCGCCAACGGACCTGCGGCCGTAACCAGCATCCCCAGCGGCGTTTCCGACGCCTCTCCGGGCGCGGCTCCGCCAGCTCCGCCCAGCAAGCCTGCGGGAAAGAAGAAGAGTGCAGGCAAAGGCAAGAAGGGCGCGGGCAAGAAGAAATCCGCGAAAAAGAAGGCCGGTAAGAAGAAAGCCGCCAAGAAAAAATCCACCAAGAAGAAATCGTCCAAGAAGAAGACCACCAGGAAGAAGCCGGCGAAGAAGTCTACGAAGAAGAAGACCGCGAAAAAAAAGAGCACGAAAAAGAAGACCGCCAGGAAGAAGACGACTAAAAAGAAGAAGTAACGCTGCTTGAGGGGCACACGCTTCCGAATCTGTCGAGCAGACGTGTGCCCTTCCCAAACATCGTGTTCCCGCCGCCCAGTCAGGCGCAGGCCGACTTGGGGCGGCGCGTCACTTCTTAGTGGGCAATGCCTCGGCTTTACACGTTGCCTTGTTGCTGGCGATGTCGCACTTTAGCGCGCGCTCGCCGTTCTTGAGATAGAGATCGAACTTCGAACCATCGCTCTTGAGCACGCCGAAGCCGAATTCCTCCATGCCCTGGAAGGTAGAAAGATCCAGGTAACCGTTTTGAGCTGTCAACTTGCAGTTCTGGAAGACCGGGGGAGGCGCCGTGGAAAGTTCAACGCCGCTGTCGCCGACCACGAGTTGCGGCAGCGGGCCGCTTCCGGAGCCCTGCTGTTGATAGGTCACCAGTTGGAAGTTGTGAATGTGGCCGGAGAGGACCATCTTGATCCCGGTCATGCCGGCTTGCTGGTAAGCGGCCTGCAGCGTGGAGTTGATCGCGACCAGTTCGCGCCCCTTGGCTGCCTGGCAGGCGCCGCTGGGAGGCGAGTCTGTTTTTGGCGACTTGATGCCCCACAGCGGACGGTGGGTGAGCAGGAAGCCATCGCCGGAGGAAATCAGGCCTTTGGCGGCGACGAACAGGCTTTTCCAGGTGGCCGTTTCCGCGGTGAAATCCGCTTGCGAACAGCCGCCGGGTTCACCGGGGGAGAAGTCGCACAGAGCGCCCGAGCTGTCCATGACCACGAACTGCGAACCGCCCGCCTGGACCAGGTACGGCGGCGTATTGTCATTCGCGCAGGCCGTGGCGCTGCGCGGATCGAGCAGATAGAAGAAGCCGGAACCGTGCAGCTTGCAGATCTCGTGATTGCCGCGAACGAAGATCCAGGGCGCGGCCAGCAGCAGATCGTGCGCCGGCTTGAAGAACTGGTAGTGCCACTGTTTCCAATCGTCTTCTTTCACGTAAACGTAGTCGCCTACGTGGATCACCAGGTCGGGTTTCTCGCCGGCGGCGTGTTTGGCGACGGTGGAGAGCGGCCAGTCTGATTTGGACTTGCAATCCTGCTCGGTTTTTTTGGATTTGGACTTGGACTTGGCTTTGGACGAAGACGAAGCCGAAGCCGAAGCTGCCGACGCCGGCGCCGCCTCGGCCTCCGCTTCTTCTTCCTCGTCCGGCTCTTCGAGCGGCGTCACTTTCATGCCCGTACCGGTGGCGTCGCCTTTGCATCCGGTATCGCCCACCAGCACGATCTTGCTGATCGTGGCTTTGGGCAGCGGCAACTGAATGCTGCCGATCGAGGCCGAGGTCGCGCCATTCGGGATCACCGCCTCGCACACCATGTGGAAGCCGGAGGGAGGAGTTCCGCGTTGCTGCATCACGGTGGGCGGATTGGTGACGCCCTTGATCTGGATCGCCGGACACGTCGTGCCGGATTCGAGCACCTGGCGGGCGATGACCGCGCCGTTCTCGCCCAACTCCACCCAGGTCGGAGGCTCCTCGGTTTTCGCAGCTTTGTGCGCGCCGGTTTGCGCCGAAGACGACAGCGCCGCGAGTCCAGCGCCGACCATGATCAACACCTGGAAGCCCAACAGCCGCGAAATCTTCTTCATTCTTGCCTCCGCTAACCGCTGCACCTGCGGTTCCAACACCCATAAACGACAAGCGCCGGTTCTTTCCCGCGGCGGGAATGCTAG
>CAZFRV010000205.1:0-14667 GCA_964521445.1 uncultured Acidobacteriaceae bacterium
TGGCCGTCACGATCGTCGTCGCGGCCGACGGCAATGCTCGTGAAAGGTACGGCGAGGAGGAGGGTAACTAACAGCAGAAAAGAAGGCAGACGTCGAGCCAGGTGCATAGCTTCTCCGTTTCAGTCGGGAAATTTACTCTGACGAATTTAAGAGCACAAGGGCAGGACGAAGGTGAATGTCTGGTTAAGGAAAGGTTAAATGAGTGTGACTGCACGAGTGGTTCTTGGCGAGCGGCGAAGGTGGCGGCCGGGGCGTGACACAAGGCCAGGAAGTTCTCCTGAAACCGTTTGCCGTCCGTGGCATCCAAAAGCGACAATGGTTACCATGCGTTTTCAATCGTTCCGTAGCCGGCCGGCCATCCTTGGCGCCTGCATTCTTCTTGGCTGTGCGCTCAGCTTGCAGTCTGACACGCGGCCGCTGCCCGAGGACCAGGGCGCGGTCCACCTGTATCAGCTTTTGACCAAGCTGAAGACCACGGCGCGGATCATGCAGGTGGTCGCCCATCCCGACGACGAAGATGGCGGCATGATGACCCTGGAAGCGCGCGGCCATGGCACCAGCGTGCTGCTGTTCACGGTCAATCGCGGCGAAGGCGGACAGAACAAGTTCGGCGCCGAAAGCTCAGACGAACTGGGCGTCCTGCGCACCCTGGAGCTGTTGCAGGCCGACAAGTATTACGGGGTGGAGCAGCGCTTCAGTCGCGTGATCGATTTCGGCTTCTCCAAGACCGCGGAAGAGACCTTTAATAAATGGCACGGACATGACATTGCCCTGGGCGACCTGGTGCTGGCGATCCGCACCTACCGTCCGGACGTCTTGACCAGCCGCTTCAGCGGCACCAAGCGCGACGGCCACGGGAATCACGAGGCCTCGGGGATTCTCACCCAGGAAGCTTTCCGCGCCGCCGGCGATCCTAATCGTTTTCCCGAACAGATCAAGGCCGGCCTGCTGCCCTGGCAGGCGAAGAAGTTGTACCTGGGCAATCCGCCGCGGATGTTTACCGGCGGCAACATAGCCGACGAGGACTACACGGTCAAGCTCGACACCGGCGAATATAGCCCGATCCTGGGAATGTCGTATACGCAGTTTGCCCTGGAGGGCCTGGCCCATCAGACTTCCCAGGGGACAGGCGGCATCCGCGTGCCTCCCGGACATCGCTACACCTATTACAAGCTGCTGGATGCCACGATTCCCAAGCCTTCGGGCCACGAAGAAGATTTCTTTGACGGCATTGATACCTCGCTGCCCGGCCTGGCCGCGCGCTTGGGAAACGAAGAGTCGAAGGTTCCATTCCTGAAGCCCGGGCTCGAGTCTTTGCAGAAGCACGTGGATGAGGCGATCAAGCTCTTCTCATTGCAAAACCCTGGGGCCAGCGCGCCGCCGTTGCTGGCCGGACGCGAAGAGACTGTCAAGCTGGTCAAGCACGTGGAAGACTCGCAGCTTCCCGCTGCTGCGAAAGCCGAGTTGCTGACTTCGCTGCGGACCAAGCTGGAGCAGTTTCAGCAGGCCGCCAACGAAGCGCTCGGCATCTCCTTTGACGTCACCGTGGACCAGGCTGGAGGACCGCCGCCTCCTTCTTACTTCCCGCGCATGGAACAAACCTTCACCATGGCAGTCCCCGGGCAGACGTTTACCATCACCACGCGGCTCTACAATCGCGGCAAAATGGCAATCACGCCAGGCGAGGTTCGCGTGAATGTTCCCGAGGGTTGGACCGTGGCCCAGATCACGCCCGCCAAACCTGATGCCCCGCCGCTGGCCGCGGGCGACGTCTCGGCCGTACAGTTTCGCATCATCATTCCCGCAGACGCAAAATACACCGAACCGTACTTTAGTCGCGGCGATCCCGAGGTCGAGACTTTCTACCGCATCAACGATCCCAAGTCTCTCACCCAGCCCTGGCCCCCTTATCCGGTGCACGCCGTAGCCGGCTTTTCTGCGGGCGAGTCAACCAGCCAGACGGCAGCGGTCGCCAAGATCAAGTTTGTCGATCCCGCGCTGGGCCAGTCCGAGCGGCCGCTGGCGGTAGGACCGCCACTCTCCATTCAGCTGACCAATCCAGTAGTGGTGGTTCCGGTGGCTGGCCTGGCCAAGTCGCAGATTGAAGTCAGCGTGCGCAGCAACGTGGAAAAGCCTCTGCACGCCACGCTTCGCCTGGAGACGCCGCCGGGATGGAAGGTGGAACCGGAGTCGATTGCCGTGGACCTGGACCACGATGGCGACGTGAACAACTATGTTTTCCAGATTGCGCCGCGCAGCCTGAAAGAGGGCAGGTACGAAGTCACGGCCAGCGCCGAGTACAACGGCAAGCGGTACTCGGAAGGCTTCAAAGTCATCACCCGGCCGGATCTCGATTCATTCTACGCTTACCGTCCGGCAACCCAGAACGTGCAGGCAGTGGATGTAAAGCTGCCGGCGAACCTCAAAGTCGGCTACATCATGGGCGCCGGCGACGAGATTCCCGCGGTGCTGCGGGGCGTGGGCGTGAACGTGAGCCTGATCTCGGCCCAGGAGCTGGCCGCGGGTGATCTCAGTCGCTATGACACCATTGTGGTCGGCATCCGCGCCTATGACGTGCGGACGGACGTGCGCGAACACAACCGGCGGCTGCTGGACTATGTGAACCACGGCGGCACATTGATCGTCCAGTACAACCAGAGCGTGGGCATTTTCAACGATGGCCGCTACACTCCTTACCCGGCCACGCTGAGCAGTGCACGCGTCTCGGTGGAAGAGCAGCCGGTGGCGATCCTGGAGCCTGCCGAGCACGTCTTCTCTTATCCCAACCAGATCACGGACAAAGATTTTGACGGCTGGGTGCAGGAGCGCGGCTTGTACTTCATGGGACAGTGGGACGCGCAGTACAAGCCATTGCTTGCGTCGAACGATCCTGGCGAGCCGTCGCAAAAGGGCGGGATGCTGATGGCGCGCTACGGCAAGGGCATCTACATTTATTCCGGATACGCATTCTTCCGCCAGTTGCCTGCCGGAGTGCCGGGCGCGATCCGCTTGTTTGTGAATCTGCTGAGCGCGGGACATCAGTCGCCTGAGGTCCGCAGGGCGGGCTCGGGATCGGATTGAGCTGTTCGCGGCAACTTGATGTGTAGAATGTACGGTTTTTGGTCCGTCTGCTCACAAGACCGGCCGAGCCAGAGTCCAATGATTTGTAGTCCAACGACGTGTAGTTCAATGACCCGTAGTCCAACGATTTCTCATGTCCGCTATTCCGGAACCTGGCGCGCCTAAGACCATGTACGATTCCGCCCCCATCGAAACCCCGGTTGCTCCGCGCGAGCACTCGGCGCTGGCGCCGCTGCGCGAACCGCTGTTCCGCAGCCTGTGGACCGCCGCTGTGATCTCCTACACCGGAAGCTGGATGCAGAACATCGCCACCGGCTGGTTGATGACCTCGCTCACCCACTCGCCGATGTGGGTGGCCATGGTGCAGGTCGCTCTGAGCCTGCCGGTATTTCTGATCGCGCTCCCGGCCGGCGCGCTCGCCGACATGGTGGACCGTCGCAAATTTCTGCTGTTTACCCAGACTTCCATGGTTGCGGCCTGCGCCGTGCTGGGATGGCTGACCATCACCGGGACCTGCACGCCGCAATTGCTTCTGGGCTTTACTTTTCTCCTGGGCCTGGGAGCGGTGATGAACGATCCCGCGTGGCAGGCTCTTACGCCCGATCTGGTTCCGGCGACAAAGCTGCCGGCGGCGGTGGCCTTGAATTCCGCTGGTTTCAACATTGCCCGCGCGGCCGGTCCGGCGCTGGGAGGATTGGTCATCGCCACGGCCGGCGCCGGCCCTGCTTTCTTGCTCAATGCCTTGTCTTTCTTCGGCGTGATCTTGTTCTTGTATCGCTGGAAACCCGCGCCGCGCGAGCCCGGGCACGTGGTGAGCACTTTCACCGGCGCCGTGACCATCGGCATGAGGTACGCCCGCCAGGAGCCGAGAATCCGCGCGGTACTGGCGCGTACGCTGGCCTTCTCGCTTTTTTCCAGCGCCTTTTGGGCGCTGCTGCCGCTGATCGCCAGTCGCTTTGGCGCGTCGGGATACGGCGCCATGCTCGCCTGTTTTGGCCTGGGCGCTTTGGCCGGCGCGGGAGTGCTGGCGGTTGTGCGCCGCTTGCTCTCGCACGACGCAGTGGTGGCCGCGGCCACCGTGATTTTCGCCGGCGCGTCCCTGGGTTTGGTTCACGCCGGGACACTGGCGGCATCTTCGCTGCTGGCCGCGGCTGCCGGCCTCGCTTGGATCTGCGCGCTGGCCACACTGAACCTGGTGGCGCAAACGGCATGTGCGGCCTGGGTACGCGCGCGCGTGATCTCGATGTATGTCTTGGTGCTGCAGGGCGGATTGGCCGCGGGCAGCGCTGTGTGGGGAGTACTTGCGTCGCGCACCGGCGTGCCTTTCACTGTCACGATAGCCGCCGCTGCCTTGGCCGCCGGTTTGGTGCTGGCGCCGTGGTATCGTTTGCAGACGCCGGCTGAGCATTGATTCGTCATCATTGAAGAAGAGGAGAAGTCAAAGAATGAAACACATGAAAATGCTTCGTATGTTGATGGTCCTGGGCCTGGCCGTGAGTGCGATGGGCCAGAAGCCGGCTGCCTCGCCTACGCCGTCCGCTTCGCCTGCTGCGACGCCGGCGCGCAAGCCGCCCGCGACCATTGCAGCTTCCGTGGACCAGGAGGTCAGCATCCTGGAGAGAGAGTTTGTCTCTGCCGCGGAAGCGATGCCGGAAGATAAGTACGGCTTTACGCCGAGTAACCTGAATATCCCGGGAAGCAAAGACGTGCGCAGCTTTGCCGTACAGGTGAAGCATGTAGCCAATACTAACTTTCAGTTGTGGGCTCCGGTCACGGGCGAAAAGCCTGCCTATGACCTTTCCAATGACGACGGCCCGGACTCCATCAAGACCAAAGCCGACATCATCAAATTTCTGAAAGATTCCTTTGAGGCCGGCCATCGGGCGGCAAAATCGCTGACGCCGGAAAACTCGACGGAGCCGGTAACCACGTTCTTCGGTCCTACGCCACGAATCTTTGCGACGACCTTCGGCGTGGCCCATGGTTTTGACCATTACGGCCAGATGGTGGAATACCTGCGCATGAACGGGATCCTTCCGCCGGCAAGCCGAGGCAGCAACTGAGTAGGGCTAGAACATGATTTCGTAGAGACGAGGCATGCCTCGTCTCTCTCACCGTGCCGCTCGTCTCCGTGATATTGTTGAAACCGCTAATTTGATCGATGATGAACGAGGAGAACCATCCATGAAACATCTGAGAACGTTCTGTCTGTTGCTGGTCTTGAGCTTTGCCATCAGCGCGCTGGGCCAGGCGTCCGGCAGCGCGCCCGCCGCCAAGCCGGCGGCGCCGGCTCCGCAGGCGCAGACCACGACACAGCCTCCGCCCACCATCGCCAGCGTGGTGGATCGCCAGATCACCCAGCTTGAAAATCAGGTGATGGCCGTGGCCGATGCCATGCCCGACGACAAGTTTGACTTCACCCCGACCCAATTGAACACCAAAGACAGCCGCGATCCGGTGCGCAGCTTCGCTTTGGAGGTCAGGCACCTGGCCACCGGCAATTACGCGTTCTGGTGTCCGCTCACCGGCGATCCTCTGCCGGCCGGCATCAAGGGTCCGAACGGCCCTGAAGATCTGAAGACCAAGGCCGACATCATGAAGTACCTGAAAGACTCGTTTGCTGTGGGCCACAAGGCCGCGGCTACATTGACCGCCGCCAACGTGGTAGAAATCGTGCCTACTGTCCGGGGGCCGCAGCCACGGCTGTATTTGGCCACGTTTGCCATAGAGCACGCCAACGATCACTATGGACAGCTGGTGTTGTTCCTGCGCTTGAATGGCATCACACCGCCGGGAAGCCGGGTAGCGCCGCCGAAGTAGTGGTTGCTTTATCCCGAAGCGAAGCGAGGGAACCCTATAAACCCATCAGAATGCGGAAGATCACCGGTTCTTCCGCATTCTCGATTGCCTCGCGTTTGACTGAGATTGTCATTCCGAGCCGAAGGCGAGGAATCTGCTCCTGCTGCATATGACGTGACTCGGTCACTTCGTCCAGGTTCCGCTGTGTTGATGATCCTGCTTGAAGTTGTGGATAAAGCATCGCGCGCCCGCGCCAGCATCAGCGCAGCAGATTCCTCGCCGTTCCGGCTCGGAATGACACTTCCTAAAGCGGCATCGCTGATAAAGAGGAAAGAATCTCTTGCGGCTCGGCCCGCTGTCGCCAGTCTTCATTCACATGCGCGTAGGAAATGATTCCGTCCGGCTGAATGACGAACGTTGCCGCGAGCGGCAGCTCCCAGCTTGGATCGCCGTTGTAGCCGGGGAGCTTGGTCATGATGCTCTCGTACATCGCCCGCAACTCCGGCGACAGCCGGTAGACCAGCCCGAACTTGCGCGCGACCTGGTTGCCCGAGTCGCTCAGTACGGGGAAGCGCAGGTGGTGCATGTCACGGGTCATATAAGAGTGCTTCTGCGTCTGCGGCGAGATGGCCACCAGGGACGCTCCGGCCGAGTCAATCTGCTGGTGGATCTGCTGCAATGCCACGAGCTGGGCGTTGCAGTAGGCGCACCAGCGTCCGCGATAAAAGACGATGACCAGCGGCCCGTGGCGCAACAAGTCTTCGGACCGCCAGGGCGTGCCGTCGCCGTCGGGAAGCGTAAAGTCCGGAGCCTTGTCGCCCACTTTGAGCGCGTGTGCGGCAAGCCCGGATGCCTTCAGCTCTGCGACGGCGCGGTCGATGGTAGCCAGACGCTCCGCCGGGACCAGGGAACGCAACTTGGCGGTCAGCTCTTCGAGTTGTTGGGCGAGGGACAAGGGAATTGGGTAAATTGGTAATTTGGTAGTTGAGTAAATGCAAAAGCATGTCGCGATTTCAAATTACCCGATTACCAAACTACTCAATTACCAAATTTTGTTTTACATTCCCGGGAATCTCATGCCCGCCAATTTCCTGCCGAAGCTGGCCTTGCCCATGTCTTTGAACATCTTGCGCATTTGCGCATACTGGCGAAGGAGTTGGTTCACTTCCTGAACGCTGGTGCCGGAGCCGCGGGCAATGCGCTTGCGCCGGCTGCCGTTGATGACTTCGTGATGCAGGCGCTCGTGCTGAGTCATGGAGTTGATGATGGCCTCAACGCGCGTGAGTTGCTTATCATCCACTTTGTCCGCGGCCTTCTGCATGTTGGCGAAGGGCCCGATGCTGGGCAACATCTTCATGACGCTCTGCAGCGAGCCCAGTTTTTTGACTTGGCGAAGCTGGTCGCGGAAATCGTCGAGGGAGAAGCCGTCGCCGGCCAGCGCCCGGCTGGCAAACTCGGCGGCTTTCTTCTGGTCGATCTGCTCCTGGGCTTTTTCGATCAAGGTCATCACATCGCCCATGCCCAGAATGCGGCCCACGATGCGGTCAGGATGGAACGGCTCCAGCGCGTCGTATTTTTCGCCGATGCCGATGAACTTAATGGGCTGGCCCGTAACCTGGCGGATGGAGAGCGCGGCGCCGCCGCGGGCGTCGCCATCCATCTTGGTCAGCACCACGCCGGTGAGCGAGAGCTTCTTGTGGAATTCTTC
Source organism: uncultured Acidobacteriaceae bacterium (assembly GCA_964521445.1). Taxonomy (GTDB): domain Bacteria; phylum Acidobacteriota; class Terriglobia; order Terriglobales; family Acidobacteriaceae; genus Angelobacter. The sequence continues at coordinate 7,589 of CAZFRV010000205.1, forward strand.
GGCGGAGCGGACGGCGTCTTGTCCGGTCATGGCGTCGGCCACGAACAGGATCTCCTGCGGGTTGAGCAGTTTCTTGAGCGACTGCATCTCCGCCATCATCTCGTCGTCAATGTGCAGGCGGCCGGCGGTGTCTACGATCAGGAAATTGCAGCCGCTATTCGTGGCCTCCTTGCGTGCCTCCTTGGCCAGACGTTCCACGGTCTGCGTGTCGGCCAGAACCACTTCGCCTTCGTAGAGGTGGGCTTTGATGGCCTCAGCTACGACTTTCAACTGCTGCCGCGCCGCCGGGCGGTAGACGTCGACCGAGACCAGCATCGGACGGTGGCCGCCCTTCTTGAGCCATGCGGCCAGCTTGCCGGAAGTAGTGGTCTTGCCCGAACCTTGCAGGCCGGCCATCAGGATGACCGTGGGCGGCTGCGAGGCGAATTTCAGCTTGGCCGTGTCCTTGCCCAGGACGGCCACGAGCTCGTCGTGGACGATCTTGACCACCTGCTGCGCCGGGGAGAGCGCGGTCATCACTTCCGTGCCGATGGCCTTTTCCTGGATGTGGTCGATCAGGTCCTTGACGACTTTGAAGTTGACATCGGCTTCCAGCAGCGCCATGCGGATTTCTTTGAGTGCTTCCTGGATATTTTCCGGAGTGAGCGTGCCCTGTCCGCGCAGGTTTTTGAACGCTCGCTGCAGTTTTTCTTGAAGATTCTCGAACATAGATAAAGGCTGTACGCCTGCAAAAGAGACTGGACGTTTACAAGCGGTCTGCTCCCATTGTATCAGCGGACCATACTAAGTCTGCACTCTGGAACTTGCTGCCCGTAACGAAAGCTGGTCAAATGATGCAGCTGGATGAATCAGCCACGGTGCAAATCATGAATATCCAACGTGCGCGCTTCCTTTTCATCGTCATGATGATATGGCCGGCATTCATCGCGGCAAGTCAGGGCTCACATCCGCTCGAGCAGGTGGAATTCAGCGCCGAAGATAGCGGCGTGAAAAGGCCGGTCCCTATTCCAATGGACGTCTTGGCTGCTTTGAGAAATGACGTGATCGTTCAAAGTGTCCTGGAAGATCAGAAGATTCCCGCCGAGAAGACTCCGCCGTCGTGGTTCTCGGCGTCGGCAATTCGTTTGAGTGGTCCGGATCAAGTGGACCTTGTGGTAATGGGTGTAGGGATGCGCGGGTACCATATGATTGAGTTCTGGGTTTTTCGTGCCACCGCTCACGGTCACGAGCTGGTCCTGAATGCGCCGGCTCGTGATTTGAGAGTCGAGAACACTCGTTGGCACGGATATCGGGACATCACATTCACATCCGCGATGGGCGAGCAAATCTGGTGTCGGTTTGATGGTGAAAGGTATACAAAATACAAACCGACGTTGAAACCCGTCCCTTAAGGAGAAGTCAAGCCGCCCCGAACCGACGTCAATCCCGCGCGCAGGTTCAAACAGGTTGAGAAGATCTCTCACGCCAGCGTTTCATCGCCGCCATTTGTTCTTCTTCCATGTTCTTAGCCGCTCCCGCAGCGTCTTCGACGCCCAGGTAGTTGAGAAACGCCCGCACCAGTTCGCGCTTGGTTGCCTGGAATCTGAAACTGATGTTTCTTCTTGCCGGTGCGGTCATGGTGGCGGTGAGCGCGTTTACCGCGGCACAGCGTCCGGTCCGCGAAATAGAGTAATTTCCCCGGGGGCTGGCCATCACGCGCGGAGGCTATACTAACCATCTGGAGATCATGCTATGCCCGACTCCCGTACTGCTGTCCCCGATTCTCCCGATTGCTGGCCGGCGTTGCCTCTGGCCTCCTGGAAAGATACCCGCGACACGCTGCATATGTGGACGCAGATCGTAGGCAAGACGCGCCTGGAGTTCACCCCGCTGGTCAACCACTGGTGGAACGTCCCGCTGTATGTAAGCGCGCATGGGCTTACCACCTCGGCCATTCCCTACGGAACGCGGGTCTTCGAAGTGGAATTCGATTTTCTGGACCACCAGCTCAAGATCCACTGCAGTGACGGCGCCTCCCGGCAGTTGCCGCTCGCGCCGCGTTCGGTCGCTGATTTCTACGCTGAGTATATGTCCGCGCTTCGTTCCCTGGGTATCGAGCCCCACATCTGGAAGATGCCGGTGGAAGTTGCCGATCCTATTCCCTTTGACCAGGACCGCACTCACGCTTCCTATGATCCTGAATATGCGCAGCGGTTCTGGCGGGTTCTGGTGTCCATCGATGAAGTGTGCAAGGTGTTCCGATCGCGCTTCATCGGCAAGTCCAGCCCGGTACATTTCTTCTGGGGCAGCTTCGATTTGGCCGTGACCAGGTTCTCCGGGCGGCGCGCTCCGGAGCGCAACGATCCTGATCCTGTTCTGCGCAAGATCATGAGCGAGGCCTACTCCCACGAGGTAATCAGCGCCGGCTGGTGGCCGGGCGGAGGCGCGGTCAACGACGCAGCTTTCTACGCTTACGCCGCGCCCGTGCCTGCAGGACTCGAAAAACAGCCGGTTCGACCGGAGAAGGCGTTTTATCACACCCAAGCCGGCGAGTTCATCCTCATGTACGAGGATGTTCGCCGCTCGGCTTCGCCCAGCAACTCGCTGATGGAGTTCCTGCAAAGCACGTATGAAGCCGCGGCCAAGGTGGCTCAATGGGACCGCGCAGCGCTGGAAAAACCGCCTTCGCAACCGGCCGCGGGCGCCGCTTAGGAGCGATCAAAATGGCAAGAGAATGTACTCATCTGGCACACGACTTGAAGATCGTAACCACGGATGTAGATGTCTGCGAAGACTGCATCAAGACCGGTGATACCTGGGTCCATCTGCGTTTGTGCACCGACTGCGGTCATGTGGGTTGCTGCGATTCGTCCAAGAACAAGCACGCCACCAAGCACTTTCACCGGACCAAACACCCGGTCATACGCTCCATTGAGCCGGGGGAAACCTGGACTTGGTGTTACGTGGACGAACTCATGGGCGACTTGAGCCGGGCGTCGTAGCGGTCTGAACTTTTCATGGATCCGTGAGCACTAAGGCTCAATCCAACCCTGGTGGGAATGCGAAAATTCATCGTCAAGCACCCAATCCTCGCCACCCATATTGTCGGAGTGGGCTTAGGACTCGCCGGCGCGGCTGCAGGTTTCAAGTCCACTGGGATCATCTTTCTCGGCTTCGCGGGCGGGATTGCGTATGCAATTTGGAGCTACCGCCTGGAGAAAGCTCCGCGCGCCGCAAGCGCGGTAAGAAACGAAACTCACGCGACCGGCTTTTCGCACCAGGATGATACGGAGAAGCCGATTCACCCGGAATGACAAGTGCGGCGGATGACGTTAGGACTGCACACCGAGCAAAGCAATCGGCTCACAATCTCTTCTTGAGTATGGGTGCACGAGATCATTCGTGAACTGCGCAAAGCCCCATAGTCTGATCTCAGCTTTGCGCGAGAAAAGCCAAAGCCACCACGGCAAGCGAGTCTTGCCAGGCATGGCCCAGCATGCCGGGCAGCAAGCTCTTTCGCCAGAGGGAGAGCAGACCAAAGCCCAGTCCAAAAAGAAACTTGGAAGCCATGCTGGCAAATGACTGGTGATATCCATGCGCCATGCTGAAGAGCGCCGCCTGCAGCACCAGGGCGACTGTCGCGTTTCCCGTCAACGCATGAAATTGCCTCTGGAGATATCCTCGGCAGGTCAGTTCTTCCATGAATCCGGCGGTAAATACAATGGGTACAAGACCCAGCAAATCTTTAAATCCGTGAGGATCAAGCCAGTCCGGCGGTGATGGACTCGGCCTGGTCACCAGGAGCAAAATCATGGCCAGTAAGATGTTTATGGCCGAACAAGCAATGCCTAAGCCCAAATCGCGAAAGAAGTCTCGTGCGGAGTTCCATTTTCTTCCTATCAAGTCCCGCAATCGAGTTCCTCGTATCAGTAAGCCCAGGTACACAATGGCGCAGATAATCCATTGCCATTCAAGTTGAATGATGTAAAGGAACGGCCGATCGCCGGGCTGGATCGAGGGGAACGCACTCTTGAGCGGCAGCCATGCCGACAACGGCACCAACAGTAGGAAAAGAATCACCACGGTGTGCCAGAGCGGAGCTACCAGCGCCGGCCGCGTTACTTCTGGTTTCTGGTCTAGTTGGGTGCCAGTCGCCGCCATCGTGAGTGAGGCAAGCAACATACCACAGAAGATCGTGACGGGAATGACTTGGCGCGCACAAGACGAGTCTGCGGGGTTCTCCGGGCGCAGGTGTACAATGCTGCGCTGTACGCGATCCTCGCACACGGATGAACAGGAGATCCCCAATGAAGTTTAGCCGATGCATCTTCGTATCTCTCGCGGTACTGGTCTTGAGCGCGGCAGCGGCGGCGCAACCTCAGCCCGGGACGGGCGGGGGGCCCTCGTGCCGCATGGCCATTCGCGGGCAGAAGCAAGGACAATTCAAGGGACAAAGCTTGCGGGCGGGCGAGGAAAAATGGATTCCGTGCTCTCAATTCCTCTTATCGCTTACGTCGCCAAGGGACGTTGCGACAGGACAGCCAAGCGGAAAGAGGCAATACTCTCCGGTCGTGGTGACCAAAGAGTGGGGTGCTGCATCGCCCCAGATTCTGCAGGCAGCGGCGACCAACGAGGTGCTGGTCTCGGTTGAACTTGAATTCTGGAAAACCGACCCGCAAGGCAAGCAATATGCCTTCCAGACGGTGACCCTGACCAACGCGCTCGTCGCAGCAGCCAAGCAGTACATCGGGTTCCCCGACCCTGGCGAGCCGCCTAACCCGCATGCCCTCGAGGACGTTACGTTCACGTTTCAAAAGATCGAAGTCGTAAACAACGACGGGAAGACAACTTTCACCGACGACTGGAACCCACGGCTCTAGCGCGGCTCATTGAATTCTCAGGTCTGGTTGGCGATGCTGCTGCTGGCTGCCTGCTGCTGGCTTGCTCAATCAAGTGGATTTCGAGGTCAGGTACACTTCCTTTGCCGCGATCACCGTGTTGCAATGGATGGTGACCGTATCTTCCACGTACCGGGCGTAGCCGCCGGCGTACGTCACCATCACCGGCACGTTATGGGTCCGACCTACGCGCAGCACCAGTTCGTCGCGCTTCTTGAGGCCCTCGATGGTCAAAGCCAGCCCGCCGAGTTGGTCTTCTTTATATGGGTCGGCTCCGGCGAGGTAACAGATCAACTCCGGGGTAAAGTGGCGGAAGGCGGAGCTGAGTGACTGGTCAAGCCAGCCCAGATACTCCTCATCGTTGGTTGCGTCGGGGAGATGAACGTCGATGGAGGACGGCGGTTTTTGCAGTGGATAGTTGTGCGCCTGGTGCAAAGAGATGGTGAAGACCTCCAACTCACGGTCGGCGCTGGGATGCTCTTCGAGATTCGCGGCGTGCAAGTCGCGCCGGCTGGCACTGGCGCTGGGCAACGGATGTCCCACGCGGATCTTGGGCGGGAAGATTGCTGCTGTGCCGTTGCCGTTGTGGACGTCGAGATCCACGGTCATGGCACGGCTGAGTTTGCCCTCCTGGTACATGCGCTTGATGGCCACAGCGACGTCGTGTACCACGCAGAAGCCTTCGCCATGGTCGGGGAAAGCATGATGGAAGCCGCCGCCTATGTTTACAGCGACGCCGTCGCGCAAAGCCAGATCCGCAGCCAGGATGGAGCCGCCGGCCGCCAGCCAGAAGGCTTTTACCAGCTCCGGTGAATAGGGAACCTCCATCTGCATTTCTTCCTGGGCGGAGAGCGTTCCATGCTTCAGTTTCTGCACGTACTCGCGGGTGTGCACCAGCAAGACATCTTCGTCGGAGGCGGGCTTGGGCGCCACAAAATCGGCAGGCTCGGCCACGCCGGTATCCAGCAGTCGTTTGTGGATCATCCGGTATTTCTCGGCGGGGAAAACGTGGGCGCCGATCGGCAGGTAGTAGTCGTCGCTATAGACGAGTTTGAAGGGCAGCATAACTGTCCAGGGTAACGCGGTGAAGGGCGTAATCGCAAAAAAGATCACGAGGATTGCTGGATTCCTCGGCGAGGGATTCCCGCAAATACCACCGCTCCGGCTTCGCTGTTCGGCTTGATTGATGTAGGCTTTTCCCATGGTGTTCCGGAATGCAACCTCGAACGACGCAGCGGCTATCGCCCGCCTGCACGCCGAGAGCTGGCGTTCCGCCTACCGCGGCACGTTCTCAGACGACTACCTGGAAAACCGCGTCCATGAAGACCGAAGGGACGATTGGCAGAAGAAGTTTTCAGAAGGGAACCGCAAACCAATGTTCGCGATCGTAGCTGAGATGGGCGATGAGCTGGCGGGTTTCGCCTGCGTCTATCCCGACGAAGATGCAGTGTTCGGCTCACTGGTCGAAAACCTGCATGTCGCTCCAAAGCTTACCGGCCAAGGGATCGGGAGACGCCTTCTTTCTGAGGTCGTTCACCGCCTGCAGGCCAAGGGATCGGGGAGTGGCCTCTATTTGTGGGTGGTTGAACAGAACCATCGCGCACGTAAATTCTATGCCAGGGCAGGAGCGCTTTTTGCCGGATCGGAAGTGCATGCCATGCCGGACGGCCAAAGTGTTGTTGCCTTGCGTTGCCACTGGCCTGATCCTCAGAAACTCGTGCTGCCTGAAAGTTGATCCAACATGACAGCGGGATGCCAATGGTCGCCCGCGCGCCATGTCTGGTAAAATCTATAAGTAAGCTAACTTTCCCGTCCAGGTTCCCCGACTATTTAAGTTCTAAAGACCACCCACGGGCGAGGAGTGTGCAAACGAGTGAAACGCGGGAAGACAGCGGTGATTGTCGGCGCCCAATGGGGCGACGAAGGCAAAGGCAAGATCGTAGACGTGCTCTCCCACAATTTTTCCATTGTGGCGCGCTACGCCGGCGGCCACAACGCCGGGCACACAGTCATTATCAAGGGAAAAAAATTTGTACTGCAACTGGTTCCCTGCGGTGTGCTCCGCAAGGGCTGCCGCTCGGTGATCGGCAACGGCGTAGTGCTGGACCCGCTGGCGTTTCTCAAAGAAGTGGCGGCTCTGCGGCATGCCGGTGTGCAGGTGGACGGGAATCTCTTTATCTCCAACCGCGCTCACGTCATTCT
>CAZFRV010000206.1:0-11903 GCA_964521445.1 uncultured Acidobacteriaceae bacterium
CTGGAGGAAGTGGGCCTTGGCTACCTGCGCTTGGGCCAATCAGCTACCACGCTCAGCGGCGGCGAGGCCCAGCGCATGAAGCTGGCCGCGCACCTGGTTCCGGCAGGCCGTCCGCACGGTGTGGCCGGAGAGAGCCAGGAAGAAAAAGAAGAACGCAAGAAGGCGCGCGCCGGCAAGGGCACCCTCTACATCTTTGATGAACCCACTACCGGCCTGCACTTTGATGACGTGAGCAAGCTGCTGGCCGCGTTCCGCAAGCTGATCGATGCCGGCGGCTCCGTGCTGGTGATCGAGCATAACCTTGACGTGATCAAGACCGCTGACTGGGTCATCGACCTGGGTCCAGAAGGCGGCAACCGCGGCGGCGAAGTGGTGGTGACGGGAGCCCCGGAAACTGTGGCAAAATGCAAGAAATCGCATACGGGAGAGTGGCTGTCGCGCATCTTACGGAACGGGAGCTCATGAGCAGAACTTGCATCCTGGCGTTAGTTCTGTCAGCCGTGTTTTCAATGCGGCTGAAGGCACAGACACTCCCGCCAAGTTCTCAGCCCAAGCCACGGCTTGCCGCCACAGCTGACCAAGCTCCGGATGTTCTTCAGGAAGCCGAGGCCTTGCTACAGAAACAGCAGTACTCTCAGGCCGAGGAAAAACTTCAGGCCCAGGCTACGTCGCAAGCCAAGAATCCTCAGTTCTGGTTCGATCTGGGCTACGCACAGAGTCATCAGGGCAAGACGCAAGACGCCGTCGCGGCGTATCGGAAAGCTGTCGAACTCGCGCCCGATTGGTTTGAGGCCAACTTGAATCTGGGGGTCGATCTGGCTCGGTCGGGACACTCGGCCGCTGCCTTGCCCATCCTCAAACACGCCGTTGAACTGAAGCCAACCTCCAGCGGACAGCAAGCGCTGTCGCGGGCCTGGCTATCGCTCGCGCAGGCTTCGGAAGAAAGCGACCCCAAGAGCGCTGCCGCGGCATACGACAAGGCCGCAGAACTCAATCCCGCCGATACTGAAATCATCGCGCGCGCCGGGACCCTGCTGCAGAAATCGGGCGATCCGGCCGGCGCCGAACAGCACTATCGGAGGGCTGCGGAGGCGGGAAACGCCGGCGGCATGGCGCAATTGATCGATCTGCTCATCGCACAGAAACGCTATGCCGACGCCGATGCCTGGTTGCGCAAATATGCCATTCAGAATCGGCAGGATGCGCGGGCACGCGTACAACTAGGCCGATTACTCGCAGCCGAGGGCAAGACTTCGGAAGCCATTGCCACGCTGCAACCGCTAAGCGGGCCAGGCGCCAGCCCGGCCACCAATCGCACGCTGGCGGAATTGTACCTCGACAACAAGCAATACGCCGAAGCGGCGCCGTTGCTGCAAGAGGCACTGGAGAAGAACCAGGCGGACCCGCAACTGCACATGGACCTCGGCCTGGCGCTTCTGCATCAGCTCAAGTACGCCGAAGCCGAAGGCGAGCTGATCAAAGCCATCCAACTGCAGCCCGGTCTGACGGAGGCGTACTTCGATCTGGCCTACGCCGCGCAACAGAACAAACATTACGAACTCTCCATCCGGGTGCTGGATGCTCGCGCAAAGTTGCAGCCCGAGACCCCGGGGACCTACTGGCTGCGCGCGACCTCCTATGACAACCTTCACGCTTTCAAACCGGCGGCCGAAAACTATAAACTCTTCCTGGCGGCCTCTGGCGGGAAATCGCCCGACCAGGAGTTCCAGGCACGGCACCGCCTCAAGGCCATCGAGCACTAGCGATAGGTGAGTATGTACGGATTGACGCCAATACTTTTCTTGGTCTTTTTGAGCGCCGGCGCGCCCTCCGCCCAGAAAGACCTGGATACGTTGAAGGCTGAAACCGAAAAGGCGACCGGCGGTCAGCAAGCGAAACTGTACGCCGAACTGGCCGACCGTCTGGTCGATTTGGCGGATCAGCAATTTACCCAAGGCAGTTCCGTCCAGGGGCATGCTACAGTGCATGAGATATTGGAAGACGCGAACAAAGCGCACGATATCGCCCTGCGCACGCACGACAAGCGCAAGGAAGTAGAAATTCATTTGCGCCAGACCCAACGCCATCTCGATAACCTCAAGCGAACGCTGGCTGCTGAAGACCGTCCCGAGCTGGAGGAAGTGGAAAAGAGGCTGGCGGAGCTTCGCCAGGAACTGCTGGATTCCATGTTCGCGCCCAAGAAGAAGGATAACAAGTGAAGACGGCCAAAAAACTCGTGGTGCTGGCTTTGCTTCTGAGCACGCTCGCATCCGCGCGCAAGCGCGATCCGCTCACCGAAGCCGAGGAAGATCAAATCCGTAACGCAGCCCAAGAGCCTTACAAGCGCTTAAAGTTATACATTAAGTTTACTCAAGCCAGGCTTGATTCCATTGGACAGCTACGAGCCGACCCTAAGCAGGCTGACGGTCGCGGACGCAAGATTCATGATCTTCTGGAAGACTTTACCGCGCTGATGGACGAGATCAATAGCAATCTCGATCAATACGAAGGCCGTCCTATGACCAAGGACGACCGCAAGGATTTCCACAAAGGATTGAAAGAGGTAGTCGCGGCTTGCGATGATTGGGACACCAAACTCAAAGCCCTCGGTACGGCCATGGAGACCGATCCACAGACAACAAAGGAGTCGCAGGCTTACAAGTTCGTCTTCCAGGATGCCCAGGAGTCACTCAAGTCTGCTGCCGACATGGCGCGTGAGTATTCGGAAATACAGGTTGTGGATGATAAGCCAGGCAAGAAAAAGTGATCTGCGGCCTCGTTGCGGGCGCGGGGGAGGATTTCCCGTCGCCGCCAACCCCGCGCGCTGTCCTCGGTGACGTGAGGAATGACCCCAAAACTTTCCAGGATTTTCAAGCAGGCCTACCTCGAGCTACTGCCGCACGCGCCGTTCCCGGAAGTTGAGGTCCGCTTTTTCGCGTTTGCCAATCTCAACAATACGATCCGGCTGCGCAGGGGACGCGTGCTGGTCCGACTCTCGGATCTTTTGGAAGGCGCGCCGGACATTGTGCTCCATTCCATCGTTCACATCCTGATCGCCAAGCTCTACCGCCAGCCGATTGACCAGGCCCACGCCGCCCGCTATCGCAAGTTCGTTGGCAGCCGCGCCATGTCCGAACGGACGCACCTGATCCGGCAGATGCGCGGGCGCAAACGGATTGCCGGCCCCATGGGCCAGCACTATCATCTGGAAGAGGTCTTCGACGATCTCAACTGCCGCTTTTTCCACGGCCTGATGGCGCGCCCGCAGATGACCTGGAGCGAAAACCATTCCCGCCGCAACTTGGGCCACTACGATCCCGCCCACAACACCATCGTGGTGAGCCGTATTCTCGACCATCGCAGCGTTCCACAGTATGCCGTGGAGTATCTCGTGTTCCACGAAATGCTGCATCTGCGCCATCCCGTCAAGCTGCGCGGGAGCCGCCGTTGCGTCCACTCGCGGGCTTTTCAGGATGAAGAGAAGCTGTTTCCGCAACTCCGGGAAGCCAAGCACTACCTGAAGCATTCTCTAGCCGGCCAGCAACGCTGACGAGCCAGCGCCCAAAGCAGCAAGCTGTTGCGGAGTTGCCTGCAAACGGTACAGCGGCACGGAAGCGGTCGCCAGGCGCATTTTGTACGCCTGCTCGCCAGTCATGTAGTCGCAATCCAGGCCGGACGCCAGCGACTGGCGCGTAATCTCGTAAATGAGCGTGATGGCCGGAGAGAACTTTTCCAGGGCCGGATCAAACCATCCTGTATAGAAACGACGTATGTCGCCATCGCGCAGCGTTACCACGGCCGCACCCACCTGTGGCCCCCGTTCCAGGGTGAAGACCTCGAAGGCCGAGGGATGCAACTGCGCGGCGCGGATCATGAATTCCACGCGCAAAGGATCATGAAACAGGCTGCGCGGGTCCTGGGCGGCTTTGCGTTCGTAGATGATCCGCAGTAGACGCGGACTATCGCCGCAATAGGTTTTCATCTCGAAGCCTAGCCGTTGCAGACGGCGCAAATTGCGACCCAACCGGCCGTGGTTGGCGCTAAACTCTTCAGCCGAAGCGTCGGCGCGGCGGACCTGGGGCGCGGCGGAGAAAGGCAGCAGGGTCAGGCGGTCCAAGACAGCCTTGCGGTCGTGGCTGCGTAGCGCTACTACTTCCAGCGACCGGGCGAGCGCCGCCAGTTCGGCCAGGGCGCCGGCCAGCACCGCTTCGTCGCCTTGATGAAGGAAGCAGCGGTAATCGAACAGTTCCTCGCCCAGCAGACGCACCGACGCGTCGCGGTGGCGCATTACCGCGGGAACGATTGCCAAACCGTAAGAAGCCTGCGCGCAAACGATCCAAGGCTCTTCCCTGCCGGCGAACATACTAAAGGCCAGCTGGATCCAGTGAAAATTCTGGAAGATCGTGGTTCGTCCAGCCTCGCACAGCGACTCCCAGAGAGATCGCAGTCCCGCCATCTCTTGTGCAGTTCGAATGATCGTGATCTGGAACACCAGGAACAGCTCTGATGAAGTTGGAAGCCGGGGCCTCGAAGGAGGATGGTTCGAGCGACAAATAGAATGCGCGGGAGGAAATCCTGGTCCGCTTATATTCAGTGTCTTCGTTCGTGAAACGTGTACCCATCCTGCTACTTCCTCCCATAGGAGTGTTGGCTCCTACATTGCCGCAGGCAGTGATTTTCTGGACCGAGGGCGACGTAGCACAGGAAGCAAGGACGTAAGGAATCAGGCATCGCGAACTTACACAACGGCGGATTCTAAGTAATTCCTTCGCGTGTTGTCGGCCAACCGGGCTTCGAGGAGATATCCTTGAAGCCGACTTAAGACCTGCATGGTTGGCGCACACTTCAGAGTTGGATGGATTTGGCTCATCTCAGTAACATGCTGCCTCCAGGTGAAGGTTGACCTTTACTGAGAACACGCGCCACGGAATTCACCAAACTCTCGAACCCAGGATGCGGGATTGACCCATGCCAATCGACAAGCCCAGCTGCTTGAATGCGTCTAAACTCCAGAGGTATGGGCACCTCCTCGATCAATGCCGGAACCAGAAGATGCCGTCTTGCACCTTCGTCCGCCTCGGCTTTCACCCAGTCCGAAGATACTGAGGCTCTTGACCAAAGAACAATGACGCACTTGGCGGAATCCAAAGCGGACTCGATCACCTGATCAAAAGTCTCTCCGGGCAATATCTTGCGATCCCACCAGACCGACCACCCTTTTGCTGAGAGTGCCGCGGCCAGCGCTTGAGCAGTTGGCCTGTCCGGCGTGGCATAGCTGAGAAAGATATCAGTGCCCGTGGCTACCGCATCTGAAGCAGTAACTGGCGCTATATCACGCGCCGCCTGGCTTGGCTGTGACGGCCGTGGCTCCAGTAGCTCAACAGTTTTGGAGCGGTGGCGAAAGAGCCAGACCGCTGTGACAGCGAGCAGCCCGAGAACTAGAAGTAGCAACAGCGGTGACCAATCCACCATGCTCCAATTGTACAGCCCGCATGGCGCTCCACGGCGCCCTGAAGCCTTGATCACTTGTCGCAAAGAAGATTCTTTTGTGTGCCAGCGGCGAATCTAAGAACTTGCACGCGGTCCAGAAACGGGCTTCGCGTCTTTGAAGAGGACTTCAGGCCCGGAGTAATTTTTGGGTTATCCGTTATCCGCCCACGATTCCTGGATTGCTCCCGGATCACGGGCAATACGAAACTTGCCATGCGATTTTCAATTTGTTGACTGCGTCTGGCGAGCTGATTACAATTTCTAATTGAAATTGAAATTGAAATTCATTTTCAAAATGGACCCATGTTTCAGGCCCTAGTTGTCACTTTACGCGAAGGTGTTGAAGCCGCGTTGATCGTCGGCATCGCCTTGGTGTATCTGGCCAAGATCGGCCGGCAGGACTTGCGCCGGACTGTGTATGCAGCGCTGGTGGCAGCGTTGCTGGGCAGCGTGGCCGCCGCCGTGGTGCTCTCTTACCTTCCCATCAACCAGGACAAAGTTGAGGGCTGGGTCATGCTCTTGGCGGCGGTGCTGGTGGTGGGCATGATCTTATTCATGATGCGCACCGCCCGCAGGCTGAAAGGCGAGATTGAAACCAAAGTCGGATCGCTCGCCGGCGACAGCTCAAAATGGGGCCTGTTCGCTTTCATCTTTCTCATGGTGTTCCGCGAAGGCGTGGAAACAGTGGTCATTCTCTCAGGCGTGACCCTGAACTCCACCGAGCTGATGAGTTTTCTCGGTACCCTCGCCGGCGTGGCCCTGGCTGTGCTCTTTGGCGTGATGTTTGTGAAGGGCAGCGTGCGCATCGACCTGCGGAAGTTCTTCCGCGTGACCACGGTGATCCTGTTCTTCGTCGCGGCTCAACTGGTAATCTCCGGGCTGCACGAACTGTCTGAATCCGGGGTATTGCACTCCAGCAAGCGGGAAATGGCAGTGATCGGCCCCATCGTCCGCAACGATTATTTCTTCCCCGTAACCATGCTGGGGCTGGTTGGCCTCATGATATTGCTGGAGTACCGCCGGCGCAGGCCCGAAGCCGTGGTCGTAGCCTCCAAGGCTGAAGAGCGAAAGGTCGCATGGAGAGCCCGCCGCGACCGCCTTTGGGCCATCCTGGTTTGCGTCACCGCCTTCGTTTTCATCCTCGGCATCACTGGGGAGTTCGTCTATGCGGAGAGTCCGAAGCCGCTCTCGCAAGCCATTGCCGTCAGCCCGGACAAGGACGGACACATTGTGATTTCAACGCAGGGCCTGGCCGACGGCGATATGAATCGTTACAGCGCGGATGTAAACGGCGTGCAGGTGCGGTTTTTGCTCTATCGCAAGCCCGACGGCAGAGTGGCCACGGTTTTTGATGCCTGCCAGATTTGCGGCGGCGTCGGGTTCTACAAGGGCGCCAGCGGGCTTGTTTGCAAGAACTGCTCGGCTCCCATCAACCCGCAAAGCGTGGGCCAGCAGGGCGGATGCAATCCCATTCCGCTCCATTCCGAAACACAAGGCGATTCCATTGTGATCAATGTCACTGACTTGGCGCCCCAGGCCGGGCAATTCTCCCACTAATATGTTCTTCCGTCTGCTCTTCGAGTCATTCCGGCGGCAGAAGCGGCGCAAGAGCGTGGCCTTGCTGGCCATTGCCCTGGGCATGACCATCGCCACGGCCATGATCGCCGTGGGTGCCGGCATCGGAGACAAGGTCAGCCAGGAGCTGCGTTCTACCGGCGCCAACCTCCTGGTCACACCGATTGAAGACACGCTGGACGTAAACCTAGGCGGCGTGGATTTGAAACCTGCCAGTGAAGGCGCGTTCATCAAGGAATCCGATCTGCCAAAGATGAAAGGAGTTTTCTGGGGACACAACATTGTCGGATTTGTTCCCTTCCTCACCGCGCCGGCGACTTTCACTAAAAACGGAGCGAACATGGTCACCGGTCAGCCCTCTACTCAGATCATCGAGGCCGAGCTTATTGGGACCTATTTTGCTCAGCCCCTGAGCTACGGCAAAGAAACCTTCTCGACCGGTGTACGCAGCGTGAACCCATGGTGGAAGGTCGAGGGCGAGTGGCCGCCGGATTATGCTGAGTGGCCGCAAGATCAACCACCGCAAGTTCTGGCCGGCGTGAAGCTGGCGGCACAAAACGGCTTGAGCGTAGGCGATGCGATCGACGTCGGCGGAAAGAAGCTGCTCGTCAGCGGCATCCTGAACACGGGCGGCGCGGAGGACCAGACCATCGTCGCGCCTCTGCACATTGCCCAGCAGATTCTCGGACGCCCGAATGGCGTCAACCGGGTGCTTGTCAGCGCGCTGACCAAGCCGGAAGACGCTTTCGCCCGGCGAGATCCCTCCCGGATGACGGCGGCCGATCACGACCGCTGGTATTGCTCGCCCTACGCCAATTCCATTGCCTTTCAGATCCGCGAGGCGCTGCCCAACGTGCGCGCGGAGCAGATTCGACCGGTGGAGCAGACTCAGGGCAAGGTGTTGGCCAGCGTCTCCGGGATGCTGCTGCTGCTGACGCTGGCCGCGCTCCTGGCTTCGGCCCTGGCAGTCTCCGCGGCCATGGCGGGCACAGTCCTGGAACGCCGCCACGAAGTGGGTTTGATGAAGTCGCTGGGCGCGAGCAACGCGGCGGTCGCCACCCTTTTTCTGAGTGAAGCCGCTCTCATGGCGGTAGCCGGAGGCGCCATCGGTTTCCTTGCCGGAACCGCCATGGCACACCGCATTGGCCAGAGCGTCTTCGGATCGGCGATCTCTGTTCATCCCGTGGTGCTCGCCATCGTGATCTGCACGGCCCTTCTGGTGACGTTCCTGGGCAGCGCGGGAGCCGTGCGCAAGGCCATGCGCTTTGATCCAGCCGTGGTACTGCGAGGTGACGCATGAGCCGCGTCGGCCTTTTTCTCAGTCTGTTGTTCAAGGCCGCGTGGCTGCGCAAAGATCGTGCTCTGATGGCGCTGATTTCGGTCGGCGTAGTCGCCACCATCGCCACCGCAGCCCTGACTGTGTACTCTGACCTCGAAAACAAGCTCAGCCGCGAGTTCCGCGGCTTCGGTGCTAACGTGGTCGTTACCAGCCGCAGCGGCCCACTCACGCCCGGCCAGATCCAGCAAATCCACTCTGTGCTCGGAGATCGTGGCTTGGCCGTGCCGGTTGCTTATGCCATCGCAACCGGACCGAACAAAGCCAAGGTTGTTATTGGCGGAGCGGATTTGCAGGCTTTGCGGGAGTTAAATACCAAGTGGTCCATTCGCTCCCTGGAGGCTTCGGGCGGCCAGGCCTTGCTTGGCGCTCGGGTCGCCGAACAGTTTGCTCCCACCGGCGGAAGTTTCGACGTCGCCTTCGGAACCAGAACCGCCCATGTCCGTCCGGCCGCGGTTTTTACTTCCGGCTCCGACGAGGATAGCCGCATTTACTTGGACCCAAGCACATTCGCCGCATTGACGCAGGTTGAGCCCAACACTGCTCTGTTGCGCGTGGATGGCCGACCGACCGAGATACGGAATACGATCGTCCAACTCAGCGCGGCCCTGCCCCAGGCGGAGGTGCAGCCCGTCCGACAGATCACGGAGACGCAAACCGCGGTCGTCGGCAAGACGCGTTCGGTGGTCCTGGCATCGTCCGCCGTTGTCGTGATTCTGATCATGTTGTGCATGACCGCCACCTTCACCAGTTCGGTTTTGGAGCGACGTAAGGATTTCGCCGTCATGAAGGCCCTGGGCGCCTCTAACAATACCGTCAGTTTCCTTTTCGCCTCAGAGGCGGCCATGCTGGCCCTGGCGGGCGCAGCGGCCGGATACCTGGCCGGCAGCGGCATTGCCTATTGGATTGGCAAAGCCAACTTCGATGCTGCTATCCTGCCCCAGCCGGAGTTGCTGTTTCCCGTTCTCCTGGGAAGCATGGCTCTGGCATTGCTGGCTTCGACTGCGCCTTTGCGACTGTTGCAGCAGATTCAGCCGGCGGGAATCTTGCGAGGAGAATAATGCCGATTGAGCTCAAGAGCGTGAGCCGCGTATACAAGAGCAACGTCGAGGTACGCGCGCTCGACGAGGTCTCGCTCGTGGTACCGGCTGGCGAGTGGCTGGCCATCATGGGGCCCTCGGGTTCGGGCAAGTCCACTCTGGTCAATCTGATTGGCTGCCTGGACCAACCTACCAGCGGCGAAGTCTGGATCCATGGCTGCAACGTCTCGGAGATGTCGGCAGGTGAAATGAACCGCTTTCGTGCCGAGAAAATCGGTTTCATCTTCCAGCAGTTTCACCTGGTACCGTATCTCACCGCGGTCGAAAACGTGATGCTGGCGCAGTATTTTCACAGCATGACCGACAAAGCTGAGGCCCTGGCGGCACTGGATCGCGTAGGACTGAGGGACCGTGCCACTCATTTGCCGGCCCAGCTCTCCGGGGGCGAACAGCAGCGCGTGTGTATTGCCCGCGCCCTGATCAACGATCCGCACATCATTCTGGCCGACGAGCCCACCGGCAACCTGGATGCCGTGAATGAAGAAATCGTCCTGCGGCAATTGCGCGAGCTGCACGCCCAGGGACGCACCATCATCATGGTGACGCATGATCCCGCGGTAGCGCGCCTGGCCGACCGTTTGCTGGAGCTGCATCACGGCAAGATCGCTTCCCAGGAAACCTTCACCATGAGCGACGAGGAACAGTTTGACGAGGTGCTGGAAGAGCTCTGGGTCCTGGCGGAAAACGGCGAGCCCGCCGAACTGGGGCGGGTGGAGGTGGAAGGCGCTCTGCCGATGCACATGGCTCTGGAGCGCATGGAGACCCAGGGACTCGTGGAGCTACCCGAGCACACGGCCGAGCCGCATACCCACAAGCGAGTGCTCAACCGCTGCCACGTAGCGTTTCGTCCCAGTACCGATGTTCCCGGCCACGGCGAGCGCATGATCGTCTTCACCGAGAAAGGCCGCAAGCGCGCGGAAGACGTGATTCGGCGCCATCGCCTGGCGGAGCGCCTTTTCACCGAAACTTTTCGCGTCCACGACGAGAAAGAAGTCGCCGAGCAGGCCTGCAAGTTTGAGCACATCCTCTCGCCTGAAGCCACCGACAGCATCTGTTCGTTCCTGGGACACCCGCGTACCTGTCCGCACGGCAGTCCGATTCCCGCTGGTGAATGCTGTCTGGAAGCAAAAAAGCGCTCAGCAATCAGTATTCAGCATTCAGTTCCGCGTGGTGGCGGCTGAAATCGCTGGACAACGGAACTGGTTACGCTCGTAGCGCCATGAGGCCCACCACTGCTCCGCCGAGAATCAGAAACGCGGGGTTGATCCGGCTGCGCAAGAGGATCGCAAAGACGGTCAGCGCTACTCCGGCTGTGATCCAGCCGGTCAATGCGCCTTTGGCCATGGTCAGACAACCAGCAAGAAGCAAGCCGATGGAAACAGGCGCCAGTCCGCGTTGAATCGATGTTCTCCAGGGCCATTTTTCCAGCCGCGTCCACAGCCGCCCAATGATGAGCGCCAGCACGGCTGTGGGCAAGAAGAAGGCAATCAGGACGACGATGGCTCCAGGCAGGCCGGCCACCCACTGTCCGATGGAGACGATCATCATCATGTTTGGCCCGGGCGCCATCTGCCCAACGCTGTAGAGGTGGATCAGTTGCGGGAAGGTGAGCCAGTGATGGACTTCCACGGTGAGAACCTTGAGTTCAGGAAACGCCGCCATGCCGCCGCCGACGGTAAGCAAAGACAGGTAGGCGAACACTCTGATCAACGCGGGTATTTGATTCATCGCTTCGAAGCCTCCTGCGCACCCTTGCGCGGCCGGTACCACAGGATGGCCAGCGCGCCTACGGCGATCAGCACGCGCGGTACGGACTGGTGCAATTGATTCACTCCAATCACGGTGAGGACGACGAACACCACATCGTAGGCATGCGACAAAGACCTCCGGCCGAGTTGAAAAGTTGTGGCGAGAACCAGACCCACGGCGGCCGCAGCTACTCCTTTGAGCCCAGCGGTAACCAGGGGGCGGTCTCCGTGCTGGTGATACATCAGTGCAACCGCATACATGAGCGATGCGCCCGGCAGACAAATCCCGCATATCGCCGCAATCGCCCCGCCGATTCCTCTCAGACGGTCGCCTACGAGGACCGCCATGTTGGTGGCATTCAGGCCGGGCAAGGTCTGGCTGATGGCCAGCAACTCGACGAAGGTCTTGTCGTCCAGCCATTTGTGCTTGCCCACCAGGCTGCTGCGCAGATACGCCACCACGCCGCCGCCAAAACTGGTGGCGCCGATCAGCAGAAAAGTAGTGAAGATCTCGAGAACAGACACTTCATCAGGGCGGCCGGCCACACTTTTGACGAGTTCGGGTCCCACAGGCGGCGTGGCCGCTGCCCTATTCGTGGCCTTGAGCTGCATTGCCCTTCAGCCTGTAGACCATCCCGGTCTTGGTGGTGCCCA
>CAZFRV010000207.1:0-10783 GCA_964521445.1 uncultured Acidobacteriaceae bacterium
AAGGCCTGCTCGGGGATGTCATCGTGTTTGCCCTCGATGATCTCCTTGAAGCTGCGCACCGTGTCTGCGACCTTCACGTAGCGGCCCTCGCGTCCCGTAAACTGCGCGGCCACGTGGAAGGGCTGTGACAGGAACTTCTGCACTTTGCGGGCGCGGGCCACGGTGATGCGGTCGTCTTCGCTCAGCTCTTCAATACCCAGGATGGCGATGATGTCTTGCAGGTCTTTGTAGCGCTGCAAGATCCGCTTCACGCCCTGAGCGACGGCGTAATGCTCCTGGCCGACAATGCCCGGCTCAAGAATGCGTGACGTTGAGGCCAGAGGATCGACCGCCGGATAGATTCCGATCTCGGTCAGCGGCCGCGAAAGCACGGTGGTCGCGTCCAGGTGGGCGAAGGTGGTCGCCGGCGCCGGATCGGTCAGGTCGTCGGCCGGCACGTAGATCGCTTGCACCGAGGTCACCGATCCTCGCTTGGTCGAGGTGATGCGCTCCTGCAGTTCGCCCATCTCCGTGGCCAGGTTAGGCTGGTAACCCACGGCCGAGGGCATGCGGCCAAGCAACGCAGAAACTTCCGAGCCCGCCTGGGTGAAGCGGAAAATGTTGTCGATGAACAGCAGCGTGTCTGCGCCTTCTTCGTCACGGAAGTACTCGGCCACGGTCAGACCGGTCAAAGCCACACGTAGCCGTGCTCCCGGCGGCTCCGTCATCTGCCCGTAAATCAGCGCGGCCTTGGACTCGGCGGGAACGCCGGGTTTGATCACACCGGATTCCGTCATTTCCAGCCACAGGTCGTTGCCTTCACGGGTACGCTCGCCCACACCGGCAAACACCGAGTAGCCGCCGTGCTGTTTGGCCACGTTGTTGATCAACTCCATGATGACTACAGTCTTGCCCACGCCGGCGCCGCCGAACAATCCGATCTTGCCGCCCTTCAAGAACGGCTGGATCAGGTCAATGACTTTCACGCCGGTCTCAAACATCTCAGCCTTGGTGGATTGCTCTTCGAAGGTCGGGGCCAGGCGATGGATAGGCATTTTCTTGCTGTGCGCCACCGGGCCCAGGTTGTCCACCGGTTCGCCGATCACGTTAATCACGCGGCCCAGCGTGCCCTTGCCGACGGGAATCGAGATGGGGCCTCCCTCGTCAATGGCCTTCATGCCCCTCACCATGCCGTCGGTGGCCTGCATGGCGACGGTCCGCACGCGGCCTTCGCCCAGGTGCTGCTGCACTTCCAGGATCACGTCAATGGGACTGGGGACGTTGAAGCCCTCGCTGGTCACGCGAAGCGCCTGGTAAATCGGTGGCAGGTTGCCCTCCGAAAACTGCACGTCAACCGCCGGGCCCGATATTTGTACGACTTTCCCGATGTTCTGTGGCATATGTGTCCTGCTTCGAGTACTTAGTATTTAGTACTTAGTATTTAGCGACGCGGCCGAAGGTCCGTATTTCAAAGCTAAATACCAAGTACTAAGTACTAAGTACTAAATACTTTCCTACAGCGCCGCTGCACCGCTGACGATCTCAATAATTTCTTTCGTAATCTTGGCCTGGCGGACGCGGTTCATCTGCAACGTGAGGCCGTCAATCATGTCAGACGCGTTGTTGGTGGCCGAATCCATGGCGGTCATGCGCGCCGCGTGCTCGGCCGCTTCCGATTCCAGCATGGCGCGGAACAACTGCACCGAGATGTAGCGCGGCAGCAGGTCGGCGAACAACCGGCTGGCCGGCTGCTCGTAGATGTAGTCCACCTCGGCGGCAGCAAAGCCAGCGGCCTTCTGGTCAATGGCGCCGGTATCCGCAGCGCGAACGCCGACGCCGGCATGCAGAGCGGCTTCGATCCGGCGTTTGCGTTCCTCCTCGGAAACCTCTTCCGCCATCTCGCGCACCACTTCGCCGACAGCGCGGATGGGCAGCACGTCATCCACCACCAGGCGTTGGGCAATCACCGACTTGAACTCGTTGTACACGATATAAACCGAATCCACTGTCTCCGCGGTATAGAGCTGGACGACCTTCTCCGCAACCTCCCTGGCGCTTGCGAACTGGGCGCGGTTCATCAGGCCCACTTGCTCAGCCACAATCTGAATCGGACCCTTGCGGGCCTCGCCGGACGCGACAATGGGATATCGGCGGCGGAAGAAATCGCGCGCCTTGCGGCCCAGAGTAACCACGTCAATGTTCTTCCCGGCTTTCGATTCGATAAAGCGGGCCGCGGCCTTCAGGATGTTCGAGTTGAAAGCGCCGGCCAGGCCTTTTTCGCCGGAAACCACGATCAGCAACGCCGTCTTTTCCGGACGCCGGATCAGCAGTGGATGGCGCGCCTCTCCCGTGACCGGGTCGTACACCTCGGCCCGCGACACCAGCGACTTCAAAACATTCGTCAACATCTGCGCGTAAGGACGCGCCGCCAGCGCCCGCTCCTGGGCGCGGCGCAGCTTGGCGGCCGAGACCATCTGCATGGCCTTGGTGATTTGCCGCGTGTTCTTCACGCTGCGGATGCGTCGCCGGATGTCGAGAATGTTCGCCATGATCTCTTTTACTTCGCGGCCGCCAATTGCCGCGTGCTTACAAAGCTCTGCTTGAAATCAGTGAGCGTCTTGACGATGTCCGCTTTGAGCGCATCGTCGATGGTCTTCTTTTCCATGATGGCCGGGAGCAGCTTGGGATTCATGGAGTCAACGTACTTGTACAGCTCGCTTTCGAAGTCACGAATGTCCTCGACGGCCAGGTCGTCCAGGAAGCCATTGGTTCCCGCGTAGATGATGAGGATCTGCCTGCCGAAGGAGAGAGGCCGGTACTGGTCCTGCTTGAGAATCTCCACCAGGCGCTTCCCGCGATTGAGCTGGTTTTGCGTGGCCTTGTCCAGGTCAGAACCGAACTGGGCGAAGGCAGCCAGCTCGCGGTATTGCGCCAGTTCCAGCTTGAGCGTGCCTGCCACCTGCCGCATGGCCTTGATCTGCGCCGAGCCGCCCACGCGGCTCACGGAGATGCCTACGTTCACCGCTGGCCGAATGCCGGAGTTGAACAAGTCTGTCTCCAGGAAGATCTGACCGTCGGTAATCGAAATCACGTTGGTGGGGATGTACGCGGAAACGTCATTGGCCTGGGTTTCGATGACGGGAAGAGCGGTGAGCGAGCCGCCGCCGTTCTTGTCGGACATCTTCGCGGCCCGTTCCAGCAGCCGTGAGTGCAAATAGAAGACGTCTCCGGGATACGCTTCGCGTCCGGGGGGCCGTCGCAGCAGCAAGGAGATTTCGCGATAAGCCGCGGCGTGTTTGGAGAGATCGTCGTAAAAAACCACAGCGTGCTTGCCGCTGTCACGGAAGTACTCGCCGATGGCGCAGGCGGCGTAGGGCGCAAGATAGAGCATCGGCGCGGGCTCGGAAGCCGAAGCCACTACCACAATGGTGTAGTCCATGGCGCCGTAATCCTGGAGCTTCTGCACCACCTGGGCCACGGAAGAGCGCTTCTGCCCGATCGCGCAATAGATACAGATCAGGTTGTTGCCCTTGTTGTTGATGATGGTATCCAAGATCACAGCGGTCTTGCCGGTCTGGCGGTCGCCGATGATCAGCTCGCGCTGGCCGCGGCCGATGGGAATCATGGAGTCAATGGCTTTGATGCCCGTAGCCATGGGTTCGCGCACCGGCTGGCGGTCGATCACGCCCGGCGCAATACGTTCCACGGGGATGTACTTGCTGGCGGTGATGGGGCCTTTGTCGTCGATGGGCTCGCCGAGAGCGTTGACCACGCGTCCGATCATGCCCTCACCGGTCGGCACGGACATGATCTTACCCGTGCGCTTGACCTCGTCACCCTCTTTGACCTCGGTGAATTCACCCATCAGCACCGCGCCCACCTGGTCTTCTTCCAGGTTCATGGCGATTCCGGCAAGGCCGTGCCCGAAATCGAGCAACTCGCCGGCCATGACCTTGTCCAGCCCATGAACGCGGGCGATGCCGTCGCCCAGCGAGATGATGGTGCCTACTTCGTCCACCGTAACCTTGGACTCGTAGTTCTCGATCTGGTCGCGGATGAGCTTCGTGATTTCGTCTGCTTTGATTTGAGCCATTCGGCTTCGCACTCCAGGGGCTAAAGCCCAAGTCTTTTTTCGTTCTTACGACACGACTGAAGTCATGCCCTGACACTTGTCTCGACTGGACAGCTTACTTTTTAGATGTCCGCAAAAGGTACCCAGCTTCAATCTACGAGCCGGCGATCTCTTCTTTCATTCGTTGCAACCGGCCGCGCACCGAGCCGTCATAGATGGTGCTGCCGATGCGTACTACCGCGCCGCCCAGCAAGCCGGGGTCATCCGAGTAAGTGGCGCGCACCGTCTTGCCGGTTACCGCGGTCAACTGCTTTTCCAGCGACTTCTTCTCCGACTCGCTCAACGTCCGGAACGAGCTAACCCGCGCCTCGGCGATTCCCAGGCGCCGCTCCAGTTCCTGCTTGACCACCTCGGCGATCTCTCCGATCTGAGGGATGCGTTTGTGGTCGATCAAAACCGCCACAAAGTTACGCAGCAACTTGGTCGCGCCGATGCGCTTCACGATGGCATCCAGGAGCGCCAGCTTCTGCGTGTGCTCCACGCCAGGATTCAGCAACACATTGCGCAGCTCCGCGCTCTCCTCGAACAGTGCGGCCATCTCGGACAGCTCCTGCACCGCCTTGTCGGAGCTGATCTTATGTTTCACGACAACCTCAGCGAAAGCGCGGGCATAACGGCCGGCGACGGCAGCCATCTAATTTCCGTCCTTTCCCAGTTGACCGGTGAACTCGCGCACCAGCGCTTCATCGGTGTCTTTGCCGACGTGGATTCTCTTTTCCGCCAGGTCCACCGCCAGCCCTGCGGCATAAGACTTGAGTTCGCGGCGAGCGGAGGCGGCAGCCAGTGCGATCTCCTGCTCGGCAGAAGCAACGATCCGGCGGCGCTCTTGCTCGGTCTCAGCGGCAATGCGCTTCTCTTCGATGGCGGCGTTTTCCTCAGCTTCGCGGCGCATCTCGGTAATCTCCACATCCAGCCGTGCGAGTCTTCCTTCTACTTCCGTCAGGCGGCGCCGCGCCTCTTCGCTGGTCTTGCGGGCTTCTTCAATTCCGCTCTGGATGGCCCGGGTCCGGTCCTTGAACATGCCGGGCAGCTTCTTCCGCAGCCCCCATACCACGGCAACGAACACGATGGCAAAGTTGATGAGCACACAGAGCCAGTAAGCATGGTTCACGGACAAGCCGGTCGCGCGGGCAATCCAACGCACCAGGGCCGTATTCTTGAGGGCTTCATTCTCGTCGGCCTCTTTGGCCTCAGTCTTACCGGCTTCCTGAGACGTGGCGTCAGTTCCGCCGGCCGCCGGCCGCGCCACATCCCCGCTGGAGGGCTGTGATTCTTGGGCATTCAAACGGGGAACCGGACTTCCCATGACACCGGCAAACAGCAGCAGTCCCACGAGGATGGCGAAGGCAGGCTTCCCAAAGATGCGTAAGCGCTGAAAAGTTGAGCGAGAATCCATGCTCTAGCGCCTCCCCCCGGCCACTGCCGGCTTGAGAACGGTTTCGATGATCTCGTTGGCCAGGCTGTCAACCTGTTGTTGTAACGCGGCTTTGGCAGAGAGGACCTCTTGCTCCACAGTGGCGCGGGCACTCTTGATCATCGCATCGGCCTTCTGGCGCGCCTCCATCAGCGCTCTGCCCCTTTCTTCCATGCTACGCCGGTTGTGGGCTTCCTGGGTCTGGAAGATCTGCGTGCGGGCTTCGCGCACCTGCCGCTCATACTCTGCCGTGCGTTCCTCGGCCTGCGCAATCTCTTCGCGCGCACGTTGCACCGCGCCCTCGGTCAGGGCCTGGCGCTCAGCCAGAACTTGCTGCAGTCGCGTATAGACGATCAGCCGATATCCCGCCCACACTATCAGCAGCGCAAACATCGCGGGGATAGCGGAAAGCAGTAATTCGCCTAGTTGCTTGAGTATCGCGTCCATTGTAAAAGTCGTTTAAGTTGTGTGAATTGAAGCAGATCGAGGGCGACCAGCAAACTTATTAACTTAACATTCGCGTCGCGCGAGTGTCAACGCAGGTGCTTCTCAGCCTCAGCGCGAATGTGCAGCAAGACGCGCAAATGTATCTGGTGGATGATCGCGTCCGACCACAGCCGCCAATACGCAGCCGGCCACAACGTGTGCCGGTACCATGTTGTGCCTTCGAGCTGCGTTCCGCCATTCGGCAGTGGGGTGAGCAAGAACTGTCCGCCGGTCGACACCAGAAACCCGTGCAGATGCGATGGTTCGATGTGGGAGTAGGGGGTCCATTCCTCCATCGGTGCAGGGTTCGAAGTTACGGAAAACTTCAGTCTTCGCGGCTCGTCCCAAACTTCGATCGGTTCCACAAACGCGCCGGTAGAAAACACGCAGTGCCGCTCTGCTCCTGGCCCGTTTCCCAGTATTTCTGCTCGCTGGGGATAGGCGATGCCAGCCCGAAACATCCATTCTTTCGGCGGTGGGATCTCCGCAAAGGCAACCACCTGTTTCCACACTTCTTCGGGCGGCGCCTCGACGTCGATCGCCGAGCGAACGACATAAGTGGCCGGCGTCGGCGCAGCGGCGTACTCCATCCACTGGACCCCGGGAACAAAGATGAGCAGAACGGAAAGGAACGCCGGGGCCCCTTGATGGAGCCAACGACGGCGCTGCAGCAGGAACCCGGAAGTTCCTCCGATAGCGGCAAGCGGCACGGCGATCGGCATTGCCATAACCAGGCAGACCAAGCCCTCCACCGCCAGAGCCAGCAGTGCCAAACCCAAAAGCGCGGTGGACAGGCAAGCAACTCCTATGCAGCTCCCCAGGCTGCGTGGCTGACGCAGTCCGTGGATCAGGGCGGCCGCGAATCCCATGGCAAACGGCAGAGCCACGAATAAGCCCCAACCATAAGTCGTCAGTAGCTTTACTCCGAGCAGCACTAGGCCCAGTCCGGCCGGGACCGTAAAGAGAAGAGAAATCGCGGCGCTTCCAAGCACGCTTTCCGGCAGTATTCGTGCAAAAGACGAGCCCCTGGGCCGTTCCCTCTCCCGCTCCGGGATAGCCGAGTTTCGGGCAAGCACGAAACAGAGCAAGAGGAAGAACAGCAAGTTCAGAAACGGGACAAAGAAAAGCAGAACCAGTTGGGTGGGCAGGCTTGCACTGCGAAGCCGCTTGGTTGTAAGCGCCACTCCTACCCAGACGAAAGGCAGCGCTAGCAGCACCATGGTCTCGAGGAACACTGCGTCACCGCTGCGCAGCGCAGTAATCCGTACCGCTTCGCGTGCCGGAACCCAATAGTTGAACAATGTCCAGGGACGATGAAAGACGTAAGTGGCGACGAAACGATCGAGATTGTGCTTCAGGGCAAATCCGACCACTCCCACCAGAGCATATGTGCCGCGGTCTACCGTGCCATCCAAACGCCACAAGTCGGCGAATGTGGTTTTCATAAGAAGACCCAGATGCAACTTCCTTGCAAGGTAATTGAACGTGTTCAAAGTATCGAACAACGCCTCCTTTTTGTCAACGCCTATATTTCGTCAATGCGGCACATCGTCCTCTGCCGATATGATTCTCTCCATGACATGGCTCTACTTGCTTCTCGGCTTGTTCGTAGGACTGATTTCCGGCGTGGTGGGAACTGGTGGAGGAGTCCTGATAGTTCCCGCACTGATCTATTTCTTTCACATGAGCCAGCACAAGGCCCAAGGCACATCTCTGGGCGCTTTGCTGGCGCCTATCGGGATTTTGGCGTTTTGGGAGTATCGCAAAGCCGGCAACGTGGATCTCACCGCAGCCCTGCTGATCGCCCTGGGATTTGCCGTGGGAGGCTACTTTGGCGGGATCTGGGCCCAGCACCTTTCGGAAGCCGTTTTGCGACGGGCGTTGGGCGTGCTGCTGCTGATCGTCGGCGCTCGACTGTTGCTGGGAGGCCAGTGAGAGTAGTTCAGCAGGGACTGGTTGTAAGAGCCGGCCGCGAGGCAGCCATCACGGTTTTTCCGGCCATCCCACATCCGGACTCACCGGCAGTGGCTGGTCGGGGCCGAGATTGTCGGCACGAACGTCGGCGAAAACGAAGTTTTCAGGCGGCACGGGACTACCTGCCAGACGCCGCAGCAGGGCCAGTTGGCCGGCGTGGGTCATGGCATCAGCGAAAGGCCCCTGCAGAAGATTGTCTGCCTTGATGCCGCGAAGCTCGGTTCCCTCCTCCAGGTGCCGGGCGACGTCAGCCAGGGTTTCATGGAAGTGCGCGATGGTGGCCTGAAAGTCCTCAAGCACAGGCGGGCGGTAGCTGCCGCCGGTAAAGAACGTGCACGAGTATCCCAGGACGCTGTCCATGTGTCGCACCAGCTCAAGCGGCGTGCGGACTTTTGGGGCGGCGCGAAACGACGCGAAGCCAGGGGGCGCGTCACGCAACGCCTTCTGCGTGCGATACGCCAGCGCGGCCAGAAAATGCCTGAGCAGTACTCGGGTTTCGTCCATTCGTCTATCGCCTCGGACCAGTCTTGCAGTATAGCTCCTCGTTAGGCGCGCTGCCGGCTGCCTGGCCCAGCTTTCCTGACCAACCCGGATGTGGCGAGTGGCTCTATCTGACAGACTGGCAAGGGTTTTCTGGGCCAACAGGGGCTCTCTGTGGTGTCCCCAGTACATCTGTACTGGCCGGAACCGCTCGAATAGGGCGCTTTTCCGGGTTGTTGGACGGGGTTGTCGAACGAGGTTGCTGAAATTTGCTCTCTAAGATAAAAAAGAACCACAAGATTGCTTGACAGTCGATGGAACCGGCCTAGAATAGTTCTATCACCTCCGATCCGATTCAGGATCGAATGGGCTTGTGATCAAGGAAACCGTCACCGCTTCTTGGTCTCAGGCCCATTTAATTTGTCCGGCCGAGGACCGGACAAATTAGCACTTAGTAATTAGCCATTAGCAATTAGCTTTTGTCTCCAGATCTGAGGCAACCTCGTTGCCGGGAACCCAAACTTAACTCGGTTCTTTCTCCGTGTCTCCGTGGTGGGTTTTCGTCTTCAACGCGAGAGATGGGCGATTTTCGGATCACCCGATTACCGGATCACTCGATCGCCCGATTTCGAACTTCTCGTCTTCACCACATAAGCGTCCAGCACCCGCGCCAGAGATTCCGGAGCCTCCACTTCCATCTGCACCACGGCATCGCGATACGAACGCTTCAAGACGCGCGCCCGCGCCTCGATTTGCGCCAGCAGTTTGCCTTCGTTCTGGGGAACGCGAATGCGCAAGGGCCGCAAGGCATCGATCTCCAGACGGGCATCGATGGCCGCCAGCAGGCCGTCCAGCCCCATCTGCCGGGCAGCGGAGATGTACACCTGCCCCGACGCGTTCTCAAGAGAACTTCTCTGCGCTTCCGGCACCAGGTCAAGTTTGTTCATCACCCGAATCTGCGGCGTGTCCTGGACTTCGAGTTCCTTCAGCACGATGTCCACTTGTTTCTGCTGCTCATGGGCCAGGGGGCTGGCGAGGTCGGAAACGTGCAGCAACAGGGCCGCCCGCTGCACCTCTTCGAGCGTGGCGCGAAACGCCGTGACCAGGGTGGTGGGCAGATGGCGGATGAAGCCCACCGTGTCGGACAACAGGACCTTGCGCTTGCTGGGAAGCGTGATGGCGCGGATGGTGGGATCGAGCGTGGCGAACATCCGGGCCGAAGCCACCACGCCGGCTTTGGTCAGCGCATTAAATAAGGTTGACTTGCCGGCATTGGTGTAGCCGACCAGGGCCACCGTGGGCAGGGGAACTGATTCGCGTCGTTGCCGCTGATGGGCGCGGACGCGGCGGACTTCGTCCACCTGGCCTTTGATGTGGCGAATGCGGCGATAGATCTTGCGCCGGTCGGTTTCCAGCTGGGTTTCACCGGGACCACGCGTGCCGATGCCGCCGCCCAGTTGCGACATCTCCACGCCGCGGCCACTGAGCCGGGGCAGCAGGTATTCGAGTTGCGCCAGCTCCACTTGCAACTGGCCTTCGCGGCTGCGCGCGTGCCGGGCAAATATGTCGAGGATGAGCTGGGTCCGGTCGATCACCCGAGCCTGCACTTCTTCTTCGATGTTGCGTTGCTGCGAAGGGGAAAGGTCATGGTCCAACAGAACAAGGTCGGCGTGCGATGAGGCTACGGCGCCCGCGATCTCCTGGAGCTTGCCTTTGCCGATGAGCGTGGCCGGGTCCGGCCGGTCGCGGCGTTGCAGGAATTCGCCGGCAATCTCCGCCCCTGCAGAAAGCGCCAGCTCGCGGAACTCGGCCCGGGAGTCGTCCCCCGCAGGCAACGGGGCCGCATCTTCGCTGCTCTTGGCGGCAACGTCGCGCGCCATCGCGGCGACGGGCGGCAGCTCAATGTCGCGGTCCGAGCGTGAGCGGTGACGGAACTCAACCGTCACCAGGAACGCCCGTTCCGGACGGTCGCGGCCGGTGCTGATCCCGGCAGCGTTCACGGGGCGGGATCGCTCTAGAGAAATAGACTATCCCTCTGCTTTGGCTGAAGCGCTTTCCGCCTCAGCGACCGGCGCTTGCGCGCCGCGGCTATCGCCATGATGGCTGGCCTTGGACATCACCACCGTAGAAATGGCGTGCTTGAAAATAAGCTGTTCCTGATTGTTGGTTTCCAGGACCACCGAGTACTTGTCGAAGGACCGTATCCGGCCCGTCAGTTTAACCCCGCTCAAAAGATAAATAGTGACCTGCGTCTTGTCCTTGCGGGCGGTGTTGAGAAAAGAGTCCTGTATGTTCTGCGCCGGCTTGTTTTCCATCTG
>CAZFRV010000208.1:0-18677 GCA_964521445.1 uncultured Acidobacteriaceae bacterium
GTGAAGGCCACGTAGCACGGCACCTGTTTCTGCGCGATTTTGCGGGTGCGGAAGCTGAAGGGTGTAGGATCGGCGTCACCGGGCTGCACCGCAAAGCGCGACCAGTCGATCGAGCGGCCGTCCAGGCGCGGCGGCGTGCCCTTCTTCAGGCGGCAGCCGCGCAGCCCCAGCAGCTTGAGCGATTCGCCCAGAAGCTGCGAGGGTGGCTCGCCGCTGCGGCCCGCGGGATACGTCTGTTCACCGCAGTGGATCAGTCCGTTGAGAAATGTTCCGGTGGTGATGATCACGGCATCGGCGCCGACGGTGCGTCCATCGCGGAGCTTGATGCCCCGAGCTATTTTGGCAGGAGCACCGGCAAGAGTGCCGGTGCCACACGATCCTGGGTCTGGCCGATCTTCGAAGATCAGCTCTGCCACCTCGGCCTGTTTGATCACAAGGTTGTGCTGGCTCTCCAAGACTTCGCGCATCTTGACGCGGTATTGCTGTTTATCGCACTGGGCGCGTGGCGACCAAACGGCCGGACCCCGCGAGGTGTTGAGCAGACGGAATTGGATACCCACGGCGTCAGTGACTTCGCCCATGATGCCGCCCAGGGCGTCGACCTCGCGCACCAGGTGGCCCTTGGCAATACCGCCTACGGCCGGGTTGCAGGACATCTGCGCGATCAGATCCACGTTCAGCGTGAACAAAGCGGTCTTGAGGCCCATGCGGGCCGCGGCCATGGCGGCCTCGCAGCCGGCGTGTCCGGCGCCGACGACTACCACATCGTATTGTTCGGTGAACTTCAACACCAGTTGGTATTTTACAGGGGAAACGCAAAGCCGTAGAGACGCGACACCGTCGCGTCTCAGGGGCTCGGTGGAGGAGAAGGCTTGGAGACGCGGCAATGCCGCGTCTCTACCTTGATTGTTTTCTACTTATCCAGACCTATCGTCTGGCCGGCGTTGTGGACGAAAAACAAGATGAACAGCAACATCATGGGGATATTGTCGAGCTGGTTGCCCAGATACCGCCACGCCGGCGTGCCCGCAGGGAGAACCCAGGTGGCCAGAGCCAGGTTGAGCATGAAGAGCGTGCCCACCACGGCGAAGGGGCGTACGGCAAACCCCAGCACCATGGAGATTCCAATCAGCAGCTCGGCCACGGCCACGGCGTATCCAGACGCGACCGGATAACGCAGAGTGGCGCGCAGGAACGGTTTGTAGAAGCTCACGGATGTTTCCTGCGCCCAGCCGGTGACATATTTCTCGTAGCCGCCATGGGCGAAGTCGCGGTGCAGCAGCTTGTATTGGGCGAACATGATGAACATCATGCCCACGGCGATGCGTGCCACCGCCATGGCCACCGAAGATGACGACGTGCTTTTCGTTGCTGCTGACATGGCTGGGTTCTTTGTCCTCTCCTATTTCTGTTTGAACACACTACCGTCTTTCATCACAAAGCTTACGTCTTTGAGCGCGTTGATGTTGACGAGCGGATCGCCGTTC
The DNA here is from genome assembly GCA_964521445.1 of uncultured Acidobacteriaceae bacterium. Classification (GTDB taxonomy): domain Bacteria; phylum Acidobacteriota; class Terriglobia; order Terriglobales; family Acidobacteriaceae; genus Angelobacter. The sequence goes on from CAZFRV010000208.1 coordinate 1,488, forward strand.
ACGGCAATCACGTCAGCATAGGCGCCGGGCGCGATCACGCCGAGTTCGCCCTTCATGTCCAACAGGTCGGCGGCGCGCGAGGTGGCCGACTTGATGGCCTCTATGGGCGGCATGCCGAACCTCACCATGTAGTCGAACTCCTCGGCGATCGGCTTCGACCAGGAAATCCCGCCCATATCGGTGCCGAAGGCGATCTTCACACCGGCTTTGAGCGCCTTCTTGAATGACACTTCATGCACCGAGGCTCGGGCACGGTCGCGCTGGCCGTCCGGCGTGTTGGCCGGCCCCCAATCTTCGTAGTAAACGCCCAGTGTGGGGACATACCACGTGCCCTGGCGCAGCATCTGGGCGATGGCGGCGTCATCGAGGTCGAGGCCGTGTTCAATGGAGTCGCAGCCGCCATCGAGCGCGCGGCGCAGCCCGATGCCGCCATACACGTGGCAAGCCACCTTCCTCTGCCAGCCATGGGCCTCATCCACCACCGCCTTGATCTCTTCGAGCGTGAGCGTGGGTTGCGAGACCAGATGGCCCTGCTTGTCCACCCAGGAGCGATGCGTCATGTACACCTTGATCCAGTCGGCGCCGTTGTCCAGTTGCTGGCGGGTGATCTTGCGCAGCTCCACCGGGCCATCGCCGAGTTGGGCGCCCTTGGGCATCACGATGTCCGGGTTGTAGCCTTCGAGCGGATAGCCGCCGGTGGTGGAGATGGCCCGCGTCACCACATACAAGCGCGGCCCGGGAATGAAGCCGGCATTGATGGCTTCCTTGATGCCCACATCGCCGTAGCCGGCGCCTTCCGTCTCCACATCGCGCAGCGTGGTGAAGCCCTGCTCCAGCGCCCGATGCACGGCGACCGTGGCCCGCGCCGCCCGGTACGAATAAGGATGCTTCAGCAACTGGGAGTCATAGCTTTCTATGGCCGGGTCTTCGCCCTGAAGAAAGATGTGGGTGTGCGTGTCGATCAGGCCGGGCAGGACTGTAACTTGCGGTCCGAGGTCGATGACCGCGGCTCCCGCCGGTGGCGTGCCGCCGTCGCTCACGCTCTCAATCCTGTTGCCCTTGACCACGATCAGCACGTTGTGGCGGGGCTGCGCGGAGACGCCGTCAATCAACGTGGCGGCGCGGATGGCGGTGACTTTCTCCGGGGCAGCGGTTTGGGCAATGCCTTGGCCAATAAAGCCGGCGAGCATCAGCAATGCGGGCAGAATGGTTGCGCGGCGTATCACAAGCAGTTCCTCCTGTGGGTGAGCGGAACTATGAATACGCCATCGGGATGGTTTATGCAAGGCTCATGACGTTCGGGCTGGACTCAACTTTCTGCTCAAACCCATGTGAGCGCGCTCACATCCGGCGTGTGACGACCGACACAGCCAGGGCTGGGCAGAAACATGAAAATGCGCAACCATGAGCCGTCAGCGGGCAAATAACCATCTGGCTGCGGAAAGGATGGGGTTTGTAACAGGGACTGTTACGGAAGTCTTCGATTTTTCGTTCCTCTGCCATTAGCTATGAAAACATTTCACGATTCTGGACACCTCTTCCGCCTGGCTTTGGTCTTCGTGGTGGGCACGGTTGTGTTTGTTGTGGCGCGCGGTTTCCTGGTTCCACGAAGTTTCGGGCAGTACGGCCACTACCGCGGCGATGCCATCGCGGAGATTGCGGCCAAACCAATTGTCTACGCCGGGCACCAGGCCTGCGAGAGCTGCCATGCCGACGTCCTGGAAGTGAAGGAGAAAGGGAAACACGCGCGCGTGGGCTGCGAGAGCTGCCACGGAGCCCTGGCCACTCATGCCGACGACCCCGGCTCCGTACAGCCCGAAAAGCTGGACACCGCCGTGCTCTGCGTGCGCTGTCATGAGGCCAGCAGCTCCAAACCCAAATGGTTTCCCCAGGTAGTCTCGGCGGAGCATTCGAGTGGCCTGCCTTGCGAGACCTGCCACCAGCCACACAGTCCGGCGATGGAGTCGGGAGCCAAGGATTCAGCCGCCAGGGCTTCGGGAAGCAAAGATTCGGGAGGCAAGAAATGAACTTGACCCGGCGTCATTTCCTGATCCTCTTGCCCGCGGCCGCTGTGGCGTGGGAGCACCTGTTAGCGGGCACGCCGGAGGCGGCGCCAAACTACAACATGGCCGAGCACTGGTGGGGCATGCTGGTGGACATTGAGAAGTGCATCGGCTGTGGCAGTTGCGTCCGCGCCTGCCAGAAGGAGAACAACGTTCCGGACGGCTATTACCGCACCTGGATCGAACGCTATCGCGTGACCGAAGAGATGGGCGTCGAGAAGCTTCACGTTGACTCGCCCGACGGCGGCAAGAACGGGTTTCCACCGTCGAATGAACCCGGGACGAAGGAGTTCTTCGTCCCCAAGATGTGCAACCACTGCGCGGATTCGCCGTGCACCCAGGTATGCCCGGTGGGCGCCACTTTCGTCACGCCCGACGGCGTGGTTTTGATCGATGAAAAATACTGCCTGGGCTGCCGCTATTGCGTGCAGGCCTGCCCCTACGGGTGCCGCTTCATTCATCCGGAGAAGAAGGTCGCCCAAAAATGCACTCTCTGCTATCACCGGATTACCAAGGGCCTGACCACGGCCTGTTGTGAGGCTTGTCCCACCGGCGCGCGGCAGCTAGCGGACCTGAAGAATCCCAAGGACCCGATCCATGAATTCCTGCGCAAGCATAGCGTGCAGGTTTTGAAACCTCACTTGGCCACCGGCGCCAAGCTGTTTTACAACGCGCTGGATGGTGCAGTGCGATAGACGCCCGATAAGGAGACGAGCGCATGCCGACGGATGGCTTCATGTACCCGAACGAAGTGGAACTCCAGTGGAGCGTGCTGATCGCGCTATACCCGTACCTTACCGGGCTGGTGGCCGGGGCTTTCATCCTGGCCTCTCTCGAGCGCGTGTTCCGCGTGGACGCGGTCAAGCCCACCTACCGACTGGCGCTGCTAACGGCGCTTGCCTTTCTGCTGGTGGCGCCCCTGCCCTTGCAACTGCACCTGGGGCATCCGGAACGCTCCTTGGAAATGTATCTGACGCCGCACCGCTCGTCCGCCATGGCTATGTTCGGCTTCGTATACCTGTGGTACCTCATGGCGGTCCTGGTGGTGGAGATCTGGCTGGACTACCGTCGTGACATCGTGGTGATGGCGCAATCCACCAGCGGCTGGAAGCGCGTCATCTACCGCATGCTGACCCTGGGCTCGTACAACATCAGCGAACATTCGCTGGCGATCGACCAGAAGGTGGGCTGGATCGTGACCGTGATCGGCATCCCGTCGGCGTTTCTGCTGCATGGGTACGTCGGGTTCATCTTCGGCTCCGTCAAAGCCAATCCTTGGTGGTCCACGCCGCTGATGCCGGTGGTGTTCCTGTTTTCGGCCATGGTTTCCGGAATTGCCGCGGTGCTGCTGCTCTACATGCTCACCAGCCGTCTGCGGCGCCGACCCATTGACATGCGTTGCGTGGACACAGTGGCCAAATACCTCTTCTACACCTTCATCATCGATTTCAGCCTGGAGATGCTGGACCTGATTCACCGCATCTACGAAGCTGATGAATCGTTCCGCAGCCTGGATTTCATGGTGCATACGCGGCTCTATTTCTCGCAGGTGGTGCTGCAGATCCTTCTCGGCACCGTGCTTCCGATTGCCCTGCTTTTCCTGGTCCAGGTTCTGCGGCTGACAGAGATTGCGCGCAAGCGCGTCTACGTGCTGGCCGGCAGCCTGACCCTCATCGGCATCTTCGCCATGCGCTGGAACGTCGTGATCGGCGGGCAGTTGTTCTCCAAGAGTTTTCTCGGATACACCACCTACAAGATCGGCTTCATCACCCGGGAAGGATTGTTGATGACCATCGCGCTCAGCTTGCTGCCTCTGGGCATTCTGTGGGTGCTGGTCAAGCTGCTGCCGCCGTGGGAAGAAAAGCAGGAAAAAACAACGTCACTGGCTCCTGTCTCGACGGCTGCGGCGCATGGGCCTGTGTAACCAGACCGTCGTTACCCTCAACTCGGAGGGTCTATGAAGACTCCGGTCGATGAGTTTACCTCCGTCCTGGAACGGCTGAGCGACAAAGTCGCGGAGTTGGAGGCCCGCCTCTCTGCCCTGGAGCGGCGATCGGCCGCGATGGGCTATCCTTCGGCCCGTCCGGGCAGTGCGCCGGTTGTCCCGCCGGTTCCTTTGGCAGGCGTTTCCCTTCCGCGACCGCCTGGCGCGCTGGCCGCCGTGGGCCGAGTGTTTCTGGGAATTGCCGGCGCGTATCTGCTGCGCGCCTTGGCCGAATCCGGCATCCTTCCGCGGCTGGCCGTGGTCGCTGTCGCGCTGGCGTACGCGGTTGCATGGCTGGTTTGGGCCGGTCGAGCGCGCGCGGCCACCGGTTTTGCCCGCGCCGCTTCAGCCATCACGGCTGCCCTCATTCTTTCTCCCATGCTTTGGGAGCTCACCTTGCGCTTCCGGACATTGCCGGCCTGGGCGACGGCCGCGGTTCTGGCCGGCTTCGCAGTGCTGGCCTTTGCGCTGGGATGGAGGCGCAACCTGACGGCGGTTGTGGGGTTGTCAACCTTCGCCGCAGCTTCTACCGGATTGGTGCTTCAGGTGGCCACGCGCGATCCGGCGCCCTTTGTGCTGGCCCTTCTCGTGATGGCGCTGGTGGAGGAAGCCGCAGCTTGCCGCGACCGTTGGCTTTACCTGCGGCCCATCACGGCGGTGGCCGCCGATCTTGCCGCCCTGGTGCTGATCCTGGTCTATACGGGCGCGGAAGGAGCGCCGGCAGAGTACACGCCGCTGGCTGCCGCGCTGCTGATGGCGCTGATCGCAGCCGGGTTCGTGATCTACGGGGCCACCACGGTTTTTCGGACCGTGATCCTGCGGCGAAGGATTTCTGTCTTCGAGATCGTACAGCCGGCCGTGGCATTCCTGCTGGCCACGGCAGGCATACTCCGTCTCAGTCACGCTGCGGGGACCGCACTGGGCGCATTCTGTCTGCTGGCTGCCGCAGCTTCGTACGTTGCGGCGCTCACTCGCATGGCGCACCTCCCGCAAGCCCGTAACTATCACGTCTTCGCCACGTGGGGCTCGGCGCTGTTCCTGGTGGGAAGCTTTCTGCTGCTGCCCGCGCCGGTGAGGGCATTCTGGCTGGCTCTCGCGGCCGTGGTGGCGGTTTTTTTCGGCGTCCGCTGGGTGCGCACTACCATCGGCTTTCATGGAGCCGTGTATATGGCCGCCGCCGGTCTGGTCTCCGGGCTGTTTGAATATGCTGGACGCGCGCTGGCCGGCGCGCCTTCTGGAGCGCCGGAATCGCGGATTTGGATGACCGCCGTGGCCACCCTCGTCGGCTATGCCGTGGCTGTACACTCGTCTTCCGCAGGCTCGCCTTCCAACGCCGATCTCTGGTCCACAAAGCTGCTTCGCCTGGCCTATGCTGCTCCGGCTGCTTATGTAGCGGCGGCGCTGGCGGTGGTTCCGGCGGTCTGGATGGAATCGCTGGTGACGCCGATCAGTCCGTCGCTCCTGGCGGCCACCCGCACTCTGGTGCTGTGTCTGGCAGCGCTAGGACTCGCTTTCGCTGGTTCTCGCTGGAAGCGAATCGAGCTAGTGTGGCTGGCGTACGCCGCCATCGCTTTTTGCACCCTGAAACTGCTGTTCGAAGACCTGCGCTACGGCAGCGCGGTTTCAATTGCGGCGTCTTTATTCTTTTATGGTATGGCCTGGGTCCTGGTTCCGCGCCTGGGGCGCAAGACGCAGCCATGATCTGGCGCAAATCTCAAACGGCTCTCGCCCGCGAATCCTTCCGCCATGGTCTCAGTCTTGGGATCCAGCGGCGGACGTTGGCGCAGAAATCTTGGTATTCGTCGCCGAACTTAGCGCGCAAGGTCGGCTCCTCATAGAGAAGGACAAAAAGATGGAATCCCAGCCAGACGGCCATGCCATACTCCAACACTCGAACGCTTCCAAATAGCAGGCCTTGGCCGAAGATCAGCGAACTGACAGCGACGTACATCGGGTTGCGCACGTAGCGATAGAGCCCGGTAACCACCAGGTGACGCGGCGGGGCGACAGGCGCCGGTGTTCCGAGTCCTTGCAGGGCGAAGCGGGCGAAAGAATCCAAGAGAACGGGAAGGCCGGCAGCGATCAGGAGCGCTCCCAGTACCCGCAGGGAGAAAATGCCCAGCAGCGGCGGGGACATGCGCCATCGGCAGATCGTCCAGGGAACCCACACGGCAATCGTACCTGGAGCGACGACCAGGAAGACGGCTGACCCGGCAATGGCGGCTGCGCGTCGCATGGGCTGCGATCATTCTACGTCCGGCGTGGACTTGCTTCCGTCTCCGCATCCATGACTTCGGTTAAGCGCTTATACTGATCGGTCAAGTTTTACTGTTATTTATCTTGCGAACGGAGTTCACATCATGCCCCTCACCAACCACCAGTTCCGCCTTGCCGCGCGTCCCCAGGGCTTGCCTAAACGCAGCGATTGGAATTACACCGAAGAGCCGGTTCGCGATCCGGGCGCGGGTGAAGTGCTGGTCAAGGCGCTGTACCTCTCGCTGGATCCGGCAATGCGCGGATGGATGAACGAAGGCCGGTCGTATATCGCGCCGGTGGGTATTGGCGAGGTCATGCGCGCCGGCGGCGCGGGTCGGGTGATCGCGTCGGGGAACCCGGCATTCGCCGTGGGCGACCACGTTACCGGCGTCCTGGGAGCGCAGGAATACGCGCTGGTCGGCGCCGAGGCCGCCAAAGGACTGATCAAAGTCGATCCCAAGGTGGTTCCGTTGCCGGTTTATCTGGGCGCGCTGGGAGTGACCGGCCTGACTGCGTACTTCGGTCTGCTCGAAGTGGGCCAGGCCAAGGCGGGAGACACGGTGGTGATCTCCGGCGCGGCCGGCGCCACCGGGCTGGTGGCCGGACAGATCGCCAAGATCAAGGGTTGCCGCGCGGTGGGCATCGCCGGCGGCGCGGAAAAGTGCAACTACATCGTGAAGGAACTGGGCTTTGACGCGGCCATCGACTACAAGAAGGAAAACGTGATCGAAGCCCTGCGCCAACATTGCCCCAAAGGCATCAACGTCTATTTCGACAACGTGGGCGGTGAAATCCTCGATGCTGCGCTCGCCAATCTGGCTCGCGGGGCGCGTGTGGTGATCTGCGGCGCGATTTCCCAGTACAACAGCACTACGGGAATCAAAGGACCGTCCAATTACTTGTCCTTGTTGGTGAACGGCGCGCGCATGGAAGGGTTCGTGGTCTTCAATTACCAGGCGCGCTACGGCGAAGCGGCGCGGGAGATGGCCGGCTGGATGATGGCCGGCAAACTCAAGTCCAAAGAAGACATCGTCGAAGGCTTCCAGACCTTCCCCGATACGCTGCTCAAATTGTTCCGCGGCGAGAACCTCGGCAAGCTGATGATCAAGATGGCGGATTGAAAAGCAGTTAGCAATTAGCCCAGCTAAAGAACCTGCGCAGCGCGGATGAGACCAGGCTTCTCGTTCTGGCTTTAGCTGTGCTATTTGCCAATCGCCTTCTCAAAACGCAAGCACGACGAGCCACTCTTCGGCTACGGGACCACCGTTTCCAGATCATTGGCAAAAATCACGCAGCCGGAAGTCTTGGTCGTAGAGCACTCCGGTATGCCAAGTTCACTGGCGGTTCCCGAACCCACCTGGTGGACCACTACCAGTTTTTTGGGCTTGCCTTCTTTGAATACCTGCTGCAATTCATTCACCGTGGTGTGGAAGCACGTCATATAGTTGCCGCAAGTTGGCTCTCCCGTTCCCCAGTAAAGCTCGTGGATGAGCACATCGCAGCCGTCGCAGGCAGCGCCCATGTTGGCAACATAGCGGGTGTCACCGGAATAGACGATTTTCTTGTTGTCCGCCAGGCTCTCGATCACGTAGCCCAAAGCTTCATCCCAGCATCCGTGGCGCACCAGAAAAGCGGATACCTTGACGGCGCTGTCCTCGTAGACCTTTTGCGGGGCGGACTTGGGCAGTTCGGCGCCGCAGGTACAGTTGGCGCCCGCCGGGCATGCCTGGTTGCAGGCCGCGCAAGTAGGCGCACCGACCCCCGCTGGTGGAGGCGAGGGGCCGCCCTTGGGATAGGCAAGCTTGATCTCGGTCACGATGGGCGGCTGATAGTTATTCTTGCCAAACATCTGGCAAACGTTGCGGACACAAATGTCCTGTGTGTACGCGTTCTGGATGTTGTTGACCATCCATTGCAAACCCACAGGCCCGTACAACGGGAAATTACTCTTGGCGCCGTCGGTAGACCAGGGAGTGAACATCAAGTCGGGCAAACCTAAAGTATGGTCGGTATGCAGGTGAGATAGGAATGCCGCGGTCGGCGGGCTGATATTCACGCTGGCCGCAGCGGCTTGCCGCATCAAGCCCACGCCAATGTCGAAGAGATAAGTATTGCCTCCCGCCTGGACCACGAACGAAGGCCCCTGGCGTTTGGGATTGGGGCGCGGCATGCCTGTCCCTAAGAACACGATGGTTGTTGTGGAGGTGGTGGTGATTTGTGGCTTGGTCACACTTCTTGTCCGGGCCATATCCTCGTATGTCTGAGCTGAAGCGATGGCGCCTGGCGCTGCGCCGAGGAGGCAAATCACGACTGCCTGGAGAAAACGATTCATGATGCTTCCTTTCTGAAAAACGAAGCATTCTATAAGCAACAACGGGAGCTTCTGACAAAAAGCGGACCAGCACCGTCCTTCGACTTGACCAGAGTAACTTCTGTGTAGCCCGTTATGCGATAGGAATTTCCGAATTTCCCCCGTTAACCCGGATCAGCTGCATGTTTCATGCGAGAAGGATTTTGGCGTCATCGGAGAAGGGCTATTCGTAACGCAGCGCGACCATGGGTTCCACACGCGTCGCACGGCGCGCGGGAATGGCTGCTGCTATCAGTGCGGCCCCGCCAAGCAACAGCGTGGCCAGTGACAGCATCAGCGGATCCCACGGCCTTACACCGAAAAGGTGGCTGGCCATGAGATGCCCTGCGCCGATTGCCGCCGGAATCCCCAGCGCCAGCCCGATACCTACCTGCCAGAAAGCTTCGCGGAGCACCATGAGCACCACCGAACCGCGGCCTGCTCCTAGCGCCATGCGCACGCCAATCTCGTTTGTCCTCTGTTCCACGCCATAGGCTGTCACACCGTAGAGGCCCACGGCAGCCAGCACCAGCCCCACGGCTCCAAAGAGCCAGGTCAGGCTTGCAATCATGTTCTGCTGCGCAAAGCCGGCCTGAATGACTTCGGAGTAGGGCTGAATGCTGTCCACCACCAGGTTCGGCGCCACATTCGCAAGTGTCTTCCTCAGCTGCGCCTCGAGGTCCTGCGGATTTCCCGGCGCCCAGATAACCACGTTGGACAGGTAGTGCGACAGAACCTCGCGCGCTTCTGCCTCTGCGTCAAGCAAGGATGTGCTCTGCGCCTCGGGGAGGAAATACATGGGCTGCAGATCATCCCCGAAGCTAACGTCGGCTACAACGCCGATAATCTCGTACATTCCGGAGTTATTTCGCGGAGCGGGACCGAAGTGTTGCCCAATCGGGTTTTCGCTGCCAAGGAACTTCCGGGCAAACGCCTCGTTGATCACGGCTACCGGCCGCGTGCTCGCGTTGTCGTCATCGGTGATCGGGCGGCCCATCACGATCCTGTCTCCGAGGGCCTCGAAAAATCCCGGCGTGACACGGGTCCAACCGGATGTGACATCATCTTGCTGGCCGGGCTCGGGCTTGCCCTCAACCCGGATGTCATGGGGCCAAACCCAACCGTTCTGCGGCGCTGCGAGCACGGAGCCGACCCTATGCACGCCGGGGATCAGACGCAGTTGGTCCTCAATTTCGCTCAGGAGCGGCACCAACTGCTCCTGCTTGTAGCCGGAAATCTTCGGAATGATCGAAACCACATACCGTCCGCCAGAATCAAATCCGAAATTCTGGTGCTCCAGATTGCGCAGGCTCTGGCCGAGCATGGCCGCCGCGCTCAATAACACGAGTGATACTGCCGCCTGCACGATCACCAGCATCTTCTGTGCACCAGCGCTTCCCAGGACGCCGTGACTGATTCCCACCGCGCGGCTTGCTCCGCGCATGGCTGTGATCGGTTCGGCATGCGAGGTCATCCATGCCGGAGAAATACCGAAGATGAGTCCGGTGATGATCGAAACTGCCAGCGCGAAGAGCAGCACAGCGCTGGAAGGAGTGGCATCTACGGGGACCCATGTGTCCGGTCGGGTAAAAGCAAGGTGGAGGATCAAGCCGGCGCCCGCGTAAGCGACGGCAATTCCAGCGGCGCCGCCGATTACAGCCAGCCCAAGGCTTTCGATGAGCGCCTTCCGAACCAGACGGCTGCGGGGCGCACCGAGCGTTACAGCTATCGCCGTCTGTTGCCGGTGCTTGAGGCCGCGCGCCAGCAGCAGATTGGCGACGTTGGCGCAGGCCACCAGCAGGACACAAGCAGAGGCGAGAAGCAGCAGGCGCAAACCATCCTTGTATTTCTCGCGCATTCGGGAAACGCCAGCGCCGCCCGGCGTCAGTCGCAAAGTCTGTTTTTGCAAGAGTGCCTTTTCCTGCGAGGTCATATCCGGCACATGGTTTGCGAGCCACTGGTGCAGCTCGACTTGAAGCTGCGTCTCCAGAGTTTTTGGATTCGTGCCCGCGCGAACCCGCCCGATCAAATCGAGCCAGGCGAGCCGGGGATTCTTGAGGCGCGAAGTTGCGCCCGCAATCAGGGGTTCGGTCGCCAGTGGCAACCAGAAGTCGGGCATACTCCCGCTGTCGATCTTCGCTCCGAAAAAGCCAGGTGGGGCGACTCCGACAACTGTGAATGGGTGGCCGTTGATCTGGTAGGTCGCTCCGTCCACCGAGGGATCGGATCCGTACTTTCCCTGCCAGATGCGGAAACTCATTACGGCGACCGGCGGTGCTCCTTCGCGGTCATCGGCATCTGTGAAGAGCCGCCCACGCCAAGCCGAAATGCCGAAGGTTTCGAAGAAATTGCCGGAGACGTACTCGCCATTTCGCGTCTCGACAGGGCTTGAGACACTGGCGCGCCGCACCGCCAGATAAGCGTTAGCTTCACCGAACTGGAACGCCGCCAGGTTCTCGAATGCGGGGGTGTTGGCGCGGAAGTGGTTGTACGTCTCCCAGGAGAAGAAATTCCAGTTGTTCTCCGGCAGGAAATCGTCGTCGCCCTGCGTGTAGCCGTTCGAGAAGCAGCAACGCTCAGAATCGCCGATGCGCCAGAGCTGGTCGGGCCGCGCGACCGGCAACGACCGCAGCATCACCTGCTGTATGAGCGTGAAAATCGCCGTGGTCGCTCCGATGCCGAGAGCGAGAGTGAGGACGGCTACGGCAGTGAATCCGGGGGATTTGCGCAACATCCGGAGCCCGTAACGTAAGTCCCAAATCAGCATCCCCACGTTGTCTCCTGTGTTTAAGCCAGGGTGGCGCGAAGGACCGATCGTATCGCAAGAGACACGTGTCACTCCAGTGTCTCTGACGCTTCCGGGCGGATTGTCGGCAATCCGGAAGTAGTTTTGACGAGGACCTCCGCCAAAAGCCGCGGAGTGCTGAGCCCCATCAACACACCGATGCGCGAGGGATGGCGCCTTCTACCTATCCCATCGGCCCGCCCGGTGTTCCCAGCTCTTCCCACAACTGTCTGAACTCGTGCCGGGGATCGTTCTCCACGCGGGTGTTGTTATCGAAGATCATGGTGGCACGGGTCTGGGCGTCATAGGCCGGCCAGTGCGGGATGGCGGAGGTGTTGGGATCGCCGGTCTTGGCGAAGGCCACCCACATGCCTGCCATCTTGTCGGCCAGGGCCTTGGCGTCCGTGCCGCCGCCATTGATGGCGCCGCGATAGGCGTGGAACACCAGCGCAACATCGGTGCCGTGCACTGCCCCGAACTTGCCGTTGTAACCCGGGGAGGGCCAGGTAAACAGGTAGAAGTATGCCGGGGCTTTGCCCAGCGCGGCTTTGCGTTCCGCCTGTTTGTAAGCGTTGGCGCGGAAGCCGCGGTCGGTCACAATGCGTGCCTGGATCAGATAGGGTGAGGCCGTGGGATACGCTTTGCGATACAGGCCGAGCACGCGATCCGCCTTGTCGCCCAGCATCTTCCCGGTGAGCGCCTTCAGGCCGGCTTCGTCGAGGTCAAAGTTCGTCAGTGCCAGAGCCGCTTCATCGAGCGTGGTGCTGATGATCATGGGCACATCGGCGGAAATCGCTGAAGCCGTGGGATCAAACGGATTCTGCGGGCACACCGTGCCGTCCAGCACCGGGTTGAAGGGGCTGGCCGGGCCGCCCGGGCTCACGGCTGTCTGGGCATCCAGGAGCTGTTCCCAGGAAACTTTTTGCATGTCGGCGATCCGCGTCTTGTCGATGCCTAGCTGCTTGAGCAGCCGTTCCGCCGACGCGGTCCCTGCTTCCCGTGACGTCAGTTTCAGGAGCGAACCGCTCTGCACGCCGGCACGATGGAAAAGCCCTTTGGCGGAGGGCATGCCCATCAGTGCGGAAGTCTTGGCGCCGCCTCCCGACTGGCCGAAGATCATTACGCTGTTGGGGTCGCCGCCGAAATTTTCAATGTTGTCGTGCACCCACTCGAGCGACGCCACCAGGTCCATCAAGCCAACCACGCCTGCCTTGGCGAACTCCGGCGGGGCGCCGAGGTCGGCCAGGTGTAGATAGCCGAAGGAAGCCAGGCGATGGTTCATCGTGACCACCACCACGTTGCCAAAGCGCGCCAAAGGATCGCCGCTGTAGCCGAGCGCGGCCCCTGATCCAATCGCGAATCCGCCACCGTGGAAAGAGACAAGCACCGGCCGTTTGCCGCCGTCCTTCAATGCCGGAGTCCAGACGTTGAGGGTCAGGCAGTCTTCGCCCATGCCGCCGGGTTGAATGTCCCAGTCGATTAACTGCGTATAGTCGGCGCGGGTGTCGGCCATGACTTGCGGGGAGATTGGGCCAAACTCAAACGCATCGCGCACGCCGGTCCACGGGGCCGGCTTTTGCGGCGGCATATAGCGATTCTTGCCCCCGGTAGAGGCGCCGTAGGGGATGCCTTTGAAGGTCTTGATCCCGCCCAGGTTCATGCCCTGGACTTTGCCCGAGGTGGTATCGGCCACCACGAAGGTGCTATTCGCGCTTTGCGCGCTGCTGCGTTCAGAGAGAATCGCGGCGGAGGTAAACGGCGCCGCGGCAAGCAGCATTCCGGAACGCTTCAGGAAATTGCGGCGCGATTGCGCGCTTTCCTGCTGACTCACTGGAGATTTTTTGGAGGCCATTGGCTTGATCCCCTTTCCATGGGGCATCCGGCAGACTGACGGCCGCCGGAAGCGGAGTTTTACAAACTGAACAGGGTGTTCACTCGGCTGAACGGTCAGCCACTATAGCATAAGGACCGTTTATCCCGAAGCCGCAGTTTTCGCCGTACGTGACGAGGGGCACAAAAGCGCTCGGTCAATCGGCCGGGCCGCGCCCACTATGAGTTGGTTGCCCCACTTTCGGTGCTATGTCCAGGCCCGGGGGAGCGGTTACAATAGCCGCCTGAGCAATTACAATAAAGTCAGGAAGTGTGCGCATCCCGAGCGGGGTTCGTGCGTCTAAAGAGAGTTCAATATCTCGTCCATGATAGCCGCCTTTGTTGCCGGATTTTTTTCTTTCCTGTCGCCCTGCGTGCTGCCGCTGGTGCCGGGATATGTGTCTTTGATCTCGGGAGCTAGTGTGGAGGAGTTGCAGTCCGCCGACCGCCGCCTCACCCGAACGGTCATGTTGCATTCCGTCATGTTTATCCTGGGCTTTACCCTGGTGTTCGTCAGCCTGGGCGCGGCAGCCACGAGCCTGGGACAACTGACGCACCAGTACAAGAAATATCTCACCTGGATCGCCGGCATCGTCATCATCGTTTTCGGATTGCACCTGACGGGAATCTTCAAGATCAAGGCTCTTTACGCCGACAAGAGAATCCACTCGACCCAGGGCGGCAAGTCTCCCATCGGAGCCTTCTTGGTGGGTTTTGCTTTTGCCTTCGGCTGGACGCCATGTATCGGTCCGGTTCTCGCCGGCATTCTGGGCCTGGCCGCTAATTCTGACAGCGTGACGAAAGGCATCCTTTTGTTATGGGTTTATTCGCTGGGACTGGCCGTGCCGTTCCTGCTGACTTCTCTGGGGGTCGGGCGTTTTCTGGCCTTTTACGGACGGTTCCGCCGCCACCTGGGCGTGGTTGAAGTCCTCAGCGGAGTGCTGCTGATTGCCATTGGCGGCCTGATCCTGGCCGGGCATTTCGCCTGGCTGTCCAGCAAGCTGGGCTTCCTCAACCGGTTTGCGTTGTGAGGATTTTGTGAAAAGAAGCGTAATCTTCGTTCTCTTTGTGGTGGTTGCAATCACCGCGCTCTTGCTCAGCGGCAAATATATGTCTCGCAAGGGATCAGCCAAAGCTGCCGCCACCAGCGATGTTTACGGGCCCCTTAAGGGCACCATGGCCCCGGACTTCACGCTGAACGTGCTAGCCGGGAACGGCAAGACCATCCAGCTTTCGTCCTTGAGGGGCAAGCCCGTGGTGGTGAATTTCTGGGCGACCTATTGCGAGCCGTGCAAGAAGGAAATGCCGTCGCTGGCGGAATTGCAGAAGCAATACGAACCTGAAGGGCTGCAAATCCTGGGCATCGTCATGGACGATCCCGGAGAGAAGACCATTCTCGATTTCGCGCACAGGCTGGGCGTAAATTACCCGGTTCTGGTGGGCACGGACAAGGTAGCCGATACCTACGGAGGTGTCGACGGGCTACCCACGACCTTTTACGTCGACCGCACTGGCAAAGTGGTGGATCGTGTACTGGGCGGGGTAAGCAAAGCCGAGATCGAGGAGTCGATCAAGAAAGCTCTCAGCCAAGCCACCACCGCTTCTGCCAAATGAAAACCAAATACCTACTTTGGCTCGGTGTCATGTTGGTGCTCTCCGGCGGGGCTGTGCGCCCGCAGGGGACGGATGCTAAACCAGGTTCGCAGCGCACCCTCTACGGTCCGGCGATCGGCAGTCAGGCACCGGATTTCGACCTCAAGGTGCTCGGCGGCAAAGGCAAGACCATGCAGCTTTCGTCGTTCAAGGGCAAGGCAATCGTGATAGATTTCTGGGCAACCTATTGTGAGCCGTGCAAGATCGAGATGCCATGGCTGGTGGAGTTGCAGAAGAAATACGGGCCCCAGGGACTGCAAATCATCGGCGTGGCCGTGGACGATGCGGAAGAAAAGACGATTTCCGACTTCGCCCGCAAGATGGGAGTGAACTATCCGGTCCTTATCGGAACGGAAAAAGTAGCGGACCTTTACGGCGGCCTCGACGGCCTACCGACAAACTTTTTCCTCGATCGCTCCGGGAAAGTGGTGGACCACGTTCTGGGCCTGGTGAGCGAATCGGTGTTCGAAGAGAATATCAAGAAGTCTCTGGAACAAGGAAACACGAGTACCCCTTCATCCCAATGAAGATCAAATCCATTTCCCTGCTGGCCCTTGGCATTCTTTTCTCCGGCGGCGTCGTTCGCCCACAGACGACCGACGCCAACGCCCGAGTCACCTTTGATCCCCTGAATACGGTAAGCGTTGTCCTGGGGAAGTCCACGCCGGTGGCGTTTACCTTTCACATCAAGCCCGGGTTCCACGTCAACTCCAACAAGCCGATTTCCCCGGAGTTGATCCCTACCCAGCTTGGCTTTACTCCGCCGGAAGATCTGGTGTTGGCCAAGATCCAATACCCGGCCGGCGTGCTCACCAGTTTCCCTTTTGATCCCACCGAGAAGTTGAGCGTGTACTCAGGCGATCTCACGGTCAAGGCGGTGGTCCTGCCGGCGCCCAAGGCCACCACCGGAAATTTCACCGTGCACGGAGAGCTGAAGTATCAAGCTTGCGACAACAACGCCTGCTATCCCCCGAAACGGCTGCCGATCCAGTTCGACGTGAAGATTGTCCGCGGCGGAGCCGTGGTTCGCAAGGCCCGTCCCAACGCGCAAAGCCCGCACATTCACAACTGACCAGTTAGCGAAAACCTTACCGCTGATTTCACTGATGACACTGATCTCAGAGGTCAGGAAGAAAGCATTCAGTATCGATGCGGATGAGTGCGATCAGTGTTCATCAGCGGTAAGGTGTACTTCCCGCACTTCCTGGATTTCCGGCGACTGCCGCAACTCCTCCAAGACCGCCTCCGGGGCGGGCGTATCCACTTGCACCACGGCGATGGCTTCTGCGCCGATCTGCTGCGAGCTGCGGCCCAGGGCGAAGTTGCCAATGTTGACCTTCCCCCGTCCCAGGATGGTGCCCACTTTGCCCACCACGCCGGGCACATCGCGATTGCGAAGGTAGATGAGATTACCTTCGAGCGGGACTTCAATATTGATGTCGTCCACGCCGAGCAGGCGCAGCGACGTGCCGCGCAGGACTCCGCCCCTGACCCGTCGCCGCTCCGTCGTGGTCTTCAACAACACCGAGATCACGTCGGCTGTTGCGCCGGGTGCAGCTTCCTGCTTGCTCTCCTGGACCTGGATGCCGCGCTCCTGGGCAATGGCTGCGGCGTTGACCACGTTGGCCCGGTCCGCCATGCGCTGGTTGAGCACGCCCCGGATGGCGGAGTTGCGAATCAACTCCGTCTTCCACTCGGCGACGCGGCCGCTGTAGCGCAGCGAAATCTCCTGCAGCGAACCGGCGCCGGAAACGACGTTCGCTAGAAACGCTCCCAGCTTCTCCGCCAAGGCCATGTAGGGACGCATCTGGGCATACTGTTGATCGTCGAGCGATGGCATGTTGACCGCATTCTGGATCACGCCGCGCTTCAGGTACTCGCGCACCTGTCCGGCAATCTGCACGCCCACCGCGTCCTGGGCTTCATTGGTGGAACCGGCGATGTGAGGGGTGGCGATCACTCCCTCTAGCGCCAGCAACGATGAGTTTTTTGGCGGCTCTTCGTTGAAGACGTCGAGAGCCACGCCGGACACGTGTTTGCTCTTGAGGGCTTGGGCCAGAGCGGCCTCGTCCACCAGTTCGCCGCGGGCGCAGTTGACGATGCGCACGCCCTTCTTCATCTTGCGCAGCGACTCCGCGTTGATCATGCCTGCGGTCTGCGGCGTGAGTCCTACATGCAGGCTGATGTAATCTGCAGCAGCGTAGACGCGATCGAGATCAGCGAGCTGGAT
>CAZFRV010000209.1:0-14105 GCA_964521445.1 uncultured Acidobacteriaceae bacterium
TGACGCGACGCCGGGACAACACCTGGGCATTGAATGGCGGCAAGACGAACAATCTGATTGACGTCAAAGCGGGCCGCGTTTGGCAACTCACACGAAATACTGATGAGAAGAAAAACTGGTATTATGCCGAACAATACGCAAGGGATTTCTACGAAAACATCATCCCGGCGGTGACAGGCGACGCGAAAAAGATTGAGAAGGTGATGGACGCGCTGCAATTGCGGGGCGACCTTACGGGTCCTAACCTGGTGAACTGCTTTGAGGTGGCGGTTGCCATCCACTGCTTGGACCATGGCGAGATTCGGAAATATCTTCAGTTGGCTCAAGGTGCGAAAGCTGCCTGAGGCTTCAGGCGCACGGCTCGGAGTCGACGGGATCACATTTGGAAACCAGTTTTGTGGGCACTCTCCGTGGCACAGCTCTCTAAGAGATCCTGAAGGCCTGCTCCGCCCTGGAGCCGCCGCTTCCGCGGACAAGGAGAGTCACTCCTGGCGCCGACTTCGAGCCCGCTGGCCGCGGAGAATCGCGGGACGATGCTGAAGCGGGCGATGAAAGGTCCATTGCAGAGCGGGATCCGAACAATCTGCGGCCGGAAGGTAACGTTACCTGGAGAGAGAGTAACGTTACTCGTCTAGAGGATACCAAGCAGAGTTCTAAGGTCTTCGAGCGATTCGTACTTGCGATTGCGAGGCGAAGAATACGTGGCCCATGAACACGATCGTCAACAAATTCGTTCAAGCCCACGACCGGTATATGGAACTGGACCGGATCCGCACCCAGTGCGCAACGCCTGCAGAACGCGAGTCGATTCATATCGCCATTCTGACGGCCTATCTGGAAGTGCAGTTTCACGCCCGGCAGATTACGGGCTTGCAGTTCGCCGACGGCATGGATTTTGCCGAGGCTAACTAAAAATCTCTTCCCAGCGGACACCTCTCCGCGTATCATCTGCGTCTAAGCAGTCTAGCCACTCCGTCCCGTGAATCGGTGCGCCTTGAATTTCCCCGTGGGTTACGGCGCGCCCGGCCTTCGAAATTTCTTTCCGGAGTTGGTGTTTCTTATGGCCCTGGCACGCATCTTCAGCCGCTCCCCGGAGCAGACCGCCGTCCTGTCACAACAGCTTCAGCAACAAGGTTATACCGTCGAGGTGCTCAGTCCTGACGATGCTCCCGCTACCCTCGCTGACCTGGAAATTCAGCTCGAAGCCTGTGATCCCGCAGACGTGCTGCGCCGGGCGACGGAGCTGGCAGCGCGGTTGCAATGTGACATTGCCGTTGCCCCAGGCGCGCTACAAGCCGGCCTATCGCTGGCCCAGGCCCCGGTAACGCCTGCGGCCGAAGAACCAATGCCCGTAGCTCTTCCCGCCGGCCAAGCTGCTGCGGTCGAAACTGCAGCGCCTCTACCAGCCCCTTCCGCTGCCATGGAGACGCACCAGCTAGACGAGGCGCCGGAGGAAAGAAACCTGGGGAAGAGCAACCTGGGGAAGAGTAACGACGCCGAGGAAGGGGCGTCCGTGGCTACCCCGAGTGTCTTGCCACGGGCCGCGCGCTCGCTTGGCGCCAGGCTGGCAATCTGTGCCGCAACGGCAAACGAACTCTTGGCTGTTTGCGGCGCACAGTTCCGGGAGTCCCGGGAGCGGGCGCGGATCGGGCTTGCGGAAGCCCAGGCGATGCGCGAAGAACGGCTCCTGAATTTGACCTGCCGCAGGGCGGACGCCCAGCGACACGCGCTGGAACTGAAGGCTGGGCGTCAGGCCGTGGCCGCGTATCTGCGGCGACTTCAGCAGGAAGATCCGGACGCCTTTGCAAATGCTCACTCGCCCGTCTTTCCGGATGCAGCTCCGGTGACCAAGCCGTCCTCGTTTAGCTGGACCATGGTCAAGCGCATCCGCTTTCGCAAGTGGGAAGCGGCTCTTGCCGGGGCAGTCTTTGCAAGTGCGTTACTGGGAATCGGCTTGGCTGTAGCTTCGTTTCATGCTCGTCCAACTCTATCGGCTAACCGCGGAGTTACATTGCAACCTGCCACTGTCGCGCCGCAGAACCCGGCGCCGAAACCAGTGTCACCGCAGCGGCCCAGTCCGGCGGTGCACAAGATAACTCTGAAACCGGCGGCCCAGGCACGCCGCACACAACCCAAGACCACACAGCCCAAGCCGCCGCAGCGAAATCAGGATTTGCTGGCCCGAGACGTGGTCGTGCGTCATTTTCCGCCGCCGAAACCAACCCCGCACACACAAGCGGACGGATGGAAGCACTTCTCCGACATTTCCAATTGAAGAAGTGTGCGACGTGACCTTCGCGCTCGTGGATAGTGCTTGACTCTGCGGGATTGCGGCATTAGCATTCCGCTGTTCTCCAGTCTTCACCAACAAGATTTTTCTCTTGAGATGGCCCGGGCGCGAAGGCCGCCATACTACCTTTTTCATATAGGCATTTTTAAGACAGACCCCGAAGGTCTGTCTCTGCTGCAAGGGCCCACAATCACAGGACCAAATGGAGGGAACTATGGCTTACCACGTATTTGCAACAAACAAGCGCGTCAGCGTGACACCGAGACGATTCAAGTTGGTGATCTTGCTGGCGTTTCTGGCATTTGCGGCAAATTATTCGCACGGCCAGAAGCCGGCGACAACAGTACCCGTACCCGTGCCCACCGCGCGACCTTTACCTACCGCGAATCCCGTGCCCACGGTAAATCCTGCGCCGTTCAGGCTCGATCATTTCCTTTGCTACCTGATTCAGCCGCCGCAGTTTGAGGGCCGCTCGGGGCTCACCATGATCGATCAGTTCAACCCTAAGCCGGTTCCGTTCAAGTTGACCAGCCGGGAGTTGCTCTGCAATCCGGTATCAAAGAATCAAGAACCCATACTCAACCGGCAGGCCCACCTGGTGGCCTACACCATGCAAGGGCCGGCCTCTGAGCCGCGGAACATCCCCGTCATCGTGGGGAACCAGTTCGGCGCAAATCAGCGCTACATCGTGCTGGGCCAGAACCGATTCCTGGTTCCCACGGGCAAGGAGGCGTTGGGCCCCACCACAGCCGCCCCGCCTGTTCCTCCGATCCCCGTACGGTTCGATCACTATGCATGCTACGGTGTGAAGCCCGAGGGCGCCTTTCCGCAACGCGACGTGGTTTTGCAAGACCAGTTCGGGCGGCTCCAGGGCGAGGTGTACGAGCCGGCGTTCCTGTGCAACCCAGCGGAGAAATTCATCGACAACAAACAAGCCGGTCCGGTGGTCAACCAGAGGGACCACCTGATGTGTTACGCGGTGAAGACGGGATTCGAGCCGAAAAAGGCCGTCATCCACAACCAGTTCGAGACGCGGGAGATTGAAGCGGCCCGTCCCGTGTTTTTGTGTTTGCCCTCAACCAAGCAAGTCAACAAATAAAGCAGAAGCCGCCCGGCGGCGCGCAGTTTTATCTTGAAACTTCCGCGCCCGCCGGCTCTTTGCTGGCGAGCGCCACATCCTCCTGGGCGGAGAGCGAGGGCTTGATGCCCCAGATATCACGGGCATATTCGCGGATGGTGCGGTCGCTGGAAAAGCCGCTGACACGCGCGGCGTTCAGAATCGCCTTCGTCGCCCAGTCGGCGGAATCAAGATAGTCTTTTCCAGCGCGGTCGCTGGCCTGAATGTAGGAAAGAAGGTCAGCCATGTGGAAGTAGCGGTCCCCGCGATCGAGAATCTCGTCGACAATCCAGCGGAACAAGCCATGCTCTTCCGGGCAGAAGCGGTCGGAGGCCAGGCTGTCCATTGCCCGGCGCAACACAGGGCTAGAGTTGTAAAGTTCACGAGGATGGTAGTTTCCTTGTGCCTGATACCCACTCACCTCCTGCGGGGTAAGGCCGAAGGCGTAGAAATTAGCCGGGCCAACCGCCTCCATGATCTCGATGTTGGCGCCGTCAAGCGTGCCCAGGGTGAGCGCTCCGTTCATGGACAGCTTCATGTTACCGGTGCCTGAAGCCTCCATGCCGGCGGTAGAGATTTGATGGCTGAGGTCGGCGGCCGGCATGATGATCTCCGCCAGCGAGACGCGGTAGTCCGGCACAAACACTACCTTGAGCCGGTCCCGCACGCGGGCGTCGCCGTTTACCACCTTGGCCACGTTGTTGATGAGCTTGATGATCTGCTTGGCGGCCCAGTAACCCGGCGCGGCCTTACCGGCAAAAATACAGGTGCGGGCGGGCTGCGTTTCCGGTTCGGCTCCATCATCCACCAGCCGCAGGTATTCGTCGATCAGGCGCATCACGTTCAAAAGTTGCCGTTTGTATTCGTGGATGCGCTTCACCTGCACATCGAACATGGAGTCCGGATCGATCTTGACCGCGGTTGTTTCGGCGACTGTCTTGGCCAGGCGTTCCTTGTTGCGTCGTTTGATCTCCATGAACTCCTGCTGGAAAGCCGGATCGGAGGCGTGCTTCTCGATTTCCCGCATCTGGTCCAAATCCCTGATCCAGCCTTCGCCCACCGTTCGAGTGAGCAGCGCGGCGAGCCCGGGATTGGCTTTGAGCAGCCAGCGCCTCGGGCTCACTCCGTTGGTCTTGTTGCTGAAGCGCTCCGGCCATAGGGCGGCGAAATCGGGAACCAGTGAGGTCTTCAACAGCTCGGTGTGCAGTTTGGAGACGCCGTTGACTGCGTGGCTGCCGACAATGGCCAGATGCGCCATGCGCACCTGCTTTTCCGGGCCCTCCTCGATGATGGACATGCGCTGCTGCCGCTGAATGTCCATGGGCCAGCGCCGGCCCACGGCGCGCAGGAACTGGTGATTGATGCCGAAGATGATCTCCATGTGCCGGGGCAGGACGCGCTCCATCAGCGACACCGGCCATCTCTCCAGCGCCTCCGGCAACAGCGTGTGGTTGGTGTAACCGAGTGTGGCCTCGGTAATCTCCCAAGCCTCATCCCAATCCACGTCGTGCTCGTCGATGAGCAGTCGCATGAGTTCGGCCACGCACAGGCTGGGATGGGTATCGTTCATCTGCACGGCTACCTTGGCGGGAAAGTCGGTGAACCCGGGGTGGTTGGCGCCATATTGGCGGATGATTTCGCGGAGCGCGCAAGCCACCAGGAAATACTCCTGCACCAGGCGCAACTCTTTCCCGGACAGGATCGAATCAGAAGGATAGAGGACGCGGGAGATGTTCTCCGAAGCGATCTTCTGCTCCACGGCACGGATGTAGTCGCCGCGGTTGAAGATCTCGATGTCAAAATCCTGCGAGGATCGCGCCGTAAACAGGCGCAGGTAATTTACGGTTTCGCCGTTGAGGCCGGCCACCGGCATGTCATTCGGCACTCCGGCCACAACCCGGTAATCGGTCCAGGACTGGCGGCGGTTGCCTTGCGAATCGCGCGAGTACTCTACCCGCCCGTAGAGCGGGACCGCGCAAATGTCCTGCGGGCGCTCGATGTAGAACGGAGTCCCTTCGGACTTCCAGAGATCGGGTTTCTCCCGCTGATGGCCGCCGACGATCTCCTGTTTGAACATTCCGTATTCGTAGTCAATGCCGTAGCCGAAACCGGGCATGCCCAGCGTGGCCAGCGATTCCAGGAAGCAAGCGGCCAGCCGGCCCAGGCCGCCATTGCCCAGACCGGCGTCCGGTTCCACTTCCAGCACCTCATCCAGGTTCACATTCAAATCCGCCAGCACGCTGCGGCAATGTTCATGGAGGCGCAGGTTGCACAGGTTGTCGCTCAGCCAGCGTCCCATCAGGAATTCCAGGGACAGGTAATGCAGGCGCTTCGCATCCTGCTCGCGATAACGTTGTTCGGTCTTGAGCAGACGGTCGATCAGGAGGTCGCGGATAGCTAGCGACACGGGCTTGAACAGCTCGCGGGGAGTAAGGTCGCCGGAAGGACGCGCCAGGGTATAGCGAATGTGCCGCAGGATTGACTCGCGCAGCGGATCGGACCCAAGCTCTGTACAGTTAGCCAAATCGTCAGACATTCTAAGTGCTGGGCGGCCCAAGAGCTTTGCCGCAGCAGCCTTTGCCAGGGGGCGCCGGGACGGCGCGCTTTCGCCGGCGGTTCTCCTGCCAGGTAAGATGCCGGCGGTATTCCCGGCCCAAGCTGCAATCTAGTATGGCACAGGGCGAGCGAACCCTGCACTGAGTTAAATACCTGTGTTTCTTAGAGCTTGGGTCGTCTTGTGTGCCAGTCTGTCTGGCTCTGGAAGACGCGGGCTGCCTGCACAACTTTGGCGTCATCCAGGCTGCGCCCGATGAACTGCAGGCCTATGGGCAAGCCGTGATCGCCAAACCCGCATGGCACGCTGATGGCGGGCAGCCCGCAGAAGTTGCCGATGCCGCCAATAGGGTCGGGAAACGTCAGCGCCAGGTCCAGGTTGGCGTCCAGCTTGCTGGCCGTGACCGGAAGCGACGACGCAGCCACCACGTCCACCTGCTGGAACAGCTCATCCATCTTTCGTTGCAAGATGCCGCGAATGCGCTGCGCGGTAATGAAATCGGAGGCGCTGATTTCTTCGTTCATGTAGCCGCCGATTCTGCCCAGCGGATCATTCAAGTCGGCCACGCGCCCGGACTGAATCAGGGACCGGAACGCCGCCGCGCCCTCGACCGAGATGATCACGCCGGCAGCGATCTCCCAGGGACCCTCGGGCAGGGCCACACTGCTCATGACCACGTCGCGACTCTTCTCGAGGGTCTGGCGCGCTGCCGTTGCTGCCCGGTTTACGTCGGGAGCAACATCCTTCCATTGGTTCGTCAGCCAACCGATGCGCAACGGACTTTTCAGTTCTCCGGCGCCGGGATAGCCGGCGGCAGGCTCCGGCAACGAGCCCAGGTCTTGCGGATCATGGCCGGAAATGGCGCGGAGGATCAAGTCGCAATCGGCGGCCGTGCGGCCCATGGGACCGATTTTGTCCATGGAATAGGAGAGAGCCATTGCGCCGTAGCGACTGACCCTCCCGTAGGTGGGACGCAGACCGCTGATGCCGCAGAATCCTGAAGGACAAATGATCGACCCCCAGGTCTCGGTGCCGATGGCAAACGCCGCCAGCCCCGCGCCCACAATCGCCCCCGACCCGCTGGACGATCCGCACGTCCAGTAATCCTGGTTCCAGGGATTCTTGGCGGCGCCAGTGGCCGAAGCCGAGGCGTACCGGTAGCCCATGCCGCCGGCCAGTTCGATCATCGCCGCCTTGCCCAGCAGCACCGCGCCCGCATCATTGAGTTTGCGGATGACCGTGGCGTCATAGTCGAACCGCTGATTCGCGTAGGGCCGCGCACCCCATCCGGTGGCGTAGCCCTTGACCGCGAGCAGATCTTTTGCGGCATACGGAACGCCATGCAGAGGGCCGCGATGGTTTCCCGCGGCAATCTCTTTCTCAGCCGAGCGCGCCTGTTGCAAAGCCAGATCGGGCGTAGGCGTGGCGAACGCATTCAGTTGCGGTCCGAGTGTGCGGCCGCGTTCCAGATAACTTTCCGTGAGTTCCACCGGCGAAAGCTGGCCTCGACGAATGCGTTCCGACAGTTCGCCGAGCGGAAGGTAGAGAACGTCTTCGCTGAGCATTTACTTGTTCCCCTCGGCCCGGTAGGCGTGGAAGACCGTGGCCGGCTGGTCGCCGTTATCGAGCGCAAAGGCGCGCATCTTTTCCAGGCCGTCTTGCGTTTCCGCCATGACTTTGCGGATGTCCGTTTTTTGCTCGGCGCTGAGCTTGTCGCCATACTTGCGGAAGATCTCGCTGACTTTCATCTCCACTTCAGCCTGGGCTTGCAACGAGAGCTTGGCCATGGCGGCTTGGGCTTGCTGTTCCAGAGGCGTGAGCGAAGCAGCCCGCGAAGAGGTTTGCGGCGCGGCCTGGCTGATGGCTTCCATGGGACGAACATCTAGGGGAAGAATAAGAGCGGTGGTTGCGGCGACGGCGGCCCCAAACGTGAACCGCCGGCGGCCAAGGGAGAATTCTTGCATCCGGCATCTCCTGACAAGAAAAATTATAAGTAGCGGGAGAGTACCTGAAGGCGCGCTTGGCCGTCAAACTTCATGAGGGAACCGGGCATCTTACTTGCAGGATGTCTGGATCGCCCCCGCACGATCCCCGATCCGGTTTGGAGGTTTGCTCTTATGCCACGCTGGATAGTTTTCGATCAGGATACAGCTTCCGAGTTGCGTTCCCGCCTTCCCCAAGCCTCAGTGTTTGAAGCCCCCGGCCGCGCCGCGCTGGAATACGCGCTGGATAGTCCCAGAAGCGTGGTTACGGTGTTGCCGCCTGCAATCGGGAATGGTTCTACCGTAGCCGTCTTCCGTCCGGGGCGCACGCTTTCAGGGCCGGCAGCAACTGCGCACGGCGGGAGCGGAGGAAGCGGGACGGAAATTGCTGCGCCGGTGAAGTCTTCACGGGTCAGAGCCGGCGGGTTCCTTGGCCTCAATGACGAATCGGTGCTGGAGGAAGAGGTTGATGAGAAGCGCAGGTGGTGGGAGTTTTGGAAGGAGTGACCTCCCGGGCTGTGTCATCCCGAACCCCGACGTTGAGCTTTGCGAGACGGAGTGGGTGAGGGATCGGCTCCGCTGCCTGTGCCACACGGCCAACTTGCGAGTGAGACTGCACCACTACCCAACTCAATTTCTACTCCTATTCCAAACTGCCCTCCTCCCATCTGCGGACGTCTAATTACTTTGTAACTCGCAGGCTTACGCCGGCCTGCTCCTCTCCGGAAATAGGCCAATTCGGCGCTCGTCCAGTTGACATCTTTCGATATTTCCGCGATTTCGTGCTACCCTAGCCTCACTAGGGTAGTCAAACTAGGGCAGGGAGGCCATGGGATGACGTCACCGGTAAAAACCGATCTCCTCCCCGGCACGCTTGACCTCCTTTTGCTGAAAACGTGCTCCCTGGAGCCCATGCATGGTTACGGGATCGCTCTACGCATCAAGCAAATCTCCAAAGCCGTTCTGAACGTTGAAGAAGGGTCTTTGTATCCTGCGTTGCAGCGCCTCTTACTCAAAGGTTGGGTGAAGGCGGAATGGCGGCAAACCGAGAATAACCGGCGCGCTCGTTACTACCGCCTTACCGCCGAAGGACGCAAGCAACTTGAGGCGCAACGCGAGAATTTTGATCGCTTGATCGGCGCCATTGTGCGCGTCATGGAGACGGTTTAGGGGAAAGATGAAGGCGATTCTCAATGGGTTGCGACGGCTGGCGTTTCTATGGAAGCGCCGGTCACTCGAAGAAGACCTGCAAGAGGAACTCGGCCAGCACCTCGAATGGAAGATCCGCGATAACCTGGCGCTGGGCCTGCCCGCGGATGAAGCCCGCCGCCGTGCGCTTCTGGAGTTCGGGAATCCAACCGTGGCGCGGGAACGGAGTCGCGAAAAGTGGAGCTATGCTGCACCGGAAAGCCTGGTTCAAGACCTGAGCTACGCCGCGCGACAGCTCCGCAAGAACCTCGGCCTCAGTATGGTCGCGATCACCACCCTGGCCGTAGGCATCGGCGCCAACTCGGCCATCTTCAGCGTGGTGAATGCTGTCCTCTTGCGGCCACTGCCCTACCGGGATCCAAGCCGCCTGGTTACCGTTGGCAGCGATACTAAGGAAGCCGACGACGGCATCTCTTACAAACACTACCAGGCATGGAACGCCCAGAGCCGATCGTATGAGGGACTGGCTGTTTACTACCGCAACAGCGGTTGGTCGCGGGTGACGCTGACAGGCGAGGAACCGGAGAGCGCGCAGGGAACCTACGCCTCCGCGAACCTCCTCGACGTGATGGGAGTTGCTCCTGCGATCGGCCGGGGGTTCACGCCGGAAGAAGAAACAAGGAAAGAACGCGTAGTGGTTCTGAGCGACGGACTATGGAGACGCAGGTTCGGGGCTGCTGGCGCAATTCTGGCCAAGACGTTGCAGATCAACGGACAGAACTTTCAGGTCATCGGTGTCATGCCGCCCACCTTCCAGTTCCCGGCGAAGGACGTTCAATTCTGGGCTCCGATCACCACCAACCCGTATTGGGACCAGCCGCCCGGCCATGACAGCGTACACGGCAGCGGCGCCGATGGGTTCCATTGGAGATGGATTGCTGTCGGCCGGCTCAGGAAGAGTGTTTCTCCCGAAACCGCACGACTGGAATTGAATACGATCAGCCGGCAATGGCAGGATGATCCGGAACTAAAACTGCATGCGACAACCGTGCGTGTCTTAGCCGTGGAGATTGAGCCCAACGAGCGGCTGGCACTCTATGTACTTTTAGGCGCCGTAGGGTTCGTGCTCTTGATTGCATGCGCCAACGTGGCCAATCTGACGCTGGCACGAGGAGCATCGCGAGTCCGTGAGATGGCAATCCGCACAGCTCTGGGAGCGCCACGCAGCCGGTTGGTTCGGCAACTGCTGACGGAAAGCCTGCTGCTGGCGATGATCTCCGGATGTCTGGGTCTGCTGGTTGCACATTGCGGAGAAACGGCGCTGGTCCGATTTGGCCCCGCGGACATTCCACGACTGGAACAAGTTGACGTTGATGGCGCAGTCTTAGGGTTCACCTTAACCGTCTCTCTGCTGGTTGGAGTTCTGTTTGGGCTGGCGCCGGCGCTGAGGGCCTCCACCGCCGGCTCCGGGGAAGTTTTGCAATCAGGAGGGTATAGCGGAACCGGGAATGTACGGCGCAGCCGGCTATCCTCTGCACTGGTCACAGCAGAGTGTGCCCTGTGCGTTGTGTTGCTTTCCGGGGCAGGACTTCTGATTCGCAGCTTGATGAGACTTCAGAACGTCGATACCGGGTTCCGTACGGACCACGTGCTGACTCTCCACATCCGGCTGTTGGGAAACAACCCCTTTTCCACCCACGACCGGATGCTGCAACGCCTGCAGGAGATCCCGGGAGTGAAGGCGGTTGGAGCCATCGACGAACTGTTGCCTGAGAGTGACCCTGATTTATTTGGCGTTCGCGCCATCGAAGGCAAACAGATCGAACCCTGGGGGAAATGGGCGGCTCCGTTGGCCTGGAATGTCATCAGCGGCGATACGCTCGCCGCCCTGGGTGTCCCGCTGATCAAGGGACGATATTTCTCGTCTGAAGACGGGCCGGATACGCCGCCGGTCGTGCTGGTCGACGAGAGCATGATCCGGCGCTACTGGCCCAACCAGGACCCAATCGGACAGCACTTAAAAGGCTGGGACCCGCGCGGCCACTGCACGCCCGCCGGCTGCAGAGATGAATGGGTGACCGTGATTGGAGTGGTCGCCGATGTGCGCAGGCGGGGCCGGGAAAGACAGCCTGTGCCGGACATATTCCAGTGGTACCGGCAGAGCCTTCCCGGCAACCCGCCGCCGGGCGATTTTGTTGTACGCACCGCAGTGGAACCGGAACAGCTGGCCGCAACACTGCGGAAAGCCGTGCATGAAGTGGACCGCACGGCAGTCATTTCCGGTATCGCCACCATGGAAGCCAAGCTGGACGAGCAGGTTGGTCCCCGCCGTTTTCAGACCGGGTTGCTGGCATTGTTTGCTTTGCTGGCGATGTTGCTGGCCGGAACCGGCATCTACAGCGTGATGCACTACGTAGTAACGCAGCGCACACGAGAGATGGGAATTCGCATGGCTTTGGGCGCGCAACCCGCCGATGTCTTCAGGCTGGTGATTGCCCAGGGGATGACCGTGGCTCTCTTCGGACTCGGCGCTGGGACAGTAGCCGCGTTTGCCCTGGTGCGTGTGTTGCGGAGCTTGCTGTTTGAAGTGCGCCCAACCGATCCGGCGACGTTCTTCTTCGTCGTCGCAATGCTCGGAATGACTACGATGGCTGCCTGTTACATGCCCGCGCGGCGAGCGACCAAGGTAAATCCGATGGTCGCGTTACGAGATGAATGATGGACAAAGCACAGGGTCAACCGCCGCAGAAGGGTTGATGAAATTGGCTTCTGATCTTGCTCAAAACTTGGAAGTCCCGAGAGTGGGATGAACGAGGCTAAAACGTAAACGCCAGACCTGCACGGAGCGAGCGAGCGGACTGGACCAGGTACACGGTGCGGCCGTCCGGCCCCATCACAGGAAGGTAGCCTTGGGCCAGCAGGTTGCGGAGATCCAGAAGAGCTTCCATCCGGCCGGCAGCGCGGGGAAGCGGCTGGCGGATGAAGATGCTTAGAAAGGGATCGATCTGGCCGGGAGAAGCATTGAAGGCGTCAACCGGAGAAAGCGCGTTTCCGCTGGTCCATTTGTAAGAAGCGATCCAACGCGTGCCGGAGCGAGGCAAGCTGCCGGAGAACTTGGCGCCAACTGACTGCTGTCGGGAGGCTCCGAGCGCCCGGGCCACGTTCTGCCAGTTGGCAACTCCGTCTTCACCCATGCCCATGGCGCCGCCTGTCGAGTAGTCCAGCGTGGCAGTAAGAGCGTCCAGGAACTGGCGCTCCACAACCACGCGGGCCCCGGTGGTGTTGAAGACGCCGTTATAAGCATAGGAGAATGTGCCGGAGTAAACGTCAGGCAGCACATCGTCAGAGTAAGCGGAAGGATCGCCGGCGCCGGTGAGGACCACGTTACGAATACGGTCGAGATAGCAGGCGGCCTGCACACTGGTCTTGCCGAAACGTCGAGACACCGAGACTTCCTGGTGCTGGGCATGTTCGAGGTCCGGCGCGCCATTGACCAACGCCATTTTGGGACCAGACTCGCTCAGGTCCGCGGGAGCGCTATCAAAACCCTTGGCCGAGCGCGTATTCGGTTCGGAGGTGGCATAGCGATAAGCGACCACCAGGTCCGGAGACAGATGCACCATGACTGCGCCATAAGGGCGGAAAGCGGTAACGCGTTTGGCGAATTCCAGGGATTGCAACGCGGCGCCGTACTGCACTTCCAACAGGTCGCCTACAGTCACGTTGTCCGAGGTGTTCATCTCCACGGCCGCGTAGGGAGAGTTAGGCGTCTCCAAGCCGGGAGCAGCAGCGAAACGACGGTAGGTGACAGTAACTTTGGGGCGGGACGCCGCACCAAAATCATGCGCATAAGATGCCTGCACCACTCCGGCGGGATCACCGGAGACAGCCCCAATGTTGCCGTTGAATGACAGCACGCCATCGGTAAACAGAGATTTCTGGAGGGCAAACGACGTCGTCATGTCGCCGGCGCCGCCAAAGCCCTCGGCTTCCGATCCGGCGAAGAACGCTACCTGCGCCTTCAGGCTGCGATCCTCCGGCTTCTCGCCGCCGGAGTTGTCCGCGCTGCCGTCTTTCATATCCTGCCAACGGAGCACTGGGCGATTGGCTGAAGAACGCAACGTCCAGTGCCAATCGTCGGCTTCGGTGCTGGACGACCGCCACGCCGGGAAAAGTTTTCTGGAGTCCACCAGCGCATTCACGGTCACGTTGACCAGGACGCGCGCACCGGCCCGCAGGTTCACATTCTCATGCAGGGAGGGCAGGAACGAGAGGGCGCTGACTTTGACCTGGTAGATGCCCGGCAGCAGGTTCTGTGCGGAGTAATAACCGCGATCGTCGGTGAACACGGTTGCGCCAAGCGTGGCGGCTGAAGTGAATACCTCCACCACAGCGCCGATCTGCGGTGTGCCCGAGCTGTCCTTGACGTACCCGGAAATGCTCCCGGAGTTCGCAGCGAACATACTGCTTGCCGCGAAGAGGAGGAGCAACAGACATCCGAGTTTGCGGGCCATATCCGCTACCTCTACCAGTGGTAATTGCTTACCGCATTACTGGACTGCGAACTTTGCCGTGGGAGCAATGGTCTGCTTGGAAACCCCGTCGTTCACTGTGATCGTAACCTGGTACACGCCCGGATCGAGCTTTGCTAACGGCAGGGTCTTGGCCAGGGTCACCTGCTCGCCGACGTTGCCCATTTGGGCGGTCGATTCGGTCAAGTCTAGCACGGGCTCGTTCGTGGCGGTATTAAGAACTTTATATTCCACGGTGGCTGACGCCCGTTTGGTCTTTTCGTCGATCCCCAGGTTATACACCTGTACCCAGAAATTGACGTTCTCAGTCTTCTTGAAGGATGCAGGTTTGCCGTCGGAAGGCTGCACCCGCGGCCGCACCTTGTTCATGCCGATCACAAAGTCGCCGGTGCCGATCTCCCGCGCGGGCACCGATTCCATCTTGTCGGCAAGGATCAGCGTGGAGGAACTGAGTTTCTCGTCATTGCTGAAATCGGGCACG
>CAZFRV010000210.1:0-7502 GCA_964521445.1 uncultured Acidobacteriaceae bacterium
GTTATCGTCAAGCTGCTCGATCACGTGCGCGGCCCAACCGCTAATGCGGGAGACGGCAAAGACCGGGGTAAACAGGTCCACGTCGAGACCCAGCGTTGTATACGTGGACGCGGAGTAGAAATCCACGTTGGCGTTGATGTGTTTTTCGTTCTTCATGTACTGCTCGATCTTGGCCGACATCTCGTACCACTTGGGATTGGCCGAGCGGCCCAGATCGCGCGACATCTGGCGCAGGTGCGTGGCCCGCGGGTCTTCGGTGTGATAGACACGGTGGCCGAACGCGGGAATTTTCTTTTTCTCCGCCAGCATCTTCTTCACATGTTCCACCGGGTCTTCGCCGTTTTTCTCGATCTCGAACAGCATGCGCATTGCGGCTTCGTTGGCGCCGCCGTGCAGCGGTCCCTTGAGCGCGCCAATGGCGCTGGTGATGGCTGAATGCATGTCAGAGAGCGTGCCCGCGGTAACGCGGGCCGCGAAGGTGGAAGCGTTCAACTCATGATCGGCATGGAGGATCAGGGCCACATCGAGCGCCTTCTCGGCCGTCAGCGACGGCTTTTCTCCATTCAGCATGAGCAGGAAGTTAGCCGAGTGGGAGAGCGACGGGTCCGGCGGCGCGATGTTCTTGCCTTTTCGGATGCGATCGAATCCAGCCACGATCATGGCAATCTGCGAGGTTAAACTGATGGCCTTGCGCAGGTTGGAAGCGTGGTCTACGGCTTTGGAGTCGCTGTCGTAGAAGGACAGCGCGGAGACAGCGGTGCGCAGCGCCTCCATGGGCGGCGCCGTCTTGGGAATCTGGCGCATCATGTCGTAGATGGCCGGATTCATCTTGCGTTCGCCGGCCAGCTTGCTGTTCAAATCATCCAGCTCGGCACGCTTGGGCAGCCGGCCGAACCACAGCAGGTAGCAGGTTTCTTCGAAGGTGGATTTTTCGGCGAGTTCGTGGATGTCGATGCCACGATAGGCGAGCACTCCGGCTTCGCCGTCGATATAACAAATTGAGGAGTTGGCGGCGACGACGCCCTCAAGTCCCTTAGGCATGGCTGTACTCGTTGACATATTCACTCATCTGGCCTGATCTGCGTGATTCGTCTCACATCGTGGGGCACGGTGAGAGCAACCCTCTTTTATACTCCTATCCTCGCCCACTTTCCAATGAACCTTCGTAACATTCAGGCCAGCGTGAAGTCCACAACCACAACTGTCATGTCATCGTGCGCTCGCAGCCGGGCTGGAGTTGTGCTGTCTGTGCTTCGTTCGGTCCCCTGAATCACTGCCGCGAGCGGGTGGGGGCCGGAGAGCCTGCCGGTCGCGGGGGCCCGAAGTAGCGGTAATGCCCGATGATCTTCCAGTCGAACAGTACATCTTCCATCTTGGGACCGGCGCCGACGTTATGGACAATCATGCTGCGGCTGGTAAGCGGGTCTTTCTGGTCCACCACCATCCCGATGTGGATGGCTCCGTTGCCCAGGTCCCAGCTCACCAGGTCGCCGGGCAGATAATCGCGGGCGCGCAAGGTGATCGGGAGAGTCTGGCCTTTGCGGCCAAAGAAAACCATCAGGTTCGCCACGCGCCGGTGATCGATGTTGCGATCCGGATGCTCTTGTTGCCATCGCGACATTGGATAAGCGGAGAAATTCCGCACAATGTCCTCGTGGACTTCCTTCTGCAGATCGATGCCGACCGAGCGGTAGATGCGAATGATCTCGTCGCTGCATACGCCCGAGTCCGCGGGGACGTCGCCCCCGGGATAGGTGATGGCAACGTAGCCGGGATCGTATGTGACTTGGTGACGGGGGCGCTCCACAGCGGCCGCGACCAGATCATTCATAAACTGCTGGCGTGCGGCGACGGCCGGTCCGGACTGCGCAGCCAGCGGGAGCAGCGCGAGTACCAGGAGTGCCGACGCAACGGCTCTGGTGAGAGTTCTCCGATTCAGAATCATCGTCAAACCGAGGGCCTTCTGGTTTGGACTATTGGCATCACACGGGGCGTGCTCTGGCCGGATGGCGGTTTGTATCCGATGTACCACTCCCACAATCCCATCAGGAGAAAAGGGACGAGCACGGCCGCAACCCAAAGTTTCCCCGAGGCTGGTATCTTCTCTTCTTTTTCCCAGCGAAAGAGCTTCATACCCACGATCCAGCCCACCACAGCGGTGATTACCAACGCGATCACCGATAGCCATTGCTGAGCCAAACCTTGGTTCTTCAGCAGCATGCCGCGCACACCATTCACCAGGTAAGTAGAGGGGATAAAGCTTGAGACGATTTGCATCGCCGGACCAAACACAGAGGCCGGAATGGTTGCACCGCTCAAGAGCAGCATGGGGAAGTAAAAAAGCTGCACCAGGATAGTGCCTTCCTGCATGGTATTGGCCACGGAAGCAATCACCAGTCCGATGGAACGGAAGGCCACCAGCGCCACCGAGACAAAGAAAAGAAGTGCACCGAAGTGTGCGGGCCATGGCATGTGGTTCCAGACGTGTGAGAGCCACAGGAGCAACAGCATGCTGGGCATGAAGATCACCCAGCCGGTTACCATGGAGGCCACCAGCAGAGGACCGGGCGTGATCGGCGTGACCTTGTAGCGGCGCAGGATGTTCATCTCGCGCTCCTGGATCGCACGCACACCGGCGCCAAACAAGCCACTTCCCAGGATCCCAAACGTTAAGGACATGTTCATGACATAGGCGGCCTGCGCAACGCTTTGTTGTGCGTGAAACGCTGCGCTCATGCCGAAAAAAAAGAGCAGCGGAAAGAGATAGTTAAAGAAAATCACAATCCGCAGCCGCAGCGCCAGTTTGATATCGATCTTGATGAGTTCCAAATAGCTTTTCATGGCTTAGTCGCGCAAATGCTTTCCCGTCAACTCGACGAAAACGTCTTCCAGCGTCGGCTTTTTCAAGGAAACGTCTTCCAACTGCATGCCTTGTTGGTCCAGCCACTTCATGATTTCAAACAACGTTCGCGCCGGCCGCGTGGAATAGACAGTCATGGTTCGCCCGTCTTCCTCGATCGTGCTGGAAACTGCTTCCGGCCACGCCGGCAATACAGCGCCGTTGAAGGGCTGCGCGCTGACAATCTGAATGCGTGACTGCGAAAGGCTCTTCTGTTGCAGCTCGCGCGGCGTTCCCATGGCCACGATCTTGCCTTCGTCCATGATGGCCACGCGATCGCACAGTCGCTCCGCCTCTTCGATGTAGTGCGTCGTCAGCAGCACGGTGCGGTTTTCGGACTTCATTTGTTCGATGAGCCCGTGGATCTCCAGGCGAATCTGGGGATCGAGTCCGGTGGTGGGTTCGTCGAGGAAAAGCAATTGCGGATCGTTCACCAGGGCCAGGGCCAGCGCCAGCCGCTGCTTTTGACCGCCGGAAAGGGTCTCGTATGCGGCCGCACGTTTGTCCCAGAGCTGCAACCGCTTCAGGAGTTGCTCCGAGCTGACGCTGCGCGTGTAAAACGACGCGAACAGATCCATGGCCTCCTGCACGCGGATCTTGGCCGGCAGGTTGGTGGCCTGCAGGCAAACGCCGATTCGGTCTTTCAACTGCTGCTTCTGCCGTTCAGGATCGAAGCCCAGTACGGCGGCGTCGCCGCTCGAGCGGGGGCGAAGTCCTTCCAGTATCTCCACCGTGCTGGTCTTGCCGGCGCCGTTCGGCCCCAGCAAACCGAAAACTTCGCCGGCGCCCACTTCAAAATCAATGCCCTTCACCGCTTCCAGTGCGGCATAGCTCTTGTGCAGGGACTTCACTGAAATCACTGTATCCATATTCATGAGGGTTCTTGCGCTACGAACGCAGCTCAAGAATAAATGTAAACCGGGTTCATGTGCAGCCTTTCACCAAAGCCGGCCTTGCAAGTGCAACGAATGCTTCTTGAGTAACCCTTACGAAACTTTACCGCCTGCGGCCGTGCCGAGATGTATATTTTCCGCATATTGGCAGCTCGCGACGCGCTCGTGTCGCGAGGGCCGCGTTTTCTCAGGAGGACTGGCATGAAAAGATACTTTGGACTTTTTGTAATGCTGTTGGCGATTTCTGTCTTTGCTGCCGTACAGCACGGTGGCCAACCCCAGGGCGGCGGTCATCCGCAAGGTGGCAGTCAATCCCAGGGTGGCGGACATCCACAGGGCGGTCATCCACAGACCGGTCCCGGCCATCCTGAAGTCGGCGGAGGACACATTCCATCGCACGGTCCGGTGTATACAAGCCATCCCACCCCGCCGTCGCATCCCGCCGGGGGCGGGAATGACCACCCTAAGTTCGACGACAAACCGGGTCACCCCCCAGAGCCGCACGTCCACGCGGCCAACGATCAGTGGGTGGGGCATGGCGTCAAGAATGATCCCCACTACCACATCGATCATCCCTGGGAGCACGGGCATTTCCCCGGGGCCTTTGGCCCTCACCATGTCTGGAGGCTCGGCGGAGGCGGCCCTGACCGCTTCTGGTTTGGCGGCTTCTATTTCAGCGTCGCACCCTATGACCTTGCTTACGTGAATGGCTGGCTGTGGGACAACGACGACATCGTGGTCTATGAAGACCCGGCCGATCCGGGTTGGTACCTGGCTTACAACGTGAGACTGGGCACCTACGTTCACGTCATGTATCTCGGCAACGGTTGAGACTCAGGGTTGAAAGAAAAGGGCGGGAGTCGGCCGGCGCCGTCCCGCCCCAATGAATCGCTGGCGATCACCTGGTTCTGGCGTCTTGCGATGGTGCTCGTCTTTGTCTTTCTCTTTGTCCGACTTCGAAGGCTTGTTCTTTCCTTCTTCCTGCTGTTTGCCCCGCTGCTCCTGCTTCGGGCGGTCCTGATCCTGCCTGACGTGAGGCGGCTCCTGCGAACCGGCATTGCTGTTGTTGGCGCCGCCGGGCCTGTAGCCCCCGCCGGCGCTGTTGTTGCCGGGGCTGTTGCTTCCCCCGCCAGCGTTGCTGTTAGCGACAGGTTTGTTGCTTCCGCCCGCGCTGCTGCTACCACTGGGGCCGTTGCTGCTCCCCGGGTTGGTGTTTCCCCCAAACTTGGTGTAGCCACCACCAGCGTTATTGTTGCCGCCAGGGCTGTTGTTGGCCCCACCAGCGTTGCCGTTGCCGACAGGTTTGTTGTTGCCGCCCGCGCTGTTGTTACCTCCGGGGACGTTGTTTCCGCCGCTGCTCGTCGAGTTAGTGTTGCCGCCAAACTTGGTGTTGCCGCCACCAGCATTGTTGTTGCCGCCAGAGCTGTTGTTGGCCCCGCCGGCGTTGCCGTTGCCGACAGGTTTGTTGTTGCCGCCCGCGCTGTAGTTGCCGCTGGGGCCATTGTTGCTCCCCGGGTTAGGGTTATTCCCCGCCGGACGCGCGGATGGCGGCCGGTCGTCAAAAGTCTTGCGGTTCCCGTTGGCATTCCCACTGCCCGCGTTTCCGCCGACGTTCCGCTGCTGTCCCCCCCGATTGCCCTGCAGGTTCTGCTGTATCACCGGCTTGGAAGGCGGAGCGATCTTGACTTGAGGGTGCGCCACTTGCACGTTCTGTGGCTGAATCTGACGAACCTGTGAAACGGCCAGCGGCCTGCCGCCATTGGCCTGGATGGCCTGCTGCTGGCGGGCAAAGGCAACCGGTGGAGGCGGCGGCGGGACCTTGGCCACCACGGCGCGAGCTTGCACCGCAACCGGCGGCCTGACGACGGCTACCGCTCCGGCGCCGAGCACCGATTGTTTTGCCGGCGCCACGGGCGGCGTGAAGGCGTTCACCGGAGCGCTGGCTACCTCGCGCACATCCACACGAACCACGTTCCTCGCAACCGGTTGCGCCGAGGTAAACGCCTGCGGCGTCGTTGCGGTCACGGCGCCGGCCACGCGCTGGTTGACATAGGTCTGTTGGATCACGGTGGTGTTGTTGATCACCGTGGTGTTCCGGTTCACGATGGTGGTGTTGTAGTAATTGTTGACGACCGTGGTGTTCACCGTGGTGTTAGAGACGTTCACATTGGTGACATACGTCCGGCTCACCGGATAAGACGGAACGAAGACTTCACGCGGTCCCAGCGGGAACCAGCCTACGTTGACGCCTGCAGCAAAGCCGCCCCCGCCGCCCACGCTCACGCCCACGCCAAAATGCGGACCACCGACCCATGCCACCAACGCCGGCGCGTACACCGGACGCACGTACACTACGCCCGGAGCCCGAGGCGGGCACGGTACCCAGCCCCACACGCCACCGTAGTTGATCCAGCGGCCGTAGTGGAACGGCGCAAATCCCCAGGGCGCGTCATCAATCCAGGTGTAGCCCCAGGGATACACGTACGCCCAATGGCCATAGCGATAAGGCGCCCAGCCGTCAATGGTGGTGCGGGGAAACCACACCGTTCCATACTCGGGAACAGGCCGCCAGTCGCCGTTGCCGTCAAGGTCCTGGTAGCCGATCACGTCGGGAGACACGTAGCGCGCGGACTGTGACAGATCTTCGTGACGATCGCGGTCGGCGCACCAGGTGTCGAAGTCGTCATCGTCGTCGTTCTGGTAGCTCGCAACGTCGGCGGTCAATTGATCGGTGCCGTTGAAGGTTCCTGCTTCCTGCGCATGGATGGTAAAGGCCGACCCACCGCCGGTCACTTCGCCTTCGCCGCCGCGGACCTTGATGATGGTTGCGTCCCCGCCTTCGTTGACGTTGATTCTGTACGTTCCGGGCCGCAGCACCGAAAACGCCAGATTAGGCGTGTCGATCTCAAACGTCTCATTCTCATCCAACCGCTTGACGCGCACACGGAGGGAGCCGGAAGTGAGCTGGATCTGGGTGACGTTGTCGGTCAGGTTCAGGAAAGAAAAGCCGGTATTGCTGGAAATGCGCAACGAGGCCGATCCGATGTGGAGTTCGGCGCGTGAGTCATTGTCGGCCCACAGTTTGTCGCCTGTAGTAATGGGACGGTTCACGACCGCGGAAACCCAATCGTCAGTCCCCGCCGGCTGGAATGAAATTGACCCGTGCGTGTAGCCCAGGCGCGCCACGCGGCTGGGTGGATCGTCATCTTGGGCGAGCGCGCTCTGCGGCGCGACGAGAGCCATGGTCAGCGCCAAGCCGGCCAAGCTCATGAGCTTGAGCGAATACTTTCGCATTTTTTCTGTTTCTCCTGCGGTTCGTAACCAGCGGGCATGCCGGCCCGCTTTCTTTCAGAATTGTGAGGGTGCTCGCGGGGTGCAGGCCAACTAGCAGCATGGCACACAGCCGGTGACACATAGCTAAGAGCTTCCCTTTGCGTACCTCCAAAAAAGCTCCAAGAGTGAGGTTTGTTTCAATGTAACACTCACCAAGCTCAATAGTTGTGGTACGAAGGTTGTAACACCCCCTTGGCACACACTTAGTCCACGGGTTACTCTTCTGCGCAGTTTCTATTCATCCCTACGGGTGGTGTGAAAGTGCTAAGGAAAATTACCGCTGCGATTCTGCCGCTCATTCTGCTTAGCCTGGTTCGAGCGCAAGCCCCCGATCCCCAGCTGCTGGCGGAGATCAACAAAATCAAGGCCATCGATAA
>CAZFRV010000211.1:0-9557 GCA_964521445.1 uncultured Acidobacteriaceae bacterium
GTCTGCCTTCTTTTCTGCTGTTAGTTACCCTCTTCCTCGCCGTACCTTTCACGAGCTTTGCCGCCGGCCGCGATGAGGATCGTGACGGCCATCGCATTAAACACGTGCTCCTGATCAGCGTGGACGGACTGCACGCGCTCGATCTCACGAACTACGTTGGATCGCATCCGCATTCCACTTTGGCCCAGCTCAGCGCCCACGGCAAAACTTATACCAATGCTTCTACGTCGCAACCGTCTGACTCATTTCCCGGACTGGCCTCACTGGTGACGGGCGGCTCGCCCACCACCACAGGGTTCTGGTATGACGTGACCTTCAACCGCAAGCTCTCGTTGCCCGCGGTCGCGAACACCGTGATGGGCATGGCTTCCGGACCGTGTCCCAGCACCGGCGGCGCGGTGGTGGAGCTCGATGAAGGCGTTGATTTCGACCTGACTCAGCTCAACGGCGGCGGTGGTGTCAATCCCGATTTCCTGCCTCGCGATCCCGACAACGGCTGCAAGCCGGTTTTTCCGCACCAGTATCTGCGCGTCAACACCATCTTTGAGGTGGTGAAGGCCAACGGCGGCTGGACCGCGTGG
The DNA here is from genome assembly GCA_964521445.1 of uncultured Acidobacteriaceae bacterium. GTDB lineage: Bacteria > Acidobacteriota > Terriglobia > Terriglobales > Acidobacteriaceae > Angelobacter. Next base: position 582 of record CAZFRV010000211.1, read on the forward strand.
ACGGACAAGCATCCGGCTTACGAATGGACCAACGGTCCCAGCGGCCACGGCGTGGATGACTTCTTCGGCCCGGAGATCAACTCCATCCCCGTAGCTCTGCCCCAGTTTCCCGGCTGCTCGCCCGTGCCTTTTCCGGATCCCACGCCGGACGACGGCTGGACCACGGACTTCACCAACATCAAGTGCTACGATTCGCTCCACGTGCAGGCGGTGCTCAACCAGATTGACGGGTTCACCCATGACCGTTCGCATCGTGCTCCGGTTCCCGCGCTTTTCGGCACGAACTTCCAGGCAGTCAGCGTTGGCGAGAAGTTGAAAGCCGGCGGTTACACGGACGTCCTGGGCACGCCCAGCGCGGGACTGGCCGGCGAGCTCGACTTCGTCGATCAATCTCTGGGGCTGATGGTAAGCGAACTCAAGAAAAAAGGGCTGTTGGAATCCACGCTCATCATTATCGGCGCCAAGCACGGGCAATCGCCCATCGACCGGCAGAAGCGCGTGGGTATCGGCGGCGGCCAGCCGGCCACGCTGATCGGCTCGGACGAAGCTTTTGACATCTCCGACGACGGCTCGCTGATCTGGCTGACCGACCCGTCGCTCACCGCCGGCGTCGTCGCCAACCTGAGCCTGCCGGCCAGCCAGGCAACGCTCGGCATCCAGGAGATCTTTGCCGGACCGTCGCTCGAAAACAAATTCAACAGCCCGCTCACCGACGAGCGCACTCCGGACATCATTCTCAAGACCAACACCGGCGTGATCTTCACCGGCGGCTCCAAGATCGCCGAACACGGCGGCTTGAACGAAGACGACCTCCATGTGGCGCTGCTGCTGTCATGGACGGAATGGAAGGCGCAGCAGATCAAGACCCCGGTTTCCAACCAGCAGGTGGCGCCTACGATTCTGAAGGTGCTCGGCCTGGACCCGGACCAGCTTGACGCCGTCCGCAAAGAGCAGATCACGGTGCTGCCGTTCATTGGTGGCGACGACGACTAACCTGCGAACGCTGCGTGCAAAACGACACACAATCCCGAAAGCCCGCGACCCTGAGCTAGCGAAAGGGAGCGGGCTGAGGAACCTGCTCTGCTGCCGTTACGCGTGAGCCGGCAACCTCACTCCCGAAGCCTCGGTAACTGCAGATTCCACACCGCTCTTACGTCACTAAGCGAACGATAGCGAAAACGAAGCACATGACGGTACCCACCGCAAAGAAGGCCGCCGCGAGCCAGCACAGCAAGCTCACAATCTTGGCAAACCCACCGCCTTGTCCAAAGAGGAATCCGAAGAAGGCGGCGACCAAAAACATGGCCGCTCCGCCCACGCCTTGCAGCAGCCACACCCACCACCTGTAATCCGAGGCGTGAAAATGCATCGGTGCGATTCTAGCGTTGGACGGGCGGAAGGGGCGGAATTTTCGCTAGCCAGCGTCGGCTGTTTGAGGGTTGCGGGCACGGCTTCGTCCATCACGACGCCCGCCGGGGAACTGTCATCTCATCTATGACGACAACGGCCGTTGTCAATGGCGAAAAAGGGCGAACTAGTTCCTGACACTGATCCGACCCGGCAAAGGGCCAAGGCGACGATACCGCTGGCCCGTGATGAAGAGTCTCAGCGCCTTTCCTTTTCAAAGAAGGGTTTTGCTGTTGCTTTTGTCTGTTCATGACCAACAGCTCGCAGTAGCTGAATCTCTCGGCATTCCACCAATCATCTATTCGGTCTTCAAGTCCAGACCATGATTCCGCAATGCAGACTCTCCTCGTGCTTACTTCTGAGGGGAGGCAGGGGGCCTATTCAAACGAACGGCCAGCATCGGCCACGAGATGACTCTGGCTCCCCTGCGTGCGAACGACCTCTGGATAGGGCTTTTCGGTTCGCTCCATCCAGTACAACCGCACCGCCAGCTTTCGGGCCACTGCGATTTTGGCCACGCCGTGGTGCCTCCGGGCTTTCAGTCGAGCGTACATCCGGCCCAGATCTCGATCCCCCTTGGCGGCGCTGGCTGCTCCTTCCACCAAGAGATAACGTAAGAACGGGTTTCCTTGTTTACTGATTCCACCTAAGCGGCGGCGGATTCCGCTGGAGTCTTCCGATGGATTTAAGCCCAGATAACTGACCCAACTGCGCGAGTCTGGAAAACGACTCACCTCGCCCATGGTCAGGATCGTGGCTAGAGAAATCACCGGGCCCACTCCGGGATGCGTCTGCAGGCGCTTGGCCCGAGGCTGCGCCTGGGCGGCCTGCTGCACCGCGTTGTCTAGAGGCTGGATACGGGCATCGAACTGCTCCAGCATCTCCAGCAACGTATCCCGCCGCTGTCGCGTCCACGGTTCCAGTTCCAGCTTCCGCAACAACTCCAGCCCCGCCTTGCTCCACAGCTTGCCTTGCTTTTGCACGCCCTGGTTCAAGGCGATATGCTGCAGCTGGTTCTTGATCCGGGCCCGCATCCGCACCAGGTGCCGGCGATGGATCAACAACTGCCGTAGGTCCCTCTCCGCCACCGTGGGAATCCAGATGCGGGGAAACCGGTTCTCTTCCATCAGTTTCAGGATCAGCCTAGCATCCCGCCGATCATGCTTCTGCTTCCGCCCATCCTGCTTGCGGATCTGGGCCGCATCGCCCATCCACAGTTCATGCCCCAACCGTGCCAGCAGACGCTCCAACCAGTACGTGTTCCCGCTAGCTTCCAGGCCTACCACCACCGGTGAAGACAACGACTCGTAGAAAGCTCTCGCTTCCCCGCTTCCGTGCTCCAGCCGGCGCTCCACCAACTCGCCCGTCTCCAGGTCTAACATGGCAATCTGTTGAAAGCTCGGATGAAAGTCACAACCGATATACTTCATATACGGCCTCCTTCGTCTCGAGCTGCTTGGTCATAAGCAAATCGAGTTTACTTGAGACGACACGGAGGCCGTTGTCGTCATGCAATCAACCAAGCCCGAGGGAGTCCGCGCAGTGGACGACGGAGCGCGCGTGGAGAGATCCCAAGATGCCTGTTCCTCCATGCTGAATCCAGGGAGTTCTCCCCAGAGGCCGTCCCCGAAACACGGCGATCCCCAGTCCAAAACGTACGCAGTTTGGGGAGAACACCTCGTTGCGGCATGGCAAAGGATGCATCCTCGGGACCTTTCGACTCCGCCCTCAGTCGCTCCGCTCCTTCTTGCTCGCTCAAGGTGACAGTCGCGATCGATCGAGATTTCAAAGCAGCCCAATGCCAAAATTCCGCTTGACTCGCAAGTGTCTAGAGTATATATACACAATACATTGAGATGCGTTTGATCATCGATACTCGAGACCCGCGCTCCATCTACCAGCAGGTAGCCGATGGGATCAAAGAACTGATTGCGCGGGGCGAGTTGAAAGAAGGCGCGGTGCTGCCGCCGGTACGGCAGATGGCGGCTGATCTGGGAGTCAACTTGAATACCATCGCCACCGCCTATCGCGAGTTGCAGAAAGACGGGTTGATCACGGTCAAGCACGGATCGGGCTCGGTGGTGGCGTCACGCACGGCCGTCGAGCGGACTGACAGCGAGTTGCTGCGCCCGTTGCGCACGGCGCTGACACAGTTGGTTTTGTCCGGGTTGCCGCAAGGCAAGATTCTGGACATCGTGGGCCAGGAGCTGCGCACGGTCACGAAAGGAAACAAATAAATGTCGCCTAGGCAGTTTGATCTGATCTACTACGTTCTGCTTTACGGACTATGGGCAGGGTTCCGCGCCCGCGGGTGTTTTCGCCGCTGGCGACAGCCGCTGCTGCGCGGCCCGGAGTGGTTTTTCAACGTCCAGGTACAATCGGGTTTTTATGACGGCGAGGGCGCGAAGATTCTACGTGCCTACAGGCTGCGGATGTTGAGTACCTTAGCCATCGATATCGCCGGTGCCACCGCCATCTTTATCATCTCTGGGCATAATGTCCTCATTCTCTCGTGGTTCATTCTGGCCATGTCGGTGTTCATTCACGTTTTTCACGTGTTCTCCGTGGACCTGGCGGAGCGGCAAGCAAGGCCGTACGCAGTGCCGGAGGCGGAGCAACCGGTGGCTGCTGTGGCCCTTTCCCTAAAGCCGCGGCGGCTGCGCGATTACAGCAATCGCAACCTTGAAATAGCCATGGCGTTATCTTCCGTGGTGGCAATCGGCTGGCTGGTCCGCAACTACCTGGCAGCACCACAACACGTCGATCTGCGCCTGGTATTTGGCATGCCCGCCCTTCTGCTTTATACGCAGGCCGGCTTCCTGTTCGCAAAGCAGATCGTAGTGGCGTGGCGCACACCGGTTCCTGAGATTCAGGCAGAGGAGTACCTGGAAGCCCGCGAAGCAACGCGGAAGTTCTATCTCAACGTATGCGACATAGCCCGGGCCATGAACTCGGTGGCACTCTTGACCTTGCCCGCCCTGCTCAGCGTATCTCCGGCCAGCCGCATGCGGGTCGCCCTCCTATGGTTGGTCGGATGGATAGCAATTTCGGTTGCTGCCGGCGTGTGGCAGGAGATCAAGAGAAAGAAGCTCTTGACGGTAACTCTGCGGGCCCGTCCGGTGAGGCTTCCCGACTTTATGGAGTCGAACGCCCCGAGTTGGCCGTTGTGTTACCAGCCATCGGCGCCCATGTTGGTGCTCAAGGCCACGCGAGGTTATTCGCTGAATCTGGCCAATCGGGTTGCCTACCTTGGCGCGGCTTATCTGGGCGGATGGGCCGTGCTTATGGTGTTGTTGCGCATGGGGCACTAGATTCGCATGTAACTCTCGACGTCCAGAAACGTAGGAACAGTCAGGAACGAATACAAGCCAACCAATTACCAGGAGTTGCTCGATGAGAATCGGAAGAAACGCGTGTGTCCAAATCCTGTGCTGCTTGATCCTGATGGCGGGGGCGATTTGGGGGAACGCACAACCAACCAGCCCAGCGCCGCAATCCGCCGACAACTCCTCCATCACGGGCGAATGGCAGGGCACGATCGCCAAGCTCCGCCTGATTGTGAAGATCGAGCAATCTCCAGATGCGGCGCTGAAGGGAACGCTCATCAGCGTGGACCAGGGGAACGCATCGATCCCCATTGACGCTGTGTCTTTCGCTCAAGGTGGCGTGCTGCGGCTTGAAATGACGAAGATTGCCGCCGTCTACGAAGGAAAGCTGAACGCTGACGCCACCGAGATCAGCGGTACCTGGCAGCAAGGAGGAGCGTCAATCCCGCTCTTGTTCCATCGGCCGGGAGCGTCCGCCGCCAAATTCACGTTGAAGCCGAAGATCCAGGGTCGAGTGGCTTTGGAGCCGTGCCGTGTCGCTGACGGCAACATCGAGGCGCTGTGCGGCAAGTATGACGTCTTCGAGAACCGGCAGTCGCAGCAAGGACGCAAGATCGCTCTCAACATCATGCTGCTCCCGGCGACCACGGACAAGCCTGCGGCCGATCCTTTCTTCGCGTTTGCCGGTGGTCCCGGACAGAGCGCCACAGAGGCCTACGCCGGGGTGGCGGGGTACGTCACCAAGGTGCGCCAGCAGAGGGATGTGGTCTTGGTGGATCAGCGCGGTACCGGCCAATCGAACCCGCTGCAGTGCCAGCTAAAAAGCGGCAGCGACGCGCAGGCCATCATCGGCGAGGCTTTTTCTCTCGATAAGATTCGCGAGTGCCGCGCGGAGATGGACAGGAAGGCCGATCTCACCCAGTACACTACGTCCATCTTTGCTGACGACATGGATGAAGTACGCCAGGCCATGGGTTATGAAAAGATCAACGTCTTCGGAGGCTCGTACGGCACCAAGTCGGGATTGGTCTATTTGCGGCGGCACAGCGATCACGTCCGCACTCTAACTCTGGAGGCGGTGGCCACGCCCCAGTATCGCATTCCCGTGCCCTTCGCCAAGACCATACAAAGCTCGGTGGACCGGCTGATCGCCCTCTGCGCCGCCGATGCCGGCTGCCATAAGGATTTTCCCGATCTACACGACGAGTTCACGACTCTGCTGGACCGGCTGGAGAAATCGCCGGCCCATTTCCAGGCACAAAATCAGCAGGTAACTCTCCCACGCGACATCTTCGTTTCCAGCCTGCGGATCCTGCTTTATATTCCGCAGTTCGCCAGCGCTTTTCCGTTGATGATCCACAACGCCAATCAAGGTGACTGGTCGATTTACGCAGATTCGGTGTTTACTTTGACGAGCAGGCTTGAGGGCGTAGTGACCCGCGGCATGAGCATGGCCGCCATCTGCGCTGAAGATGTGCCCGGCCTCACCGATGCTTTCATCAAGCATGAGACCCAGGGTACCTACCTGGGAGATGCGCAAGTCCGCCGGTACCAGACATATTGCAAAACGTGGGGGACGGTCGGCTCCATTCCCAAAGACTTCTACGCGCCCATACACTCCGAGGTGCCAACGCTGCTCATCTCCGGCGTGCTCGATCCAGCCACGCCGCCGGAAATGGCCCAGCAAGCAGCACATGACCTGCCCAACAGCCGTTTAATTGCGATCAAGGAAGGAACCCACGGAACCGGCTCGCCGTGCATCGACGGGCTGGTGGCGGACTTTGTGCAGCAAGGGTCCGCGGCGAAGCTCGATGCTTCCTGTGCCGACCAGATTCACCTGCCGCCGTTTGTGAGCCTGGCGCAGTTCAAACAGGCCCAAGAGAAGGCAGGCAAGCCATGATAGGGAATCGAGGCAAATAGGCGCCAAACCACGAGCAGGCGACCGCCAGGGTAGCGGTTCCGCCTTGCCAACTGCCCCTAACTTACGAGATAATAACCACTTGTCCGGGGTTCCCGGGTCCAAACAGGAAAGGATTTAGTGCCACAGTGCTAATGATACGACTGGCGCGCATTGGTGCGCGCAAACAACCTTACTATCGCGTAGTAGTGATCGAGAAAGAGCGGGCGCGTAACGGGCGTTCGGTGGAGATCGTGGGTTTGTATAATCCCCGCACCAGCCCGGCCACCTTCGATATCAAGCGCGACCGCATTGACTATTGGGTTTCCAAAGGCGCGCAGCTTTCCGAGACGGTCAGCCGTTTGCTTTCCAAGTCGCCAGCTCCGGCGGGTACTGCAGCCTAGGCTAAGAGAATCTGGTCTCCCCTGGACGAAGCTGAATGAAGCGGGCCCCACGCTGCTGATAGACAAGGATGGCCTTATGACGGAGACAGCAGGCGACATGCGCACCCTGGTGGAGCAGATTGCCCAGGCCCTGGTGGATGCTCCCGCAGAGGTTCAAGTAACCCCGGTCGAGGAAGGCGACGCCACGGTGCTGGAGTTACGCGTGGCGCAGCCCGACTTGGGGAAAGTCATCGGCAAACAGGGGCGGACCGCCAAGTCGATTCGCACGATTCTCGGCGCCGCCAGCATGAAGCTGAAGAAACGCTACACGCTGGAGATCATGGAAGACTGATCCGGCCCTTGAGTCCGGGAACGCCGTGAACCATGACCAAAGCGAATCCCCCGCGCGAGCATCCGACGGAAGGGGATTTCGTCACCATCGCCAGGGTGACCAAGACGCAGGGACGTAAAGGCGAAGTGGCGGCGGTGCTGCTCACGGATTTTCCGGAGCGCTTTGCCAGCCGCAAGCGGCTGTATGCTCTCGATCGAAGAGATCAGCGCCGCGAATTGGCATTGGAAGACCACTGGCTCCACAAGGGCGGAGTGGTTCTGAAGTTTGCGGGCTTTGATTCCATCAGCCAGGCAGAAACCCTGGTCGGCTGTGAGATTCAGATTCCCGGTGCGGAGCGGGCGCAGTTGCCGGACGATTCGGTCTATGTCAGCGACCTCGTCGGTTGCATGGTCAGCGATGCCGGGCACGAGATTGGACGGATCGAAGACGTTCAGTTTGGCGCCGGAGAAGCGCCGTTGCTGGTGGTTCGGAGGAATGACGGCAAAGAATATTTAGTCCCGTTTGCCGCGGCCTACATCGAGCGGATTGTGCTTGCGGAAAAACGGCTGGAGATGAAGTTGCCAGAGGGCATGTTGGAATTGTAGCAATTAGCAGTTAGCAATTGGTAATTAGCAGAGCATGGAAGAAATTGATGCTTACGTTCGCCGATCACGTAGCTGTCATCGCCAGCGGAACATGGACTACGCAGCGAACGCTTTGGCTAATTGCTAATTGCTATTTGCTAATTGCTAATTGCTCGAATGATTTTCGACATCGTAACGATTTTCCCGGACTTTTTTCGCGGGCCGCTGGATTACGGCATCGTGGGCCGGGCGAGGAAAGAAGCATCCGGGCTCATTGAAATCCGGGTGCACGATCTTCGCGAGTTCACCACCGACAGGCATCGCACGGTGGATGATCGGCCGTTCGGCGGTGGCGAAGGCATGGTGCTCAAGCCGGAGCCGTTGTTCAAGTGCGTGGAATCGCTGGGCGTAGGGTCGAAAGCAAAGCGACTGGAGCCGAGCAGCAGCACGAGCGTGGTCCTGCTTTCGCCCCAGGGTGAGATGTTCACGCAGAGTGTCGCCCAGGAATTGGCGGCTCTGGATCGACTGGTCCTGATCTGCGGGCGTTATGAAGGCGTGGACGAGCGCGTCGCCGAAGGCTTGGCCGATCGCGAGATTTCAATCGGCGACTACGTGCTGAGCGGCGGCGAACTGGGAGCGGCGGTGATCGTGGACGCGGTCACCCGGCTCTTGCCGGGGGCGCTGGGCAACCAGGCATCCGCCTGGCAGGAAAGTTTTACGGCGGCAGAGAAGAGCGGAGTCGAGGGCCCGGACAGCACATGCGCTTCCGGCGGATTGCTCGATTATCCGCATTACACGCGGCCGGCGGAATTTCGCGGCATGGCGGCGCCGGAGGTGCTGATCGGCGGCAACCATGAGCAGATCCGCAAATGGCGGCGACGCCAGGCTTTGCAAAAGACGTTGCGGTACCGGCCCGATCTGCTGGCTCGGCAACCGCTGAGTGAGGAAGATAAGAAGCTGCTGGCGGACATTAAGCGAGCAGGAGGTACTTAGTATTTAGTACTTAGTATTTAGCAAATTCAAATGCGCACGGACGATGTGTAACGAC
>CAZFRV010000212.1:0-11149 GCA_964521445.1 uncultured Acidobacteriaceae bacterium
ACCTGCGCATCGCCCCGGAGCTTTATCTGAAACGGTTAGTCGTCGGCGGACTGGATCGCGTGTATGAGATCAACCGCAACTTCCGCAACGAGGGCATCTCCACCCAGCACAATCCCGAGTTTACGATGCTCGAGTTTTACCAGGCCTACGCCGATTATCACGACATGATGACGCTCACCGAGGAGATGCTGGCGCAGGTGGCGCGCGACGTGAATGGTACAACCAAGACTACCTTCAACGGCCAGGAGATTGATTTCGCCAACTGGCAGCGGCTCTCCATGCGCGAGGCCATCATCAAGTATTGGCCGGAAGCAGCGGCGCCCAAGCCGGAGATGTCAGATTTCGCCTCACACGCCTCGGTGGAAGCGCTGGTGAAGCGGCTGAATGCCAAACACACGCCGCACATGCCTTACGATCCCAAGGACCCGGCCGGCAAGACCATCGCCGCCATGTTTGAAGCGGTGGCGGAAGAGCACTTGATCCAGCCGACGATTCTGTACGACTTCCCGGTCGCCATCTCGCCGCTATCGAAGAACAAGCGCGACGAGCCCCAGGATTGGGTGGAGCGCTTTGAAGTTTTCGTCGGTGGACTGGAGATCGGCAACGCCTTCAGCGAGCTGAACGATCCCGAAGAACAACGCCGCCGCTTCGAACAGCAGCTCCAGGAACGCGAGCGCGGCGACGAAGAAGCCCACGCTATGGACGAAGATTACATTCGCGCGCTCTCTTACGGTTTGCCGCCGACGGGCGGCGAGGGCATCGGCATTGACCGGCTGACCATGCTGCTGACGGATTCCCGATCGATCCGGGATGTGATCCTCTTCCCGCTGCTGCGACCGCAGACGGGACAGGAAACGCCAGCGGAGGAGTCCCCTGAGGGAAAGGAGTAGCTGAACCAACGCCGCTCTGCTGACGGGTTTCTGGACTGGATGTTCTTTTAGATGGAGGGATCATGCGCAAGTGGGGCACCGTGATAACCGTGTCGTATGCGCTTATTGTTTTGGTTCTCCTGGTGCCAGGAGCGGCGCTTCTCGGCGGGGGACGTCTGCTTGGCCCCTACACGGAATGGCTGACGTGGATGCCAATTTGTATCGTCATTGCCGGTGAAGCCCTTCTTCTTTTCTTGTCCGTGGATACCTCGCGGCAGCGACTCAAGCCGCGCGCCCATATTGTGTTGTCCGTCTTGGTCACCGCGATGGTGTGGGCTCTGCTGACAGGCGCGGCCATTCTCTCCTTGGGCTTTGGAGTCTATGGCGACGACTTCGGGAGCCACTTCCTTGAACGCGACGCCAACATCCTGGCCTGCTGGGGCGCCCTTTGGGCAGCCTGGACGATTGTGTTTTATCTGTATTTCCGGAATTCCAATGCGTCAATCACCCGGGCAACTTCGTGGCTGCTCAAGGGCAGCGTGTTGGAACTTCTGATCGCCGTGCCATCTCATGTCGTTGCCCGGCGCCGGCATGATTGTTCGGCGCCGGCGGTAACCAGCTTCGGTATCGCGACTGGGATTGCCATCATGTTGCTGTCTTTCGGCCCGAGCGTGCTCCTGCTTTATAAGAAGCGTATAGACGTGTACGCGAAACACAAAGCGTCAGCAGAATAGCAACAGCGCAGCTTTGATGACCGTAGCCAGGATTTACACTGAGACTCTTGTTTCTTGCCAATCGCCAAGCTATGTCTTTCGACCTCGATTCCGCCTCTCGCCGCCGGCTCGGCTACAAGCTGATCGACAGCATCGATGAGTACTTCTCCAGCCTGCCTGACCGTCCGGTACAACTTCCTGCGGAACTGCGGACATTCGACGACCTGAAAGACAGCCTGCCCGAATTCGGCGAGGATGCCGAGAAGGTGCTCGACGAGATTTGCAGCGAGATGGTCGTGAAGGGCTTTCACGTGCCCAGCGCCAACTACTTTGGGCTGATGAATTGCACACCAACCTACATGGCGGTTCTGGCCGAGGCGCTGGTGGCAGCGCTCAACCCACAGCTGGCCACGCTGGCGCGCTCGCAGCTTGGGTCGAAGATCGAACGGGAAACTTTGCGCTGGATCGGCGAGCGCGTGGGCTGGAAGACCGCATTTGACGGCACCTTCACCAGTGGCGGCAATGAAGCCAACTTCAGCGGGCTGGCGCTGGCACTCGCCGCGCATTTTCCGCAGGCCATCGAAGAAGGCGTGGCCGCGCTCGGCGCGCGACCGGTGCTGTACACGTCGATCGAGGCCCACCACTCAATCGACAAGTCCGCCGGGCTGCTGGGCCTGGGACGCAAGGCGGTGCGGCGCATTTCAGTGAACGACAAGATCCAGCTGGATCCCGAGCAACTGGAGGCGCAAATCGGCCGCGATCAGGCTGGCGGCTTCACGCCGTTTTGCGTGGTGGCCACTGCCGGAACCACCAACTCGGGAGCGATTGATGATTTAGTGGCCTTGGGAGAAATCTGTGCGCGCCAAAAACTGTGGCTGCATCTCGACGGCGCTTACGGCGCGGCGGCCATCTTCTCAGATCGGCATCGCGAGCTGATGCGCGGCATCGAGCTGGCCGACTCCATCACCATCGACCCACACAAGTGGCTGGCCATGCCCTTTGCCGCGGGCGTGGTGTTGACGCGCCGTCCAGAGACGCTGCGGCAAGCTTTTGCCGTGAGCACGCCCTACATGCCCAAAGTCTATGGCGGCCCCGAGCTTCCGCTGGACAACTTTCAGGTCAGCACGCAGTGGTCGCGGCGCATGAATTCGCTGAAACTGTGGCTCACCTTGCGCGTGCACGGCCGCCGTGCCTATGAAGAACATATCGACCGTCAGCTTGCGCTGGCTGCGCACTTTGCAAAGTGGATCCGCAGCTCACAGTATTTCGAACTGGCGGCGCCGCAAGTCCTGCCCATCGTCAATTTTCGCGTCAAGCGTCCGGGCGCCACGGAGGAGCAGGTCCGCGCTGCCAATGAAGCCGTCGTCGAAGAGGTAACGCGCGACGGCTGGCGCTGGATCTCCGCTTCCCTGGTGAACGGACGCTCGGTCATCCGCATGATGGTAATCAGTTACCTCACCGGACATCGCCATCTGGAAGAGCTGATGATCGCCCTGACTGAAGCGGCAAAGAAGAACTAACCCGATGACTCACCTCACATCGACGCCATGTCGTGTGATCTTCGTGACCCACGGCCATTGTGATCGTTGATGAACCCTTCCAGTTGTTTCGGATCGATCTTCACCTGCACCACCTCCGCCTCACTGGGTTCCACGTTGACGATCAGCAGCGTTAAATATCTGCCCTCGGGCTTGGCATAGATGTAGGAGTGGTCGCCGCTCCGCCGCGAAAGACTCTTCACCAGCGGTCGCCAACCGGAGTTTCCCGCAGCTTGAACCAGCTCATCGAGTTCCCGGTCGGAGGCGGATTGCAGCAGATGCTGGTCTTCGAACAAGGCGATCTTCACGTCTTTCACACCGGTTCCGGGCCATGTTCTCGCGGCGAGTCCGGCAAGACCCATGAGAAACGGGTAGTTGCGGTGTACGTGATATTGGGACTCAATATAGCGGACGATGTTGCTGAAATCATCGCTGGCGAAGACGGCGCGCGGCCAGACCGCGACCATAACGCAGCCGGCGAAGAAAACCGCGGCCAGGCAGTTGAGTCTAGTTCTGGTCATCGTCGTCCTCCTTCTTTTCCGGGGAGGGACTGCCAGAGGGCCGCTTCGTGTCGTCCGGCTTGCTCATGCTTCCGTGGTGAGAGCCGTGATCTTCGGGGATGCCGAAATGCCCCTCCAGTTCACCCAACTTGTTGATGTCGATGAAGCCGACAATGTTTACCACCGTCAGCTCTTTCGGTTCCGCCACCAGAATCGCCACGCCGGCGACCTTGTCGCCCACCTTCATGATGTAAATTTCATTGGTTTCACTCTGGCGCTTGCTGCGGTTCTCCACTACCTTGCTCCAGCCCGGACCGGCAAGCTGTGTGCGGATGGCATCCACGTCCGCCGGGCTGTATTCGTTGGGCGCGTCGAATTCGAAGTTCTTGATATAGATACCCTTGAGACCTTTGACGATCTCTTTCAACTCCTTGGCGTCGGCGTCATGGTCCAGGTCAAGAAACTTGCTCGCCATTTGCAGCATGTCGCTGTCCAGCGTGATCTCATTGACCTCGCTGGCTTTGCTGTTCAGCTTTTCCAGGTTTTTCAGCTCCAGGCGGGCGCTCTGGGCCAGGACGGGAAGGCTGAGCGCGCAAATCAGCGCCGCCTGCAGAAAAATGGATGGCCCTATTTTGATATTCAAAGCTCTCATAGACTCTGTCTCCTGATTTTCGGCGCTTGCGCGGCCGGCTCGTTGATCGACTCGTTGACTCGTTTGAAGACGTGGTTCAGCTTGGCATTGGTGATCTTGAGGGCAAGAATGGTCTTCTGTTCCGCCTCTCTGGCTTGCTCGATCCGCGCTTCGCGGTACTTCTCATATCCCATCCAACTTGCCGCCGCCACCAGCACAATGGCGGCGAGGGCAGTCATCGCCGGCCGCAGCCTCGCGGCGCCAAGCCATGCTGGCCACCCGCGCGGAGGGTTGTTGATGGGCCCTGTGGTGGCCGGACTCTCTTTTTGCTCAGTCTGGCCGACGCGCGCCATCACTCGCTGGGTGAAGCCGGGGCCGGGATCTTTGCGCCGTAGCGCGTCCTTCAGGTCATCTTCAGAAAAATGCATATCGTACCTCTCCAAGTTTGCGGGTGAGCCGGGTGCGCAACTCTTCGAGCGACCGGTGCAGCGTGCTCTTTACGGTGTTCACCGGCATCTCCAGAAGCTCGGCGATCTCCGCGGGTCCTAAATCTTCCTGATAGCGCAGCACCACCATCATGCGTTGCTTTTCGGGAAGTGCGGCTACTACCTGGCGCAGGCGTCCCATCAGCATGGGGTCCTGGCTCGCGGCGGAGCCTGCGGCGGGGCTCGCGCCAACCGCTTCGGGCATTTCTTCCAGATTGGATTCGCGCTGATGCTTCTTGCGGCGTCCCTGATCGATGGCGCGATGCACGGAAACTCTTCGCAGCCAGTATTTGAGGTGGGCCGCCGACTGAATCGTCGCCAGCTTTTGATAAAGCTCCAGAAAGACCTCCTGGGCCACGTCTTCGGCCAGAGACCGGTCTTGCAGGTAGTGCCAGGCAACGCTGAATACCATGGCCTGGTGCTCGCGCACGAGCTCAGCAAATCTCGCCTCGTCGCCCCGAGCTGCCAGCCGCAGCGCGGTTTCTACTCTGGCCTGGTGGTCTCCGTCCAAAGTGTCCCCTTCTGAATGAGTAATACGCAGGAAGCTGCCAAAAGAATGCACAAAATTAAGGGCGCTGGCAATCTGAGTGGGGCGACGACAAATAAGGCAAATCGGACGAGTCGTCCACCCGGAACAGGGACTTCGGACGCGGAGCAGGGCACTTGCTAAACTAGGCAACCGAGGAGCCTATGGCCGACGATACCTCGATCGCATCCGCCTACTTGGACGAGACATTCCGCACCTTCCGTGGGTACAAACGCATGGCCGACGCGGCCTTGGCGCAGCTCAACGACCAGGAGTTCTTCCACCTGCCCGACGCCGAGTCCAACAGCGTTGCCCTGGTTGTGAAACACATGGCCGGAAACCTGCGCTCCCGGTGGACCGATTTCCTGACCACGGACGGCGAAAAGCCGGATCGAGACCGCGATCAGGAGTTCGTGCTCACCGAGGCGGACACCCGGCCCGAGCTGATGCGCCGCTGGGAACATAGTTGGGAGACCACTTTCAAGGCTGTGCAGAGTCTCAAACCGGAAGACCTCAGCCGCACGGTGTACATCCGCCGCGAACCGCATACGGTTCTCCAGGCGATCAGCCGCAGCGTGACCCACATGGCATACCACGTGGGACAGATCGTCTATCAGGGCAAACACCTGCGCAGCGCCGAGTGGAAGACGTTGAGCATCCCCCGGGGCAAGTCCGCCGAGATCAACGCGCGGACGCCTGAAGATCGCAAAGTCAAGTCGCCGGCGAGGAGTTGAAGAAAACGTTATTCACGCTTGACGTCGCTGCCGAAAAGAGGTTTATATCTAGGTCCCGGGATGTGAGCCCGCCAACTTTTGCCTCCACCAAACAAACTCGTACGCAGCCTGTCATTGCTCGATTCCATTCTGCTTCTGGCTGGCGGGATTATCGGCTCGGGGATCTTCCTTACCGCTCAGGATGTAGCCGCGAACACCCGCTCGCCGCTGTTGTTTCTTTCCGTGTGGGGTATCGGCCTGGTCATCACCATGCTGGCCTGCTTCGCCTTCGCCGAGATGGGCGCCATGTTCCCCGATGCCGGCGGACAGTATGTGTACATGCGCGAGGCCTATGGCGACTTTGTGGCCTTCCTCTACGGTTGGATGATCTTCACCGTGAGCATCGGGGGGACGATTGCCGCTTTGGCCGCCGGTTTTTCCTTATATATAGGCAGCGTGTTTCCCGCGCTATCAGCAGACCATGCTGTGCTCTCGCTGGGCAAGTTCACGGTCGGCGGTCACGAGATTGCTCCCCTGCTCACGCGCGGGCATCTCCTGGCCTTTGCGGCCATCGCCGTGCAGACGCTGATCAATGTTTTTGGCGTCCGCGCCGGTGCTGTCTTGCAGAACATCGCCACTTGGATGAAATTTGCCGCCATTGCTGCTTTCGTGGTGTTGGGGCTGACGTTTGGTCACGGCTCCTGGGGACACTATTCCGCATCGCTTCCAGCGTCCGGCGGAGTGGCCACTACGGTCAGCGGGATCGGCGTGGCGCTGATCGCCGTCTTCTGGGCCTACGACGGATGGGTGTACATCACCTGGGTGGCGGGCGAAGTCAAAGACCCGCAGCGCAATCTTCCTCGCTCATTGATCCTCGGGCTGGCGCTGGTGGGCGCGATTTATCTGGTCATCAACGCCGTGTATCTTTACGCGCTGCCCATGAGCGGAATCGTTGCCACCACCACGGTAGCGCAAACTTCCGCAATCAGCCTGTTTTCCGCGGCTGCGGGACCGTGGCTCGCATTGATGATCGCGATCTCCTGTTTCGGCGCGATGGCCAGTTGCATTTTGAGCGGCGCCCGCGTCTATTACGCCATGGCGGAGGACGGTATTTTCTTTCGCGCTCTGGCCCAGGTGCATCCTCGCTGGCGCACGCCGGTTTGGAGCCTGGTGCTGCAAGCGGCTTGGGCAGCGGTGCTGGTATTGGTTCTCGAATATGCCGACTTGTTTACCTATGTCATGTTCATGATGGTCCTCAGCTACGTGATGACCGTGGCGGCGCTGTTCGTTCTGCGCCGCAAGATGCCCCACGCCGAACGTCCCTACCGATGCGCCGGCTATCCATGGCTGCCCGGACTCTACGTAGTGCTGGGCGGCGCTTGGGCCGTCAATGCGCTCTGGCAGAAGCCTGTGGACGCTCTGATCGGAATCGGAATCGTCCTGCTGGGCGCGCCGTTCTATTTATACTGGCGAAAGCAAAAGAGAACCGCGGCTGCTGCTGAAGCATCAACTGCATAGCGGGAACGGTTATGGACTTCCAGAATTTCGAGCTCGAATACTTTCAGTCGCAGTTTGAACGGACGGTGGATTACAACCTGGCTGACAGTTCAGTGCAATGCGCTGAGATGCGCGACCTGCTCGACAGCAATGACGCCGGGCCTCTTCTGGATCTGCCGCTTTACTATCCCGAGGTCAACGGTACAGCCCTGTTGCGCGAAAGAATCGCCGCGCTCTATGCGAATGCCTCAGCCAGAAATATTCTGGTAACCGTAGGCGCCTCTCAGGCCAACAGCCTGGTGTGCAGCACGCTCTTGGAACGCGGCGACGAAGTCATTGTGATTTCTCCCGGCTATCGCCAGGTCCGGGGGCTGGCCCGGAATCTGGGCTGCCTGGTCAAGGAACTCGTGCTTCATCCCGAAGACGACTGGCGCATTGATCTCGACCAGCTTGAGCGACTCGCCGGCGCTAGAACGAAGTTAATCGCGGTGGTGAACCCCAACAATCCCACAGGAAGCGTCCTGTCCGCCGAAGAGATGCGCCGCATTGTCGATATCTGCGCTCGAACCGGCGCCTGGCTGCACGCCGACGAAGTTTATTGCGGCACAGAAGCCGAAGGCCCGGACACGCCCACCTTCTGGGGCCAGTATGACAAGCTGATCTGCGTGAACAGTCTCTCCAAAGCTTATGGGCTGGCAGGCCTGCGCATGGGCTGGGCCGTCGCCGCGCCGGACACGATTGAAGCTCTGTGGCGGCGGCACGAATATGCCGTCATCGCCGCTGCCGGGCCGAGCATGAAGCTGGCCGAGATCGCGCTCGTCCCCGAGAAACGCCGGACGCTGCTCGAGCGGCAGAGAAGGCTCTCGCGCGAAGGACACAAAGTCGTCGAAGCCTGGGTGCGCGAGCAGAACGGCAGGTTTTCCTGGAAGATGCCCCCGGCCACGTCCGTCGCTTTTGTGCGCTACCACTTCGACATGTCCTCAATCGAACTGGCCGATGCCATCAGAAAGAAGAGCTCGGTTCTGGTTGCGCCCGGGGCTTACTTGGGGACGGAACATCACCTGCGCATCGCCGCCGGATACCAGCGCCAGAAACTCGAATCAGCTCTCGCGAGAATCTCGAGCGCAGTGGCCGCACTGGCGCCCATCGCAGCCGAACACAGATGAGCGTACGGGTCAGGGAAGACCTGCTCGGGTGTATGCTGGGGAACTCGTTGTGCCGTCTCCGAGGGTTGACGTCATGAAATATCAAGCGTGCGATTTCGCAATGCGTGTAGGCCCAAAAGGAGTAAAGAAGAAATGAGTACCCCAACGCAATATCCGTATGACACGCGCCTCAATGTGCTGTACAAACAGTTGGAATTGATCGATGAGAAAGCCCTCTCCGATGCAGCTCCTCACACGTGGTACAACCAGACACTCTGCCAAGTGAACGCTTCGGTGGTGCGGGTCGGCGTGATCGAAGGCGAGTATCACTGGCACAAACACGATCACGACGACGAGTTCTTTTATGTGGTTGAGGGCAAGTTGCTGATCGATCTGGAAGGCCGAACCGTCGAGCTGGCTCCCCGGCAGGGCTTTGTGGTGTCGAAGGGTGTCCTTCACCGCACGCGGGCGCCGCAACGCACGGTGATCCTGATGTTCGAAAATGCGGGAATCATCCCGACCGGAGACCAAGAATAACGGTGACGAGATTTCAGGGCAATGCGGTTTAAGCTCTGCTAGCTCCGCCCAGCTCTTGCTTTTGCTTCCCACTTCGGAACCTAACGCCTATCGCACGCTTGGTGAACCGAACGCGCACCAGCCAGAAGACCATCAAGATCAGCGGCAGGAAGCCCAGGAACGGAATTACGTATGTTTTGTTCAATATCGCGGGGAACAGGTGTGGCCGCGCCAGGAAAATAGACGCTGAGGCGATGAAAAATCCAAAGCACATGCGCCAAAGATGGCGCACCAGACGTTGCGTGCCGGAAACACCGCCGCGCAAGAGCATGCGAACGTCTCCCACGGCAGCAAGTAAAGCCACGGAAGCAAAGAGAGCATAGGGCCAGACAGGATATCCATACTTCAACCCCGTCGGGCTATATGCTGCTTGGAAACCAAAAGTCACCTCGGTGGCTCCGACCGCTAACGCAACCAGAAGCGCGACCCACTCGAAAATGCCGGGCATTCCCTCTCTACGCCTGACGGTCGTCCATGCCGTTGTCACCAGATAGAACGTGAGAGCGCCGCCGAGGACATTGGTCACCTGGGATTTCAGGAGGGCCATGTACACTCCGCTCAGGGCCAGGCCCAGCATGGATACAAGAAACACGTTGCCGGCTACGCGATGCCCGCGCGAACCTTTGCGGAACGAGACGGCCACGAAGCCGGACAGCACACCTAGGGTCCCAGAGCAAATATGAAAAACTAATATGGGCGAAAATGACATTGTTCCCTCCTTTAGTAACTCTGGCGTCCTTCCATGGCGCCCTACGATCGCAATTCCTTGCTGCGCTGGTCGGGTTGTGGGGACTGGCCCCATTGCGGGCTCCACAGGCCGCGCGCCGCGAGGATGAGGGAGAACATCCCAGTCACGCCCAGCACGTGAAGCGTCCAGACGTACAAGAAGGGTCCGCTGCCCCCGGCGATGGCGCCTCGAAAAACGCCTGCCGCTCCCATCACGTGGATGACAGGCATGCCCAGCGCAAGGAGCGACCCGACGAGCATGATTACGTACCCCGACCGCCGTTCCGCGAGCACCAGCGTTCCGTTACAGCCAGACGAACAGGACGGGCACCGCAACGAGAGTTGAGCCCCCTGCCTCGGGCGTCCCGGCCCTGGCGTGGAAGGGTATCGCTCGTCAGGTGAAACGTCATGAACAGGATTGAGAGCAGAGACGAGATGGTCAACATAACGCTGTGTTTCATTTCAGTATTCTCTTTGTTTAGATCTGTGTGTGCCTCTCCAATGAGGCACATGATCGGTTGACAGCAGCTTTCATCTCCAAATTGCCGCCGGCGCTGCGGCGGCTCGCTCCTTCCATCTTTGTTCATTCACGCCAAACACGAGAAGCCAGAAGATCAGCGATGCTGCACCGAGGATGGCGAAGATTGCAATAAAGAAGAACAGACGGCTTCCGAGCGGCGGATACAAGAAGGTCAGCCAACCCACACCTCCCAACACCGATAGCACGCCCAGAATTCGAGGCAGGAAGGTGGACCTGATAATGAGGTAGCCCGTCAGAAGCGCATAGAATCCGAAAAACACCAAGGCGATCCCGGCGCCCCGGTCATTCACCTTGAGAAAGAGGAGGGCCAGCGCCTGCAACTGGTCGGTGCTGAATACACTCAGGTAGTGTGCGCCTCCCAGGATGAACAAGGGGGCGATAAAAAAGAGGCGGCTAAAAGTCTTGATGACGGAACCGGCGAGGCCCAAGAACGCCGCCACCAAAGAGACGCTCCTGCTCACCGGCTTAAGCAGATCATAAAAGAGAGCTGTGATGACGATATTGCACGCCATTTCGATCATGAAGACTGCGAACCCCAATTGAAACAAGCCCTTGTGCGCCAGTATGTTCGTCGCGGTAGCTGCGGCGTCGCCGCCTACCACCAGCTTGCCGGTCACGAAGCCCCCAGCAAATATTCCTGTCAGTATGGTCAGGAAATAAAAGACGCCGGTAATTCTGGCCTTAAGACG
>CAZFRV010000213.1:0-11801 GCA_964521445.1 uncultured Acidobacteriaceae bacterium
GAGCGGAGGTGGCATGCCGCAGATATCGGAGCGAGAATTCGAGGTGTTGCCGTTGCGGGTCCACGGATTTCTTGAGGACGTTCCACTGCATGATGTCTGGGCCGTTGATCTGCCGCGGCCGCGCGCCGGCATCACGCTCGATGAGTTTCGCCGCCGCGTTGCCGGTTCGCGGCTGTTTAGGCCGTCTCCGGCCGTGCAAGGGCTGGTCGCCGTGCGGCTGTTCGTCGGCCGATTGTTTGGTTGGGACCGCGCTCCGTCCGAAAAGATTTTGGCAACCTTCGCGGACCGGCTCACGCCCGCGGACCGCGCACTCTCGCTCGCACCCGCGGGGACGCGCGAAGGGACCGGCGGGCTCCGCGTGGTGTACCGCTTCGAGAACGAACAGCTCGACGAAGTGATCAACCGCACCGTCCACGCCGCGGCACTGAGCGCGCTGGTGGAAACGGCCAACAGTTACCGTTTCTACTTCGCTGTCTATGTTCGCAAAGTCGGCCGGCTGACGCCGCTCTACATGGCCCTGATCGATCCGTTTCGCAAGCTGATCGTTTACCCGTCGCTACTGCGGAGCGTACGCGCGAACTGGAACCGAACCGTCGGTGCGATTTAGCAACGGTTGCGCACGCCGCTAGTGGGCGATCTGCACGCGGGCGGGCGACGCCTCCCGGATACGGCCGCCCACGCGCGAGCGGCAGTCATCTGAGACGCAAGCGTCAAGCACCGACGGCCACAGCGCAGTAGGTTTGGGAACCTAAGAATGAGGTCGATGTTAAGTTATTGCATTGATTTTCGGACGAAAGCGACTAAAGTTAGCCTGGTTTTGGTTAGAAAGATCGGCGCAAGTTCCGGATAGAAGGCCATTCTATACGTAATCGATTCGCTGGAGGGCGCATGCGCAGACCAATTGTGGCGGGCTTGTGGGCCATTCTCATTCTAATGGCGGCCTGGAGCGCCGCTCAGCAGCCAGACTCATCCTCGCTCACCATCTACAACCAGAACTTTGCCGTGGTGCGGCAAAACGTGCCCTTGGACCTGAAAGCGGGCGTCAATCACGTGGTCTTCAGCAACATCACGGCCCACGTGGAGCCGGACTCGGTGGTGCTGCGCGACCCCAAGGGCGGGCGCCTCCAGATTCTGGAACAAAACTATCGCAACGATCCCATCTCGCAAGGGCTGTTGCTTAACTTGTTCGAAGGCAAGACCCTGGAGTTTGAGACGGGAGCCAACGACAGCCAAGGGCATCCCATCACCGTGCAGGGACGCGTGGTGCGGAGTGGCTACGTGCCCCACTATGAAGCCTACCAGCGTTACGGGCAGCAGTATGCCCAGCAGCAGATGGCCATGGTCTCCGGCGGGTCGGGACAGCCCATTATCGAGGTCAACGGCCGGCTTTTATTCAACCTTCCCGGACGCCCGGTCTTCCCCTCGCTCGGCGACGACACCATCTTGCAGCCTACCCTGGATTGGCAATTGCAATCATCCGAGGCAGGGCACAAGCTGGCCGAGCTCTCGTATGTTTCCGGCGGCATGAGCTGGCACGCCGACTACAACATCGTGGCCCCGGAAAACGGCGACGTGGCCGACGTCGTTGCCTGGGTCACGCTCGACAACCAGAGCGGGAAGAACTTCCCGGAAGCGCGGATCAAGTTGATGGCCGGCGATGTCTCCAAGATCCAGCAGGGGCAGGTTTACGCGCAGTTAAGGATGAGTGCAGGCCAAAACAATAACGACTTTGCCCAGCAGGTGACCGAAAGGGCCTTCGATGAATATCATCTCTACACTCTGGAGAGGCCGACCACCTTACGCGACCGCGAAGTCAAGCAGGTGGAGTTCCTGCGCGCCACGGGTGTTCACGCCAACCGGATTTACGTCTATGACGGCGTGATGATCGGCCAGCAATATCGTGGATGGAACATGGAGAACCTCCGCAATAACGCCGAGTACGGGACCGAATCCAACCCCAAAGTCTGGGTGATGCTGGAATTCAAGAACTCCAAGAACAATGGCCTGGGGATGCCGTTGCCCGCCGGTCGGGTGCGCTTCTATCGTCATGACCAGGATGGACAAATGGAGTTCACCGGGGAGGATCAGATCGATCACACGCCGGCCGACGAAACCGTCCGCTTCTATACCGGCAACGCGTTCGACATCGTGGGCGAGCGCCGCCGCACGTACTTCAAGACAAACCAGCAGGAACGCTGGGTGGATGAGAGCTTTGAAATCAAGCTCCGCAACCACAAGTCCACCCCGGTAGAGGTCCGGGTGGTGGAGCATCTCTACCGCTGGTCCAACTGGGCCATCTCGCAAAAATCTGATGACTTCCAGAAGAGCAACGCCCAGACCATCGAATTTCGCGTCCAGGTGCCGCCCGACAACGAAAAGACCATCAATTACACGGTCCACTACACCTGGTAAACAGGCATCTTCGGTTCTTTCCTTCTACCACGACACCCATCCCGAATGCCCGCGACCACGAGCTTGCGAAGGGAGTGGGCAGAGGGACCTGCTCCGCTGTCGCTACGCGCGAGCCGAGAACCTGTCTCGCTCCAGGAGCCCCGGTTGAGCAGAGTCCTCACCACTCGGCCTAAAAACATCACGAGTGTCAACATTGCTTTCATGACAGTGCGCAGCGGCGTGGTGACTTCGGTGGCCACGAGCAATCCCTGGCTTCTAAAAGCCCCGGCACTGCCTAATGGTTGAGTGCCCGCTTCCTGGTCCTAAGCAACCTTAGCTCTGGACTTAGGGAACGCGATATGATGTTCTTTACCATCCATGGAACAAAACCTGCACAACCTGAAAGACGACATGATTGCCTTCATTGAGGGCCACGGGCTGCGCCGCTTCAACGCACACATCGGCGACGATGTGCCCAGCGTGCAGTGGGCGGCGGATGAAGACCACCCCGACGCGTGGAAGGACTTCGTCGAGCTGGCCAAGGCCTCCGGCGTGAACTTCGTCACCATGAACTTCGTTGACCTGGCGAAGGAAGACGTTGACCTGCTGCTGAACCGGCTCCAGGAGATCGAGTACATGAATGACGAGGACCTGGAGGAGGCGCGATGGCTTCGTAATTTCGCGGGCCACGTCGGGTTCGTCCAACTCGGGTTTCCCTGCCAGGGCGTGGTATTCATCTACGAGATCGCCACCGACTGGTATGAGAGCTACCAGCGTTTGGAAGACGCAGCCGATGACTACGACGGCATCCTGATCGACGATTCCGACAGCGAAGAAGAATAGCCGGGCATTCTGCCCATGCGTTGGAAATATCTCCATCCCGATCCTGCGGTTGTTGAGAGACTCACGATTGAAGCCAATGTTTCCCCAATGATGGCGCGCCTGCTGGCGTTGCGCGGCGTTCATACGGCTGCCGAGGCTGCCGCGTTTTTGTCGCCCTCGCTGGAGCAGTTGCACTCCCCCTACCTGATGCGGGGCATGACGGAAGCAGTGGAGCGGATCAGCGCGGCCATCGCTAACCGCGAAGACATCCTGATCTACGGCGACTACGACGTCGATGGCACCACCGCCGTCGTGATCTTGAAGACGGCCATCGAACTCTGCGGCGGCAGTGCCGACTTCCACGTGCCCCATCGCATTAAAGAAGGCTACGGGATCAGGGATGACGTGATCGAGCGCGCCGCAGCGGCCGGAGTGAAAGTCGTCATCAGTGTGGATACGGGGATCCGCGCTTTTCAGGCGGCCGAGACAGCGCGTCGTGTGGGTGTAGACCTGATCGTGACCGACCACCATCTGCCGGAAGCGAACGAAGGCGTGCCCAACGCGCTGGCGATTTTGAATCCCAACCAGCAGGGATGTGATTATCCCTGCAAGGCGCTGTGCGGGGCCGGCGTGGCCTTCAAGCTGGCTCAGGCGCTCTTTGCCAAGTTCAAGGGCCCGGCAGACCAGGCAAGGCTGGTCCCTTCATTCCTGAAGATGGTGGCTATCGCGACCATCGCCGACGCGGTTGCGCTCAAGGGCGAGAACCGGACCATGGCCAAGCTTGGACTGGAAGGCTTGCGGCGTCCGGTCAATGGCGGACTTAAAGCGTTACTTGAGGTCTCGGGGCTTGCCGATGCGGGCCGGGCGCTGGCTGCCGGCGATGTGGGCTTCCGCTTGGGCCCGCGCATCAACGCTGCTGGCCGCATGGATGTAGCTCGCGACGTGATTGAAATCTTTACTTCGCGAGACCAGGAGCGCTGCCGCGAGATTGCCCGCAAGCTCGATCTGCTCAATAGCGAGCGGCAGACGGAAGAAGCGCGGATCGTAAAGGAGATCGAAACCCAGCTCTCCGCCGAACCCGATCTCAGTGGCAAGTATTGCCTGGTCTTTGACGGCGATGGCTGGCATCGCGGTGTGGTGGGCATCGTGGCTTCGCGGATGGTGGAGAAGACCGGGCGTCCCGCCCTGGTGGTTGCCAAAGAGGGCGACGAGGCGCACGGCTCTGGACGGTCGATCTCCGCGCTGCATCTGCTGGAGGCCCTGGAGTCGTGCCGGGACCTCTTCACGCGCTTTGGCGGACACCAGCACGCGGTGGGCTTCGCTCTGCCTTCGGCGCACCTGGTTCAGTTAAAGCAACGCTTGAACAATTTTGCCCAGGAGCGCTTGACGGAGGAGGATCTCGTTCCAGAGATCACGATTGACGCGGAGCTTCCTCTGCACGCCGTCACTCCGGAGTTCAGGCAACAACTGCTTCGGCTGGAGCCGTTCGGCCAAGGCAATCCCGAGCCGGTCTTCTTGAGCCGCGAAGTAACCCTTCTCGTGCCGCCCCGGATCATCAAAGAGAAACACATCAAGTTGCGCGTGAACCAGCGAGATCCTGAAGGCAAGGCCAGCTTCAGCTATGAGGCCATGGGCTGGCGCATGGCGGAACGCGCACAAGCAGAGGCATTTCAACCGGGTGACCGGCTCGACGTGGCTTTCAAAATCACAGTCAACGAGCATCCCGACTTCGGCGGACTGGAATTAGTTCTCGCCGACCTTAGGAAGTCTGCCGCGGAGGCCGCCGCGGTTTGCAGGTGATCTCAGTGCGGCGTATATTGCGCTTATGGCTGAGAATGTTCTGTTTTGCTCTCAGTGTGGCGCCCAAAATACGCAAGGCGCCGCGTTTTGTCAGAAGTGCGGCGCGAGTTTGGGGCCGAACCTTCCCGCGGCGCCCGCGATATACGCTCCAGTTTCTTCGGCAGGATACGGCGGATTCTGGATCCGTTTTTTAGCTTTCATCATTGACGCCATCATCATCGGCATCGTGACGTGGCCAATCAGGATGATCGTCCTCGGAACCATGGGCGTGCACCGGTTCCCCGTGGGGCCGGTCGATGCGCGGCACCTGGCGCCGTTCATCGTCATGCTTCCCAGGCTTTGGGGTGCGAACGTGATCGTGGATTGGCTGTATGAAGCCTTGCTGACCAGTTCGGCATGGCAAGGCACGGTAGGCAAAAAGATACTGAATCTGCGTGTGACCGACGAAGGCGGGAATCGGATATCCTTTGCCCGTGCCACCGGCCGGCACTTTGCCAAGTTTCTGTCTGCGATAATCCTGTTTATCGGCTACTTCATGATCGCCTTTACCGACCGCAAGCGCGGCCTGCATGACATGATCGCGGAGACGTTGGTGCGGAAAGGCTAGATTCCTGTTTACAGTCGATCCGGACCCGGGGTATATTCCCGCCTATGCCGGAAAACGTTTTGTTCTGCTCGCGGTGTGGCGCTCAGAATATTCCCAACGCAACGATCTGCCAGAAGTGTGGCGCTGGTTTAACGCAGATCGTTCCTATCACCAATGCGGTTTCGGTCCCGGCCGCCGCGGCTGCGCCCGCGGTGGCCTATGCCCCGCCGGTTGCCGCTGGCCCCGCGTACGGCGGATTCTGGCTCCGCGTTGTTGCTGCTCTTCTCGACGGCGTTGTTCTGAGCGTGGTGACCACGCCGATCTTCTTTCTTTTGATATTTCCCGCGGTGATGCGAGCCGTGAACGAGGCGCAACGCGGCTCCCAGGAGCCGCCCGTAGAACTCTTCACCACGATTTTCGCTGTGATTCCCCTGATATGGATCGTGAATTGGCTGTACGACAGCCTGCTGACTTGTTCTTCATGGCAGGGAACCATAGGCAAGCGTGTTCTCCGCTTGAAAGTAATCGACCAGGCGGGAAACAGGATTTCTTTTGGCCGCGCCACAGGCCGTACCCTAAGCAAGCTCTTTATCTCCGGGATCATGTACGTGGGCTACATCATGGTTGCCTTTACCGATCGCAAACAGGGATTGCACGACATGATCGCGGGGACGCTGGTCGTCCGGTATTGATCCCGTTCTCACGCCCCGGCTTCGGTTAAGATGAAGTCAGATGCCTCTCGACCCCAGGTTGCTCAGGAAGCTGTTTGCCGCGGGCGCGGTGATTGCCGTTCTGGTGGTGGCAGGTTTCTATTTGAAGAGCCTGGTCAAGAACATAGGCAAGACTGCCATGGTTCCCCAGAACATTCCCCAGGACCTGGCCTCGATCGCCAAGGAGTTCAAGTATTCAAAATCGGAAGGCGGCAGAACGCTCTTCACGATTCAAGCCAAAAGCTTCCAGCAGTTCAAAGACGGCGAGCGCATTCAGTTGCACGATGCCAGCGTTACGCTGTATGGCCGCGAGGGCAGCCGTTCCGACCACATTTACGGCTCCGACTTTCAATTCAACAAGAACACAGGAGATGTTACCGCTGATGGCGAGGTCCAGATCGATCTGGGAGCGAACTCTCCGTTAACGGGGTCGTCCAAGGCGGGCGCGATGGATACCGGCAATGTTATCCATCTGAAAACCAGCGGCTTGACCTTCAACGAAAACACCCGCATTGCTCAGACCAGCCAAAGAATTGAATTCCACATACCGGATGCCTCGGGTTCGGCGATTGGAGCTACCTACGATTCTCTAGCCAACACGCTGGCGTTGAAGTCGGCGGTGAAAGTCGTGACGACCGGCCGGCAGAAGGCCACCATCACCGGGGACAGCGCCAACATCCTCAAGAGTCCGCAAAGGATCATCATGCAGGGTGTCCGGATCGAGCAGCCGCCACGGGCCGTGACCACGGACAAGCTGACGGTTTACCTGCGCGCCGACGATACTGTGGATCATCTTGTGGGTACGGGGAGCGTGCATGCGGTACGGGAAGGACCCAAAGGTTTTGACGTCAACGCAACGGAGGGCGGGCTGGTCATGGACGATGCCAGTCAGCTGCGTTCCGGCACGCTTTCCGGCGGGGTGACGTTTGCCGGCAAAGGAGAAGATTCGCCCGCACAAGGGCACGCCGGCCGGCTTCTGCTCTCCTTCGGCGGCCAGGGCAAGCTGGAGAAGGTGCGGGCCGAAGATTCCGTCGACTTCAAACAGGGCCCGGCTGAGAAGTCGCAAGAGATGCAAGCCGCCGCGGTCGATTTCTACCTGCACGAGGGCAAGGTACTGGAGAAAGCCGTAACCTCCGCAGGCCCGGCCCAGATCGTGCTTGCCCAGGGAACAACTAAGTCCACGATCAGCGCCGGCCAGTTTAATGCCAGGTTCAATGCGCAGAACCGGCTCGAGTCCATCTTCGGAAGCCCCGGGGCAAAGATCGTTTCCTCCACCCCCAGCAAACCGGACCGCGTTACCAGCAGCCGCGATGTCACCGCGACGTTCAACGCCAAGGGCGAAGTTGCTTCTGCCGAGCAGGCCGGAGACTTCCACTACCAGGAAGGCACGCGCGAGGGATGGGCGGAAGGAGCCCGATACAATCCGGCCGATGAGAGCTACGTTCTTACCGGTTCGCCCCGCCTGGTGGACGCCGACCGGGCACTGACGGCGGACAGTATCCAGCTCAGCCGCAAAACCGGCCTCGCCTATGCCCAGGGGAACGTCAAGAGCACCTACAACCCCAAGAGCGGCGAAGCCGGCGGAGGCATGCTGTCGTCCTCGGATCCTATCCACGTGACCGGCGCCACCATGACCGCCAATCGCGGCAGCGAGATCGCTCGCTACTCCGGGGCGCGGCTATGGCGTGGGGCGGACATCGTCGAGGCGCCGGTCATTATCTTCGACAAGTCCAACCGTAGCCTCCAGGCCCAGAAAGATCAGTCCACCCGGGTGAGCTCGGTTTTCACCCAGCCGGATCAGAACGGCAAGACCACCCCGGTGAATATCACGGCTGACAAGCTCACGTACGCTGAATCGGAGCGAAAAGCGGTCTTTAGCGGCAACGTTCTAGTGCGAATCGAGGGTTCCACGATTACCGCGGACACGGTCCAGGCATTTCTCTCGGAGCGCGCCAGGCAGCCCGGAGGCCAGAATGGGAGTCAGTTGGATCACATTGTGGCGCAAGGAGATATACAGATCCAGCAACCCGGGCGCACAGCCAGCGGCAGCCAGCTGGTGTACACGGCTCAGGACGAGAAGTTCGTCCTGAGGGGCTCGGCGAATCGCCTGCCTAGCATTTTTGATGCCGAACGGGGTCAAATTGTGGGTGATTCGTTGACTTTTTTTAGGCGCGATGGTAGGGTGCTGGTAGGTAACGGGGAACCCTCCCACACCCAAACCCAGACTAAGGTCCAAGACGCGAGCAAGAAGTAAATGCAAACCCTGGCCACCGACGAGATTGCGAAATCGTATCGCGGTCGCCGGGTGGTAAACGGCGTCAGCCTGCACATCAATCAAGCGGAGGTAGTCGGGCTGCTGGGCCCCAACGGGGCCGGCAAGACCACCACGTTCTACATGGCTGTGGGCCTGATTCCACCGGACAGCGGGCGGGTGCTGGTGGACGCACAAGATATTTCGGACGTGCCCATGTACCTGCGGGCCCGCCACTACGGAATCAGCTACCTGCCGCAGGAACCCTCGGTGTTCCGCAAGCTCTCTGTGGAGGACAACATCATGGCCGTGCTGGAGGTGCAACCGATCTCCTGGCAAGAGCGGCGGCGCAAACGCGATCAGCTCATTGACGAACTGGGGCTCGGACATATTCGCGGCAACATGGGATATGCGCTTTCCGGAGGGGAACGGCGGCGCGTGGAAATTGCGCGGGCGTTATGCATCTCGCCCAAGTTTATTTTGCTCGATGAACCCTTCTCAGGCATCGACCCGATTGCCGTGCTCGACCTGCAGAAGATAATCTTTGATTTGAAGGCCAACGGAATTGGTGTGCTGGTGACCGACCACAACGTCCGCGAGACGCTTTCCGTGACCGATCGCGCCTACATCATCAATGAGGGCCGCATCTTCCGGGCCGGCACGCCCGAGCAACTGGGCAACGATCCGGAAGTCAAGAGAGTTTACCTGGGAGAAAGCTTTTCATTCGTGTAAGGTGGAAATAGCCGCAAATTACGCTGGTACTCTTGGGGTTTCAGCCCCCGCAGTGATAGGGTTCAATATTAGATGGTCCTGCTCCAGAACAAACTTAACCTGAAGGTCACGCAAAGGCAGATCCTCACTCCGGGTCTGGTGCAGATGGTGAGCGTCCTGGCGCTCAACAAACTGGAACTGCGGGAGATGATCAACACCGAGATGGTGGAAAACCCGGTTCTGGAGGAGTTGGATTCGTCCGTTCCCTTGCTGGACGAAGTCGCCGGGCGCGAGGAAGCCCGCGAACGCGAAGATACGCAGAACAAGGAACGTCAGGAGACGCAAGAAGAAGCGCCGGCGGAAGCCGACAAGAAAGATCCTTTTGACGAGATCGATTTCGGGTCGTTCTTCCGCGACTATCTCGATCCCGGATACCGCAACTCAGCCGACTTGGAAGAGATTGAACGGCCGTCTTTTGAGAACTTTCTTTCCAAACCCGGGACCCTCACCGATCACCTCCTGTGGCAGCTGGGAGCGATCAATGTACACCCTGAAGTGTATGCGGCCGCGGAGTTGGTGATCGGCAACCTGAATGAAGACGGGTATCTGACTGCCTCCGAGGACGAGCTTCTCGGCTTGGCCGAGTCGGGGGCCGAACAGAACGCTCCAGCGGAACCTTCAGCCTTGGACGTCGAGACAGAGACCGAGAGTCCCGAGGAAGACTTTTCCATGTTGCACGAAACCGGCGACACGGCGCATTTGCAACTAGTGGTCTCGCACGCGCCCGCCCTCGAACCCACCTCCCCGGCACGGAGAAACGGCTTTGCACCGGTGGTGCAGTTTACCCGCCAGGAGCTGCGGGATGCCATCCAGTTGGTGCGTCAGTTCGATCCGGTGGGCGTAGCCTCCCGCGATCTCCGCGAGTGCCTGTTGGCCCAGCTTGAATACCTCACGAAAACCCGGGACATGGAGGGATCAGACGATCCCGAGAACGACCACGTTGTTGAGGACGCCCTCAAAATTGTCGACACGCAACTCCACTTGCTGCAAAACAAGCAGTACAAAGAGATCGCTAAGGCGCTGGGCCGCTCCATCGACGACGTGATCCAGGCGCACGATTTTATCCGCACCCTCGATCCCAAGCCTGGCCTGCGTTACAACAAGACCGAGGCCAAGCTGATTGAGCCGGACGTGGCTTTTGTCAAACAGGGCGATGAGTATTTGGTCCTGATGAACGATGAGGACGTGCCCCAGCTTCGGGTCAGTCCCACCTATCGCCGGCTGTTGCACCAGAACCAGGGAGTGGAGAAGGACGTGCGCTCGTACGTGAAGGAGCGCTACAAGTCTGCCGTGCAGCTCATCAAGAACATCGAGCAGCGGCGACAGACGATCCTCAAAGTTTGCTACGCGATCATCGGCCGGCAGCGTGAGTTTCTGGATCACGGTATTGATATGCTGAAGCCCATGATGATCAAGGAAGTGGCGGAGGAGATCGGAGTGCATCCTTCCACCGTCAGCCGCGCCGTGGCCTCAAAATATGTGCATACCTCGCAGGGCGTGTACGAGCTGCGTTTCTTCTTCTCCGAGAGCGTTCAAGGACCGGAAGGCGCAGCGACTTCGCTGCTCATCCTCAAGCGGCGGGTCAAGAAACTGATTGATGAAGAAGACCGGGCCCGGCCGCTGACCGACGAGCAGATCACCAAGATCCTGCAGTCCCAGGGGATTCAGGTGACCCGGCGCACGGTCGCCAAATACCGTGAAGATATGCGGATTCCCAGCACTCATCAAAGGAGGATGAAGAACTGATTTTTCGGAGGCGCAGCCGCACCGGCCGGCGCTTCTTCAAGAAAAGTACGCAGCAAAGCCGCCTGATACCGATGCCGTTTCTTTCAGGCACCAGTCAGACGACATTCAATGGATCGATCCCAGGAGGGGAGTCAATGAATGTGGAATATACTGGCCGGCAATTTGAAGTCACTCCTGTTACCCGCAAGCAAGTCGAAACCGGACTTGAAAAACTCCAAAAAATCCTAGGCAGCAATTTTGACGCGCACGTGATTCTTTCCGTGGAAAAGCGCCGCCATATCGCCGAAGTCACGGTGACGGTGCGCAACCATCCACCCATCGTGGGCCTGGCGGAGGCGCCCGACATGACCGCGGCTGTAGGCGATGCGCTCGACCGCATCGAACGCCAGGCCGTCAAATACAAGACCCGGTGGAAGAGCAAAAAGCGACTGGCGCGCAAGCGCCAGGAACAGGCTCCACAACCGGAAGTCTCGCTGGCGGTTGCCGTGGGTGGGGACCCCACCACGGCCGTTCCCGTCAAGGTGCACTCCTTTCCCAACACCGTGACCTACATGGAAGCGCACATCGTGAAGAGTTCCGATTCGATCTCTTTCAAAGCGCTGACCGTGGAAGAAGCGGTGAAGGAAGCCGAGTTCCGTGACCGCGAAGTCTTCGTCTTTCGCGATCCACAAGGCAGGGTAAAGGTGCTCCACCGGAAGAAAGATGGAAAGATGGAGTTGATAGA
>CAZFRV010000214.1:0-14726 GCA_964521445.1 uncultured Acidobacteriaceae bacterium
TGACTACCGGCGGACGAGTCACGGCCGCAACCGCGGCAGCTTGCTCGGAAACCCCAGTCAGCTCAGCGGCTTCTTTGGCTGCCTGCTCCTCGAAGGTGATGGCTTCTGAATCGGCGCCAAAATGACGGGCCAATTCCTTGGCCAATTCGTAATCCAGGCTCTGGTTTACGGTCGCCATCACGCCCTTCATCAGCAGGCGGGCAATCAAGTCCTTGGCACGCACACCCAGCTTCTCCGCCAAATCCTTTACGCTGGTGCCTTCCGCAATGGTGATGGAGCGTGTGATGGGCAGGGGCTCGTTCGACGCCGTGAATCGTGGCGGCGGAACAAAGCCCTTCATGGGCCCTTCTTTTTCTCTCGGAATATATGGTTGTCCAGGACGGCGAGCCGGCGCAGTTCGTCCCGGCGGTCTGCCTGTGCCGGGCGGCGGTGCTCCGGGCGCACCACCCATTCCCGGTCGCGGCGGAAAGCCTCCGCGCGTAGCGCTGGTGGGGTGCGGACCGCGACGCTGCTCTCCCGGTCGCGTAAACGTCGGACGCGTTCCCGGACCTGCTCCTCCCGGGCCTGCGGGCCGTGGACGCTGGAAAATCGGCTGGCCTCGAACCACACCCTGGGGGCGAGCGCCGGAACCGGCCTGGGCGGGCCGGGCTGCTTGGCCTTGCCCACTGGCGTAAGAGGGTGCGGGACGTTCCTGCACAGGCGCCTGATAGACCGGACGCGGCCCTGTCTGGGGCGTGATCATGCGTCGCTGCGGGACAATCGGTTGCTGCGATGCCGGCTTGGCCGGCGGCGGAGTTGGAGCCGCGGGAGAGCTGGCCGCTGGAGCTGTCAGGACGGCTGGCTTGGCCGGCGGAATCACAGTCTCTGGAGCATGCGCTGGAGGCGTAACGATCACGGCTGGTGGAGCGGCCGGTTTCTCAGGAACCGGCGCGACGGGTGCGGCGACTACCGCAGCCGGCGGTTTGGCTACCGGAGGCGCAACCACAACGGTGACGGGCTTCTCCGCAGCCGCTGGCTTGGGAACAACCACCGCTTTCTCGGCCGCGGGCGGAGATGTCACGAGTGGCTTCGCCGCCGGGGGCGTTACCGGCTGTACTGGCGCCGGTTTGGATGCGAGGGTGGGATGCTGTTGCTGCTCCTGGCGTTCCTTCAGCAGCTTTAAGACGTCGCCGGGCTTGGAGATTTTGGAAAGGTCGATCTTGGGCCTGATCTCAGACTTGTCCGCCCTTTCCTTTGGGGCAGACGCGGACTTGGCCGAAAAGTGCTTACGGATCTTTTCCGCTTCATCGTCCTCAAGAGAGCTTGAATGGGTCTTTTTCTCGGTGACCCCGATTTCATCCAAAACATCCAGAATGGCTTTGCTCTTTACTTCAAGCTCTCTGGCCAGATCATTGATTCGAATTTTCATCCGTTCTGTAACTCCTCCAAGTACCCGTTTTACGCAGTCATATCGACCTCACGGCTGTAGCTTTTGCGGCGAACGACGCCGCAATTCTGTAACTATGGCTCCTGCTCGCCTGGCTCTGCGTCGGCCGCTTGCGGCTGCGCGGTTTCTTCCGCAGGGGCCGCGGCTTCATCCGCAGCGGCTGGTGTTGCGGTGGCGGATTCCGCTTCAGCCTGTGCCGGCTCGGCAGCTTCACTGGCGGTTGCCGCAGCTTCTTCCGCGATCGGAGCTTCAGCGCTTGCTTCTCCACTTGCGGCCGTTTCGCCGGTTTCAGCCGGCGCGGCCTCCAGGCTAGAGAAGTAATTATTGACCACCATGCTGATCTTTTCCACCGTTTTGGGCCCGACGCCCGGCAATTCTTCAAGTTGCTCGGGGGTCATGTCAGCCAAGGCCTCCACGGTAGTGATTCCCGCTTCGTGCAGCTTGGCGATCAGTGTCTCGCCCAGGTCCGGCACCTTGTCCAGCGGCGTGGCGGCCTGTGTGACCAGCGAAGACATTTGCTGCTCGACTTCCTGGCGTTTTTCTTCTTCGCTCTTGATGTCGATCTTCCAACCGAGGAGCTTGGCCGCCAGCCGCACGTTCTGTCCTTTTTTGCCGATGGCCAGGGAGAGCTGGCTGTCATCTACCACGACTTCCAGTTGCTTGTCCGCGGCGTCGACCACCGTCACGCGACTGACTTTCGCCGGCTGCAGCGCTTTTTCGGCGAATACCACCGAATCCTCGTGGTACTCGATGATGTCAATTTTTTCTCCGCGCAGTTCACGGATGATGGATTGCACCCGCATTCCCTTCATGCCGACGCAGGCACCCACCGCGTCCACGTCTTTATCGCGGGACATGACGGCGATCTTGGTGCGCTCACCGGCTTCCCGGGCAATGGCGCGGATCTGTACTGTGCCGTCGTAGATTTCCGGAACTTCGGTCTGGAACAGGTTCTGCACCAGTTCCGGCGCGGCGCGCGAAACCACCACGGCCGGCCCTTTGGAATTCTTGTCCACGCGCACCAGCACCACGCGCACGCGCTCGCCGATGGCAAACGACTCCAGCCGCGACTGTTCCTTCTTGGACATGCGCGCTTCCGCTTTGCCGATGTCAAGGATCACATCCGGGCCCTCGATGCGCTTGATGGTTGCATTCAGCACTTCGCCCACGCGCCCGATGTACTCGTTGTAGATCGTATCGCGCTCGGCCTCGCGGACCTTCTGAAAGATGATCTGCTTGGCAATCTGGGCGGAGATGCGTCCCAACCCCTCCGTGGACTTGAGGAAGCGCACCTCGCCCCCGACCTCGGCGTTCGGATCGATGGCTTTAGCCTCTTCCAGAGAGATCTCCAGCTGCGGATCTTCAATGTCGTCTTCTGACGGCAAGATGCTCTTCACGGCGTACACGCGGATCATGCCGCTCTCTTTGTCGAGTTCGCCGCGCAGGTTCTCCTGGCTCTTGTCCTTTTTTCGTGTCGCCGCAACAATGGCGTCTTCCACCGCACTCACCACGATCTGCGGATCGATGCCTTTTTCCCGGCTCAACGCGTCAATGACGTTGTAAATCTCGCTCGCCATACCTATTTCCTTATAAGTGCCAAAATCAAATTTCCGGTACCAGATTGGCCCGTTCCACATTGGCCAGGTCAACCTCAACCTTTTGTCCCGGTTGGGCGTGTCCCGGCTTGGGTTTCTTCTTGCCGGTCACGATCTCGAGGACCAGCTTCCTATCCTGGAAACTTACGAGCCGCCCTTCAAAATGCCTGTTGCCGTTGACCGGCTGCAACGTCATCAGTTTTACCCGGCTGCCGGTGAAGCGCGCGTAATCTTCCGCCTTCAGCAGCTTGCGATCCAGCCCCGGCGACGAAACTTCCAGGGTGTAAGAGCCCCCCGGAACCGCATCCTCTACATCCAGGATGGCCGAAACTTCGCGGCTTACGTTGGCGCAGTCCTCGTGCGTGACGCCCTCGGGCTTGTCGATCGTGATCTTCAGGGTGCGCGCCTTACCGCCGCCGCGGACCTCTGCTTCCACCAATTCAACGCCGTGCGTTGCCGCCACCCGGCCGGCAATGGCCCGGATTTTGTCTGTGTCCCCTGCCACCTTTTGGCCGCTTTCAAAACGCCGCTCGGGAATTCCGAACGGCTGACAAGAAATCCTGCCCCAAAAATAAAGTGGGCCTTTCGCCCACTGGTACGTGCGCCACGGATTGGGACTACTCAAACACCACCCAAGCAAGACTTCCGCGCCTGGGCCGGGACCAGCTACCACTGACTTGCTTATCATACGCCCGTCTGCGCCAAAAGACAAACCGGCCCACCAAATCTAACTCTATGAGTGGAAAGCCTTTAGTACCGTCCTATCACCTGCCCGGGGGCGCCAGATCGTACTGTTCTCACAATTCGCTTGTAACTTTCCCAAAGTCACGTTCACAATGCGCGTCTGGAGGGCCTTGAAGCAATGACGCCAGGGAAGTTTCTGCTGCGTACGACCGTGGTTGCCCTCGCCATGTTTGTCCTGGGTTTCGTGGGACACCAACTCCTGCTGGGACGCGCTTATGCTGCCATCGAACCCATCATGCGAAGCAAGTCTGACATGCAGGCCCACATGCCGTTTGCGTTCATCAACAGCCTGGTCTTCTCCGCCGCCTTCGTTTGGATTTATTCCCAGGGCAGAAGCGCCCGTCCCTGGCTGGGGCAAGGACTTCGCTTCGGCGTAGCCATTTGGGCGATTGCATCGGTGCCGCTCTACATCACGAATTACGTGATCGAACCCTGGCCCGGAATATTCGTCGCGAAGATCCTGGCGTGGGAGCTTGTCGCCGCTGAGGTGTTGGGCATCCTCGTCGCCGCGCTCGCGAAGAATGATGTTCTTCACACGCAGGCAGTGTCCGCTTGAGGATCATTCCACCTCTCGGAAGTCCAGGCCGCAGAGCGAACGGAGAACTGTTTTTCCCAAGCGTATAATTCAGCTTAGAGGCCCCTTCATGAATCTTCCTCGTACCTTGGGCGAGCTGCGGAAGAGCCCTTTTTCCGAAGAGAGACTCCGCACACGCAAAGTCAAAGACGAGCTTCGTGACAACCTGATCGGCAAGGTTCGCTCCGGCGAGACCATTTTTCCCGGGATCATAGGCTATGACGATACGGTTGTGCCGCAACTCGTGAACGCCATTCTCTCGCGCCACAATTTCATTTTGCTGGGGCTGCGTGGCCAGGCGAAAAGCCGCATCCTGCGCGCTCTTACCGCGTTGCTGGACCCGCAAATGCCGTATGTGGCGGGGTGCGAGATTCATGACAATCCTTACGCGCCCATCTGCCGGCGTTGCCGCACCCTGATCGGGGAACAGGGCGAGAACACGCCGATTGCCTACCTCACGCCCGATGACCGCTATGTGGAGAAACTGGCCACGCCGGACGTGACCATTGCCGATCTGATCGGCGACGTCGATCCCATCAAGGCGGCTCGCGGCGGCCACGATCTCTCGAGCGAACTCACCGTGCACTACGGACTGCTGCCCCGCGCCAACCGCGGCGTCTTCGCCATCAACGAGTTGCCCGATCTTGCCGGCAAAATTCAGGTGGGGTTGTTCAACATCATGCAGGAAGGCGACGTGCAGATCAAAGGTTACCCGTTGCGCCTGCCGCTGGACGTGGCCTTGGTGTTCAGCGCTAACCCCGAGGACTACACCGCGCGCGGCAAGATTGTTACGCCGCTCAAGGACCGCATCGGCTCGGAGGTGCGCACGCATTATCCCGGCACAGTGGAAGAGGGTATCAGCATCACCGAGCAGGAGGCCTGGTCGCGACGCGACGGATTGGACTTGCATGTGCCCCGGTACGTGCGCGAGGTCGTGGAGCGAATCGCCTTCCTGGCCCGGGAGGACAAGAAAATTGACAAACGCTCTGGCGTGAGCCAGCGCCTTCCTATCAGCGTGCTGGAAAACGTGATTTCGAACGCGGAGCGTCGTGCCCTCCGCAACGGAGAGAAAGCCATTGTGCCCCGCATCGGCGACATCTACGCCGCGCTGCCGTCCATCACCGGCAAGCTGGAGCTGGAGTACGAAGGTGAAATGCGCGGCGCGGACACCGTAGCCCGCGAGCTGATCCGCATGGCCGTCGCCAAGACGTACGACAATTACTTCAAAGACCTGAACATGCAGCAAGTGGTGCAATGGTTCGAACTGGGCGGTGAGATCAAGCTGGCCGATACCGCCGGCTCGCAGGAGATACTGGAAGGCGTCAAGAATATTCAAGGACTCACGGAGAAGCTCTCGCCCCTGGGCATCAAACACAATGAGCGGCCGGAGACATTGGTTTCCGCGGCCGAGTTCGTGCTCGAAGGCCTGCACGCGCACCGGCGCATCGGCCGAACGGAAGAGCGAGTTTTCGTTGCCGAAAAACAGCCCAAGCGGCCAGAGCGTCCGTTTGAACGCGGTGAGGATGAGCCGCCTCCGCCGTTGCGGAATCGGCGGCCGTACAACTAGCTTTTGCTCTGTCCCGAACGAAGTGAGGGAACCCTATAGCTAGAAGGGCGTCAGGGCGCTAGGAGTACCCAGCTGTTCTTAGAACTAGAGCGGGCCAGAGCGAACGGTTTGGTTGTGATAGGGATCCCTCCCTTCGCTCGGGATGTTGGAAAACGATGAAGTACACAAAGTACTCCAAATACGTCGGCGACCTGGCGGACGAGATGAGCCTGGAGGACCTGCTCAACGCTCTTTCCGACTACATGCTGGAGTCCGGCTTCCAGAGCCAGTACATGTATTTCCAACAGATGGACGAGCACACCCTCGACGCCCTGCGCGAGGCCATCCAGCAGGCCCTGGAGGCCGGCGACTTCATGGATGAGGCCATGCGCGAACGCATCGAGCAGATGCAGATGAATGGCACTCTGGAAGAGCTGGTGGAAAAACTGATCGAGCGCATGCAGCAGGAAGATTTCATCTCCGTGGACCAGCCACCAGATCGGTCAAAGCCGTCCAATGGTCCGGGACAGACCGGGGAGGCTCAGTCTCAAGTCAAATTCGAGATCACGGACAAGAGCCTGGACTTTCTCGGCTTCAAGACGCTGCGCGATCTGCTGGGCTCGCTGGGCCGGTCGAGCTTCGGCCGGCATGACACGCGCGATCTCGCGACTGGCATCGAGTCCAGTGGGGTTTCGAAACAATATGAGTTCGGCGACACGTTGAACCTTGACATCACCGAAACTCTGTCTTCCGCGATCCAGCGTGAAGGACTCCATCTGCCTCTGGATCTCGAATACTCTGATCTGCGCGTGCACCAGTGCGAGTATCAGTCCTCGTGCGCCACGGTGGTCATGCTCGACTGCTCGCACAGCATGATTCTCTACGGTGAAGACCGGTTCACGCCGGCGAAAAAAGTCGCCATGGCGCTTTCCCATCTGATTCGCACCCAGTATCCGGGCGATTCGCTGTCCTTGGTGTTATTCCATGATTCTGCGGAAGAGATGCCGCTCTCACAGCTGGCGCGGGTCAAAGTCGGTCCGTACTACACCAACACCCGTGAGGGATTGCGCCTGGCCCAGCGCATCCTGCAGCGGCAGAAGAAAGACATGAAGCAGATCGTGATGATCACTGACGGCAAGCCCTCTGCCCTCACGCTGGAAGACGGGCGCATCTACAAGAACGCCTTTGGCCTGGATCCGCTGGTCGTCAGCCAGACGTTGGAAGAGGTTTCACGCTGCAAGCGCGCCGGCATCATGATCAACACCTTCATGCTGGCTTCGGACTTCGGCCTGGTGCAGTTCGTGCAGAAAGTTACTGCCATGTGCCGGGGAAAAGCTTACTTCACCACGCCGCAAAACCTGGGGCAGTATCTGCTGATGGATTACATGTCGCGAAAGATGAAGACCATCCACTGATTGGGACGTGAAGGAAAGCGGCGTGTGAGGCAGGGAACGCATTAGCGTCGCTTGATGCGACGCCCAAGATACAAAAAAATCCCCGGGAGGCCGTTTAGCCGTTCCCGGGGAATCTTGCGAACCAGTCTGAATTCCGTCTCTCTCTCCTTCGCCGTTTCCCCCAGGTTTTAATCTGACGGCGCTGTCGAGTTCCTGGAACCCTTCCTGATCGGGTTAAATTCCGACAAGTATCGAGGCACTCTCAATTGGCAGAAATTCATAAAAAAGCTTAGGGCCCATGCAAAATAGACCTTAGAGTGGTCAGAGTCGTCATGTGAACCTGACATCCTGCCGGTTTCTGTGGTCATCTCACTGTTCACCTCGCAAGGGATTTGCGACGCTCGATCACCATGCCCAAGTACTTGTTCCTGCGTCTGCTCGCGGCTGCTCTGGCCTTGGCCTTGCCGGGCGTGGCCCAGGATGTCCACCTGAATGAGGCAGGATCGGGAGCGATTCTGGCGCGCTCTGCCTTTGCTCACGGTTACCGGCACGGGTACGAGGAGGGTTATCATCAGGGCAATGTGGACATCAATATGGGCCGCATTCCCCGCTTCCAGCAAAAGGGACAGTTTCACGGGTTGAAGCTGAAAGTGGGATATTCTCCCAGCTTTGGCTCCAAGCGTTCCTTTGAGGACGGCTTTGATGCCGGGCTGAAGGTTGGATATAGCGACGGATATGCCGGCCAAACGTTTCGGGCGGTGGACTCATTGCGCGTGGTCGCGGCAGCTATGGCATCGTCAGCGCCGCCGGAAGACCCGAGGAGCGTCTATTTCGATCTGGGCTTGGCCAGCGGATATCGGGAGGGATGGCAGCAAGGGGGACAATCCCCGCCGGGCTCTGAGCCGCCGGACTTCCACCGGGTCACCTGTGCGCCGTTTCACCCGGAAAAGGAGCAAGACCTTCCCGCCGAGAGCAGTTACTGCGAGGGATACCGGCGCGGGTACGTCCTGGGACAGACGGACATTGTGGCCCTGCGGCGTGATTCCGGCTTCCTGGAAGCCAGCAAGTAAACCCCGTAGAGCCTTGAATTCTTGCTTGACGGCCTTGGTACATGTACTCTGCTAAAGAATGGGCAGGGGCCGAAGTACATGATACTTTCAGATCAAGCCGAGCCAAACTTGCATACAATCCTCAGTGGTCAGCGCCGGGAAGGAGCTTTGATGAAGGCAGCCGCGCCCAAAAAAGCAACGATTCACATCGCCGTAGTAGAGAGCGATCCTCTCCGATTCATTGGACTGAAGTCCCTGTTTGATACGGAAGAAGATCTAGAACTAACTTCCTGTACTCTGGCTGACCTGGGGCCGCGACGCGATGTCGATCTGGTGCTTCTGGGAACCAGGGCTGGACAAAACCTTTTTGATGTCATGGCTGGCCTGAAGGCAGCGCGGCCTGACCTGCGTATTATCGTGACCGGTAGCGGAGCGGACGACGAGACCATACTCAAGGCCCTCGCCGCCGGCGCCAAGGGTTACGTGGATGAGGCCGCGTCTCCCGCAGAATTCATCCAGGCCATCAGGAACGTCCACCAGGGGTCCGTGTGGGCGCCGCGCCGCGTGCTTTCCATCTTCATCGAACGCGTTACCTCTTCTCCGGGGCGCATTTTCCCCGCCGGCCGCGTGACCTTCACCGACCGCGAGAAGGAAGTGCTGGAGTTGCTGGTGGTCGGACGTTCGAACAAGGAGATAGGTTCCGTGTTGGGTATTGAAGAGCGCACCGTCAAGGCCCATGTTGCCAAACTCATGCGCAAAGTGGGAGTGCAGAACCGGATCGCGCTTTCGGTACACGCCATCACGCATTCTCTCGTCACTTCGTCGAAGTAATCTGCTTCATAGCTGACGTCCTGTGTTCACGGCGGTGCTTCTCGGAGGAACGCTGTGCCTATCTTCTCTGGCACCCTACGAAAGGTACATGTCCTGTTTGCCTGCCGAAATGGCACTGCGGTTACTTGCCCGCCTCCGGGCGCGAGCGGATACTTGACTCACCTACCACAGAACCTGGGAGACAGGGGTTGGAGGCGGTAACGAGGGTCGCCGCATCCAACCCTTTATAATTTTTCAGCATCTCTGTTCTAAGCTGCATCCCACGCCAGTACAATCGACCTGAGGAAACCAATGAAGCGACCCTTAAGTGTTGTTCTCGTTGCCATCGTGTTTTGCGGTTTATCTTTTGCGGAAAGCGCGGCCGGCCGGGCCGAGTCCGCAGCCACCGTTCTTAGTGAGATCATGTCAGCGCCGGACAAGGGCATTCCGGAAGAGGTCCTGGGCTCCGCGAAGTGTGTTGCCGTGGTTCCCACGCTGCTCAAGGGCGGATTCATATTCGGCGGCGCCCGCGGTAAGGGCATGGCGACTTGCCGCACCGCGGATGGATGGAGCGCGCCCGCGCCCTTCACCATGACCGGAGGCAGTTTCGGCTTCCAGATCGGTGTCCAGGGAGTTGACCTGGTCATGCTGATCATGAATGAGCGAGGAATGCAGGCCTTGCTCTCCAGCCAATTCAAGCTGGGCGCCGACGCTTCCGCAGCCGGCGGGCCGGTAGGACGCCACGCCGAGGCCGCCACCGATTGGAAGATGCGGGCCGAGGTGCTGACCTATTCGCGTGCGCGCGGCCTGTTTGCCGGCGTAACCATCAACGGAGCGCTGGTCCGCCAAGACGAGGACGCGACGCGCGAGATCTATGGCCGCATGGTTCCGTTCAAAACCATCCTGACCGGCGCCGTGCCGACGCCGCAAGGCGGCGAGCCGTTTGTCGCCGCTGTGCGCAAGGCCACAGGCAGCGAAGCCCAAGCTGTTGGCGCGCCGCGGCCCAACGTTCCCGTGAACCCGCCGGCGGTAACTCCGGTATCGGCTCCAGCGCCGGCTACGCCCGCTCCTGATGCCGCGCCCGCCACCGCACCGGCCTCAGAGCCGGCGCCGGCCACCGCGCCGCCCGGGAATCAGGCGTCTCCATCAGCTACGCCCCCTCCCGCGGGATTGGACTTGGCACGGTCCGGGCGGAAGGGCCGAAACAACGATCAGGAAATTGGCGGAACACGGAATTGAGACATCAGCATTCGCTAGCCGCGTTGCGGCTGCGCCCCAAACAGAATTGAAAAACGGGAGCGCCTTCGCTCCCGTTTCATTTGCACGATCCTGCCCCTCAGTGGG
Source organism: uncultured Acidobacteriaceae bacterium (assembly GCA_964521445.1). Taxonomy (GTDB): domain Bacteria; phylum Acidobacteriota; class Terriglobia; order Terriglobales; family Acidobacteriaceae; genus Angelobacter. Next base: position 10,483 of record CAZFRV010000214.1, read on the forward strand.
CGTGGGGATGAGTGTGTGGCTTGGATTCATCCTGCTTCATGTGTTCATGCTCTTCAGCTTCTTCCTTGTAGATGGCCGGCGCACCTAAGCTCCCTTTGGGCGGCAGGTGGCGGATGTAGCGCACGATGTTCCACATCTCCTCGTCTTCCAGGATGCCCTTCCAGCCCGGCATGCCTGAAGGTCCAATTCCGTTTTCGATGATCCATTTCAGCTGGCCGTCGGCATAGTCCTGAACGTCTTTGGTGGAGAGGTCGGGAACAGGCGGCGCCATCTTGGTGGCAAACGGAACGCCTGTAGCGTGTCCATCGAGCCCGTGGCAGATCTGGCAGTGATGCTGAAAGTGCTCCGCGCCTTCTTTGACCGAATCGGCCGTGTCCGGAGTGGGATTCTTGTCGTTTTTGCCGCCGATGGTCACCTCATGCTTGATCTCGGTGACCACGGATTTCTCCACTTTTCCCGGCTCTCCGGCCTTGCAGCCGCCCAACGCCGCCAGGCAGACAAGAGCGCAAATCATTGCTGGGATCTTCATGGGTTCGGTTCTCCTTGTATCGCAACCATTTTCACAGATTAGGCGTGCTCCTGGGAAGCCGTTGCTCGGTGCTAAGTCCAACAACGAGTACGCAACCATTGAGATGTCGGATTTGAAATATTTGTGCGCCGATGATACCGTCCAAAGTTCTCTCCGATGCGACACAGGCTTGAGTATTTTCCTGTACGGCTGCTGGCGGCATTCGTGGGCCTGCTGCCGCGGCCATTGGCGAGAGGTCTCGGCATCACCGTGGGCATGCTGGTGTACGGTTTGCACCCCCGTCTCCGCCGCGTGGGCAAGCGTAATCTGGATCTGGCCTTTCCCGGAAAAAGCGCAAAAGAAAAAAAGAAAATTCTACGCGGTGTGTACGTCAACCTGGGCCGGCTGCTGGCGGAGTTCTGCCTGTTTCCGCGCTACACCAAAGACAACGTTGCCCAGGTTGCGGTTTACGAAGGCTTTGAGAATTTCGCCGAGGCGCAATCGCGAGGCGGCGGCGTCGTATTTCTGACGGCGCACCTGGGCGGCTGGGAAGTCAGCTCCTTCGCCCATTCGCTCTATGGCCATCCCATGGATATCGTGATGCGGCCGCTGGACAATCCCTATGTAGATGCTCTGGTGGACCGCTACCGCACGCTGCACGGCAACCGCACCTTTCCGAAGCAAGACTTCGCCCGCGGCCTGCTGACCGCCCTGCGCCAGGGAGAGACCGTCGGCATTCTGATGGATACCAACATGACGCCGCCGCAAGGCGCTTTTGTGGATTTCTTCGGCATACCGGCCTGCACGGCGACCGGCTTGGCCCGCGTGGCTTTGCACACTGAGGCAGCAGTGTTGCCGGCATTCGGCGTTTGGGACAAGCACCTGGGCAAGTACAAGATCTGTTTTGAGCCTGCGCTCAAACTTGTCTCGACCGGCGACGACGAGGCCGATGCGCTCGCCAACACCGCCATGTTCACCAGGGTGATTGAAAGCTACGTGGCCAAATATCCCGAACAGTGGCTCTGGGTCCATCGCAGATGGAAGACGCGGCCTCCGGGAGAACCCTCCTTATACTAATACTGCGCAAGAATCGTTCGAGCGACCGTTCTGGTAGCGACCGGCAAGGACCGTAGCAGAACCGGGCCGGCCCTCCAAAACAAACCGCGTTGAGGAAAAGACCATGATGAGAACGCTTCACCGGGCCGTCTTTCTCCTGTTTCTGTTTACATGCGCTGCCCATGCCGGGGAGGTCCGCGGAAAAGTGGTGAGTGTCTTCCGTGGAGAGCCCTTGCGTCAGGTGCGCGTTTCGGTGGTGGAGGCGCAACTGGCCACAACCACGGCCAACGACGGTTCATTCAAGATTGAGAACGTTGCCGCCGGGAAGTACACGCTCCAGGTGAGTGTGGTTGGTTACCGTCTGGTCGAGGTGGCGTTTTCCGTGTCGGAAGGTCCCGATGTAAAGGAATTTTCCATCACCATGGCGCCGGTGAACTTTCGCCGCACTGACGTGGTGGACGTCAAGGGCGATATCTTCGAAGGCGAGAACCCGGCAGTGCCCAGCCAGATCAACCTGACGGCTGCTGAGATCAAGGAAGCCGGAACCGTGCTTGCGGACGATCCTTTCCGCGCCGTACAAGCGCTGCCCGGTGTTGCGCCTTCGGACAACAATGATTTCTTCGGCGAGTTTTCCGTTCTCGGCGCACCTTTCACCCAAGTGGGTGTCTATGTCGATGATGTTATTGTCCCTTCGCCCTTTCATACTGTTCCCGGTCTCCGCGATGGCGCGTCTCTAAGCGTCTTCAGCAGCGAGACCGTTGAAGAATTGAATCTGATGCCGGTGGCTTTCCCGTTGCGCTATGCGGATGCCGCGGGTGCCGCGCTGGCTGTCACCACTCGAGAAGGAAGCCGCACCAAGCCCTTGTTCACCGTTTCGTTGGGGCTGGCGGATACCAATGTCATTGGAGAGGGCGAGCTTGGCGGCGCCAAGAAGGGTTCGTGGCTGGCATCAGCCCGCAAGAGTTACCTGGGATATCTGGTTCACCGCGAGGGCGGTGATCCGTTTACCGATATCGCGTTTGAGGATGGCGACGTCAAGCTCAACTATGACCTTACCTCGCGCCACAGCGTGAGCCTGTATGCGATGGATGGACACAGTGATTTCGATCAAAGCATTCCTCAGACCGACCCCAACACCTTGAAGACCGGCGGCAATGACTTCAATCTCGCAAGACTGGGATGGCGCTTTGCTATCACGCCTCACCTGCTCCTGGACACCACAGGAGCGTATATCCGCGAGCGCTTTGATATCCGCAATCTCTTCAACCAAGTCCTCCGGACCGACGACTACGGCGAGTGGTTGGGGTCAACTCGGGTGTCCTGGAGCTGGCGCAAAAATCAACTCGTGGAAGCCGGGTATACGGCAAGGCGGTTGCGTGACTCCGGGCACTCCGCCAGCTTTTCGGATCAGGGAACGGACGTATTCGGTGTCGGCAATGGCACCGGGCTGCGCCAGAGCGGATACATCCAGCAAGTGTCCGGCTTATTCAACAACCGGCTGCACCTCATGGGAGGCGTGCGTTGGGACCGGTTGGAGCAGATCGCCGTGCAGCCGGTTTCAGCTCAAGCTTCCGCCGCCTGGCAGTTGGCTTCCCGGACACAGCTTCAGTTCGGTTTTGGAAGGTATGCCCAATTCCCCGATTTCCAGTCGCTGGTCTTTCCATGTCCCACCGTTATACCGCCTCCACCTTTTGATTCCGGTTTCGGTCTGGTTGAACGATCGAACCACTTCACGGCCGCAGTGGAGCAACGCATCAGCGAAAACACTCGAGTGAGAGTGGAGGCTTTTGATCGCGAGAACCATGTGTTGCCGGGACGCCTGAGCCCGGACGCGTGCACCCCCATCCAACCTGCTTCATCCTCGCTGTTCAACCTTAAGGACAACGCCAGGGGAGCGCAACTGATCTTCCAGAGACGTAGCGCCAATCGCCTTTCCGGATGGCTGGGTTATACATTGACCTACGCCCGGCAGCGCCTTCCTGTCTTTCAGGGTTCGTCGTTGTCGCAGGTCTCTTTTGTCGACGCCCCCACGGATGCAGACCAACGCCACACCTTGAATGCTTTTGCTACTTACCGCATCACGCCCACGATCGACTGGAGCGCGAAGTGGCTCTACGGCTCAGGCTTTCCGATTACACCCCTCGATTTTCAAGTCGTTGGGGACAGCGTCGTAACGACGGGGCCCGGCAGGAGACTCGGCCTCTACGAGCGTCTGGATGTTCGCTGTGACAAGGCCTGGGTCTTCCGGCACTGGAAGATGACGCTGTATGCCGAAGGACTGAATATGACCAACCATAACAATCCGCGCTTCGTGCTGGTCAGCATCGATGCCACCGGCCATGCCACGGCGGTTACAGAGAAGGGCCTTCCCATCACGCCGACCGCGGGCCTGGTGTTCGAGTTCTAGCCACTCAAGAGCTCGAGGCTTGGTAACGAGCCAGGGAAACGTCCACCGCGATGATCGCAATGAGAGGCAAGAGCGCCACGCCGGAAGGCCAGCGTGTATGCAGGAGAGCGCACGCCAGTGCAGCGATCGTGTAAGAAAAAAAGACCTCGGCTTGCAGCGCAAGAGAATGAGTTGGGTTGACCGGTTTCGCGAAGCCCACTGCGGCAGCGGACTGTGTGGCCTGATCATCGTCATTGACCGCGGGACGCCAATGGTGCACCAATCCCGAGAACA
>CAZFRV010000215.1:0-6525 GCA_964521445.1 uncultured Acidobacteriaceae bacterium
CGGTGATCGCGGCGGCGAAGTGGTCATAACCGGTACACCCGAAACAGTGGCACAATGCACGAGATCCTACACGGGCAAATGGCTGTCGCGCATCTTACGGAACGGGAATTCCTGATGAGCCGGGCACGCAAAATCCTGGCGATAACGCTGGCCGGAGCCGCGTCGTGGCTTCCGGCACAGACGCGCCCGACTCCCAGCGGGCCTTCGACCCCGGCTGCACAATCACGCCCTGCCGATCCGCGAGCCGAAGCCGAGAGCCTGATCGAGATGCAACAATATGCCGAGGCAGAAGAGAAACTTCAGTCCCTGATCAAGACTCAGGCCAAGAATCCCCAGACATGGTTCGATCTCGGCTTCGCCCAGAGCCATCAGGGAAAGACCGCCGACGCCGTCGCCTCTTATCAAAGCGCCGTGGACCTGGCCCCAGACTGGTTCGAAGCCAATTTGAACCTCGGAGTCGATCTGGCGCGGTCCGGCAAACGCAGCGCGGCGATCCAGGTGCTCAAACACGCTGTCGACCTGAAGCCTTCCACCGGCGGATCGCAGGCGATCGCGCGGGCCTGGCTCTCGCTCGCCCAGACCATGGAGGAAGAAGGTAGCGATCCCAAAGGCGCTGCCGCCGCCTACGACAAAGCCGTTGAACTCGATCTTTCCGCTGATCTCTTGATTGCGGTCCGGGCCGGGAGCCTTCTTGAAAAGGCCGGCGACTTGGCGAACGCCGAGCAGCACTACCGCAAAGCCGCCGAATCCGGAAATGCTGCGGGCATGGCCAAGCTGATCGATTTGCTGCGGGCACAGAAGCGTTACGCCGACGCCGAAACCTGGCTTCGCAAGTACGCTGCCCAGAATCCGCAAGACCCGCAGGCTTCGGTTCAGTTGGCGCGCCTGCTGGCCACAGAAGGCAAGAAAGACGAAGCTGCGGCAATCCTTAAGCCCTTGGCTGGGTCCGCCGCGAGCGCCAGCGTGAATCAGGAGCTTGGGGAGCTGTATCTCGACAACAAGCAATACGCGGAAGCCGCCCCGCTGTTGCAACAGGCTCTCGCCGCCAACCAACGGGACCCGCAACTGCACTACGACCTGGGACTCGCTCTGCTGCATCAGCTCAAGTACGCGGAAGCGGAGGCGGAGTTGCTGAAGGCCGTCCAGCTCAAGCCCAATCTGGTCGACGCTTACCTCGATCTGGCCTACGCCGCGCAGCAGAACAAACACTACGAACTCTCCATCCGTGTTTTGGATGCGCGGGCCAAATTGCGTGGGGAGACGGCGGGAACCTATTGGATACGGGCGGTATCTTACGACAGCCTGGGGGCTGTCAAACCGGCGGCGGAAAACTATAAACTCTTTCTGGCGGCTTCCGGGGGAAAATCGCCCGACCAGGAGTTTCAGGCGCGCCATCGTCTCAAGGCCATCGAACACTAGGTCAGAGGTTTAGCATGGGCACGCGGTTGCTGATTCTGTTCTCGCTCCTGATGAGCCTGCCTCCGTCCGCGCAGAACGAATTGGACAAGCTGAAAGCCGACGCGGAGAAAGCGCAGGGTGGACAGCAGGGCAAGCTCTACGCTCAATTGGCGGAAAAGCTCGTGGCCGTGGCCGACCAGCAGTTCTCGTCGGCAAATTCGGTGCAAGGCCTGGCCACGGTGCAGGAGATCTTGCAGTACGCCACCAAGGCGCATGACATCGCTCTCAACGCCCGCGACGATCGCAAGCAAGTCGAAATCTTACTGCGCCAGACGCAGCGGCATCTGGAAGACGTGAAGCGGACTTTGGCCGCGGAAGACCGGCCGGCGCTGGACGACGTCGAAAAAAAGCTGGCTCAGTTTCGCCAGGAGCTTTTGGATTCCATGTTCGCACCCAAGAAGAAGGACAACAAGTGACCGCGGCCAAAAAAGTCCTGGTTTTGCTTTTGCTGGTTGGCGCCATCGCCGGCGCTCGCAGGCGCGATCCGCTCACCGACGCCGAAGCCGATCAGCTTCGTGACGTAGCTCAGGAGCCTTACAAGCGCCTCAAGCTGTACATCAAGTTCACCGACGCACGGCTGGATGCCATCGAGCAGTTGCGCACCGATCCCAAGCAGGCCGACGGACGCGGGCGGAAGATTCATGATCTCCTCGAAGACTTCACGGCTTTGCTGGACGAGATCAACAGCAATCTCGACCAGTTTGAGGGCCGTCCCATGACGAAAGACGACCGCAAGGACTTCCACAAGGGGCTGAAGGAGGTGATCGCTGCCTGCGACGCCTGGGATGCCAAGCTAAGAGCCTTGAAGTCGGCCATGGATACCGATCCGCAGACAAGACGTGAGTCGGCGGACTACCGGTTTGTCTTCCAGGACGCCGACGACTCGCTGAAATCAACCGCCGACATGGCGCGCGAGTATTCGGAAACGCAGGTTTTGGATGACAGACCCGGTAAGAAGAAGTGATTGGAGGGAGCTACAGTTTTGACCCAGGCACAACAGGAAGGGCCTGAGACTGGCCATTTTCTTCCTGCCGCCGGGCATGCAACATGACCCCAAGGCTCGCCAGGATTTTCAAACAGGCTTTTTTTGAGCTTCGTCCGCAGGCGCCGCTGCCTGAGTTCGAGGTCCGCTTCTTCGCGTTTGCGAATCTCAACAACACCATCCGGCTGCGCCGGGGACGCCTGTTTCTCCGCCTTTCCGACCTGCTCGAGGGCGCACCCGAACCCGTGCTCCATGCCATCACGCATATTCTTCTGGCCAAGCTCTACCGCGAGCCGATCGACGCGCATCTTGCGGCGCGTTACCGGAAATTCGCCGGCACAGAGGCTATGTTGGCCAAGACCCATTTGATCCGGCAAGTGCGCGGGCGCAAACATGTCGCCGGAGCTGACGGCGAGCACTATCACCTGGAAGAGATCTTTGACGACCTCAACCGTCGTTTCTTTCACGGGCTCATGGCGCGGCCGCGGATGACCTGGAGCAAAACCCGTTCTCGCCAGCGTTTGGGCCACTACGACCCGGCGCACAATACCATCGTGGTGAGCCGGATCTTTGACCGTCCCGGCGTGCCCCGCTTCGCCATCGAGTACCTGGTGTTTCACGAGCTGCTGCACCTTCGTCATCCGGTGCGGATGAGCGGCAGCCGGCGGTGCGTCCATTCCCGGGCCTTCCAGGAGGAGGAGAAGTTGTTCCCCCACCTCGCCGAAGCCAAGAAGTACGTGAAACAACTCTAGGTTTTGCCGGCCGGCGAAAAGCGGAAATGAACGTTCCTGAAGCGCGGATGTTCGCGCCAGATCAACTCGCCGCGTGCATCTCCGGCGCCGCCAGGGAGGATAGCTCGGCGAGCTGCGTGGGTATGGCGCAGAGCCGGTAGAGAGGCACGCTACGCGTCGCCAGCCTCAGCTTGTATGGTTGCTCGCCGGTCATGTAGTCGCAGTCCAGTCCCCCGGCCAGCGACTGGCGGGTCACTTCGTAGATCAACGCCAGGGACGGCGAGTGCTTGTCCAGAGTGGGATCGAACCAGCCCGTATAAAAGCGGCGGCTGGAGCCGTCGCGCAAGGTCACGAGCGCGGCCCCCAGGCTCGCGCCACTCTCCAGGGTAAAAATCTCGAACGTCGCGGGATGGAATAAGCCGGCGTTGATCAGAAACTGAATGCGGAGCGGGTCTTCAAAAAGACTGCCTGGCGCCTGAGCGGCCTTTCGCTGATAAATATCTCGGACCAGGCGCGAATTGTCGCCGCGATGGGTCCTGAGCCTGTATCCCAGTCGCTCCAGCCGCCGTAGATTGCGGGCCAGCCGGACATGCGCTGCGCTAAAAGCGTCTGCAGCGATATCCCCAGCGAGGACGGCTGGTGCGGCTGAAAAAGGCTGCAGCGGCAAATCAATACCCGACTGGAGGGGCTCGCGCATGGCAACGACTTCGAGCCGGCGGCCGAGCGGTGCCAACCGGGCTAGGGCGCAGGCCAGAACTTCTTCGTCGCCTTGGTGAAGAAAGCCGCGATAGTCGAACAGCTCCTCGCCCAGCAGGCGCAGAGTGTCATCGCTGCGCCGCAGCACGGTTGGGATGATGGCCACGCCGCAGGACGCCCGGGCGCAAACGATGAAGGGCTCTTCCCTGCCGGCGAACATCGTGAGGGCCAGCAGGTTCCAGTGGAAGTCCTGGAAAACCGTAGACGTTTCACTCCGGCAGAGCGACTGCCACAGAGACCGCAGCTCTGTCATCTCTCGCACGGACCTGGCAATCGTAATCTGGGGCACGCGCAAACAGCTCCGTTTCGCTTGGAAGCAGCTCCGTCAGGAAAGGATGCGCTGCCGCAGACTGGGAAGTCGGTTTCTGCGACCTCTAGTCTCATGATCATGTCTTGACCCACTCGGAATGTGCCAGCGTTTGAGGGCGAGACCTCGAAATCCAGACGAGACTTAATAGGATTCTTAGACTCAGTTGCAGAAGCAAGAGTGCGCGGCGCGGGCAGCTGTTTTCAATTTGTTGACGGGGTTTTTCCTGCTGCGTACAATCCTAATTGAAATTGAAATTGAAATTCATTTTCAACTTTGACCTATGTTCCAGGCTCTAGTTGTCACCCTGCGCGAAGGCGTTGAGGCCGCCCTGATTGTCGGTATTGCCCTGGTCTACCTGGCCAAGATCGGGCGCCCCGACCTGCGCCGCACCGTGTATTGGGCGCTGGCGGCGGCCTTTACGGCCAGTGTTGCCGCCGGCGTTGCCCTTTCTTACTTTCAGAACAGCATTAATCAGGACAAACTGGAAGGCTGGATCATGCTGGTAGCCGCGGTGCTGGTGGTCGGCATGATCGTCTTCATGATGCGCACCGCGCGCAAGCTCAAAGGCGAGATTGAAGGCAGAGTGGGATCTCTGGCCGGCGCCGGATCGCAATGGGGTCTGTTCGCTTTCATTTTCCTCATGGTGTTCCGCGAAGGCGCGGAGACGGTGGGGATCCTGGCCGGTGTGTCACTCAATTCCAGCGAACTGATGAGTTTCCTGGGAACCCTGATCGGCGTAGCCCTTGCCGTGGTTTTCGGCGTGATGTTCGTGAAGGGCAGCGTACGCATCGATCTGCGCCGCTTCTTCCGCGTAACGACGGTAATTCTGTTGTTCGTGGCGGCCCAGCTGGTGATCTCCGGCTTTCACGAGCTTTCCGAGTCCGGCGTGCTCCACTCCACCAAGCAAGAGATGGCGCTGATCGGCCCCATCGTGCGCAATCCCTATTTCTTCCCTGTCACCATGCTGGCGCTCGTGGCTCTCATGGTGATGCTCGAATACCGGCGCCGGCAGCCGGACAAGACCACCCCGCCGTCCGCCGCTGAGCAGCGTAAGCGTGAGTGGACCGCTCGCCGCGAACGCTTGTGGGCCACCTTGGTGTGCGTCACTGCCTTTGTATTCATCATCGGAATCACGGCGGAGTTCGTCTATGCGGAAAGCCCGCCGCCGCTTTCGCAGGCCGCCGGGCTAAGCCCGGATACGAGCGGCCATATCGTGATCTCCACCCAGGGTCTGGCCGAAGGTGAACTGAAGCGCTACGCCGTGGCTGTCAACGGCGTCCCGGTGCGCTTTCTCCTCTATCGCAAGCCCGACGGCACTGTAGCCGCGGTTTTTGACGCCTGCCAGATTTGCGGCGGGGTCGGGTTCTACAAGGGTTCGAACGGCCTCATCTGCAAGAACTGCTCTGCCCCCATCAACCCGCAGAGCGTGGGCCAGCCCGGAGGCTGCAATCCTATTCCTCTTGCGTCCAGCCAACAGGGCGATTCGGTTGTGATCAGCATCACTGACCTGGCGCCACAGGCCGGGCAATTCTCACACTAAAATGTTTTTCCGGCTACTCTTCGAATCATTTCGGCGGCAGAAGCGGCGCAAGGTAGTCGCGTTGCTGGCCATTGCCCTGGGGATGAGCATCGCCACGGCCATGATCGCGGTGGGCGCCGGGATCGGCGACAAGGTCAGCGAAGAGTTGCGTTCCACCGGCGCCAACCTGCTGGTGACTCCGATCGAAGACACACTCGACGTCAATTTCGGCGGGGTGGATCTGAAACCCGCCAGCGAGGGTGCTGTCATCCATGAGTCGGACTTGCCGAAGATGAAAGGCGTGTTCTGGGGGCACAACATTGTCGGCTTCGCGCCGTTCTTGAATGACCGCCGATCCTTCACCAAAGACGGCCACCAGTTCGATGCCGAGTTGATTGGCACTTACTTTGCCCAACCCTTCAGCTACGGCAAAGAGAGCTTCACGACAGGTGTGCGTACGGTGAACCGTTGGTGGCAGGTCGATGGCGAGTGGCCCCCGGACTACGCGGCTTGGCCTCAGGATGAGCCGCAAGTTCTCGCCGGAAGCAAGCTGGCGGTACAGTCCGCGCTGGCAATCGGTGACACCATCGAAGTCGCGGGCAAGAAGCTGCGCGTGAGCGGCATTCTGAACAGCGGCGGCGCGGAAGATCGGGCGATTGTGGCGCCTCTACACATCGTGCAACACATTCTGGGGCAGCCCAACGCGGTGCAACGGGTGATGGTCAGCGCCCTGACCAAACCGGAAGATGCGTTCGGCCGGCGCGATCCA